>CAYTHV010000113.1:0-10624 GCA_964437685.1 uncultured Pirellulales bacterium
CTGACACATCTGCCGGATATGCAGAATGGAGCCGAAAGTTTGGCATATATGTTGACATCGCATCTGAATGGTCAGAATATCTTTGGTGGGGTTGGCAGTATGGGTAATGCCAACGGAATGAGCCAGGAACAGATTCTTATGCAGTGTGGCCTGATTGATATGGCCGAGTATCTGGCCAAAGGCGTCGATATGAGCGAATACAAGCTTGGACTGGACTCCATCAAAAATGTCGGGCCGGGCGGCAACTTCCTTGTAGAAGATATGACGATGGATTTGCTCAAGAGTGATGAGTTTTTCGAGAGCGAATTTTTTGATATGAGCGGCGGATACGTTGACGGCGTTAAAGGAATGTATGAAATCGCCCACGAAAAAGCTAACGCACTGGTGGCTAACTTCAAGCCGACAGTTCCTGCAAAAATCCAGGCTGCAATTAAAGAATTCTTCCACAAGCGGTATCAGGATAAACGCGTTTCTGATCGATAAACTCAAAATTTGTGTAGATTCCTTTCAAAGATGTCGATAGATTTTGATACAACAAAGTTGCATAGAATCAAAGAAGATGGCCAGCGGTTTTTTAATGGAACGCTGGATCGCCCTTTTATATTTACCTGTCTGGACGGCAAAAATCCTCAACAATGCGCCTTGCCGCGACGAGGCAGCGAATTACAGCTCTTCTTCGATAACGGGGTTTCGAGCGACGAATTCGTTGAGGTTTGGGAGCAGAACCTGTCCGATCTTGATTTTTTGGGTGACGGTTTTCCCTATGTTCGGCCAATGCTGGCATCTTCAGCTATGGCGGTGTATAGCAATTGCAACTATATGGTCTCTGAAAATACGATTTGGTTTGAGCCCTCTGGCAATCGCAACCTGAATGACATTGAAATTCAGTATAACCCCGATAGTGTCTGGCTGAAAAGAACACTGGATGTTTATGCGACCGCCGCAAAACGATGGGGCGGCAAAGTTCAGCTAGTGATGACCAATCTCGGCGGAGTTTGTGATATTCTTGCGATGATTATTCCATCGGAAGAGATTTTGTACGCGATGTACGACCAGCCCGAACAGATAAAACGGCTGATATGGCAGATACACAAGGCGTGGTGGCAATACTATGATGATCTATCGAGAGCGATACGTCCCTACGGCATTGGCTATATGGATTTTTGGCTGCCGATACCGTGTCAATCGCCGACATTTCTATTACAGTGTGATTTTTGCAGTGTGTTGAATGAAGCGTTGTTTGATGAATTTGTTAAGCCGGAGCTGGAAGCGTCCTGTCGGCGGCTTGGCGGCGCGATGTTTCATCTCGATGGACCGGAGGCTATCCGGCATTTGGATTCTTTGCTCAGCATTGATAGCCTGAAAGTGATTCAATGGGTTCCCGGCGATTGGCAGAAAGAGGTTGCCGAGTGGCCTGAGCTTTATAAAAAAGTGCGTGATGCGGGCAAGCAGCTTTTTGTTACCGGCAGCGGAACACGGGAAAACTTTGACAAAATTGTTGACCATCTGGGTTCAGCCGAGGGTCTTTGCTATCTGGCCTGGGGCAATGTCCGCAAAAAAGCCGAGTTTGAAACATGGCTGATGCGATATGGTGTTTTATAAGTGGAATAGATGGGGCCATTAGGTATGAAAGTTATCGAAAATAAGACTATTTTTATTGGCAGCGTCGCAGAACGAACCAGTATTGCGACTTTTTGTGGGTTAACGAGGACACGTCAGGGCGAGTTAATCGCTACGACGAGGCTTGGCTCCAGCAAAGATTCCGCCGATGGCAATGCGGCATTTTTGATTTCAAGGGACGAAGGTCGGACATGGACAAAGCCTGTGATGCCATTTTCGACCTCTTTTGAGGGTAAAAAAGGCTGTCTTCGTGGCGGCTATATCACCGAATTAGAGGATGGGGTATGGCTGTGGACATTTGCCTGGGTTGACAGGTCGGTCAAGGAAAGACCTTTGTATAATAAGGATACCGGCGGACTTTGTCCGATGTTTCCTGTGATAAGTCATTCCAGGGACAAGGGCAAGACATGGTCTGCTCTGCAGAAACTGGATATCTCGCCGGTTCGATTACCATCGGCGCTGACTGGTCCAACTCTGCGATTGAATGATGGCTCTCTTGCAGCGCAATTTGAAGTCCAAAAGGAATGGAATGATACGACGCCGATATTCAATATTTCCACTCTGAAATTTTCATATGACAATGGCAATACATGGCCTGATTGCATAGAAGTTGCAGGCAGGAATCTGAAAGACAAGGTTTGCTGGGATCAGCGAATCGCGGTTATGCCCGGAAACCGGATGATCACTCTTTTTTGGTCTTATGATCCTGCGAAAGATATCGATTTACCGATTCATTCGAGTTTCAGCGAAGACAACGGCAGGACGTGGACTCTCCCGCAGGATACCGGAATTGTCGGACAGATTGCCTGTCCGGTGGTTTTAAGTAAGAGTGACATTGTGATGCTCTATGACCGCCGGGATGTAAAGAAGCAAATATTGGCCCTACGAAGTTTTGATGGCGGTAAGACATGGGATGAAAAATCAGAATTGTGTATTTATAATCATCTCAGCGTATCCGATGATAGCAGTAATTTTTTTGATGCGATGAATCAATGGTCTTATGGACATCCATCTGGAATTAAAATCGCCGAAAATCAGATTGCGATGGTTTATTACGCTGGCAATGCGGATCATATGGCGTTACGATTTTGTAAAATTATAACCGATAAATAGGAGAAATTATGAAGATAACAGATGTAAAAACGGTGCTGCTGACAGGTCCCTGCACCAACGATCCCTACCTTTTGGAATGTCGTAAACGCCGAAGCGCTGCGTTTATAGAGATTTATACCGATACGGAGTTGGTCGGAATCGGCGAAACTTACGCAGGTTATTTCTGCCCGGAAATGGTTCCCGAAATCGTCGCGTTTTTTAAGCCGATACTGGTTGGTCAGACGGTAGATAATATCGCTGAACTCTGGAATCGGATGTATCATTGCGGCAATTTCTGGTGTCGCGTCGGACTTGGAACGATCGTGATGACCGGCATTGAGGCGGCACTGTGGGATTTGAAAGGCAAGGCGATGGGATTGCCTGTCTATGAATTGTTGGGCGGGCGCAAGCAGGATAAAATACTGGGCTACGCTACGGGAGGGCCGAGCAACTATCCAAAGTCGGAATTGGCTAAAAAGATGGACTTTTATTTGAGTCTTGGATTTAAGGGTTTTAAGCTGGGAGCCGGAAGCCTTTCCAAAGAGGGCGGATATTATGTCCCGATGAATGCGGCCGAAGCAGCAGAGTTTGAAGGCGATAAAATGGCTTTTGCCCGCAAGCATGTCGGCAAGGACGTCAAAATCATGATGGACGGCCACATGGGCAACAGCCCCGCAGGAACATGGAATTTGCCGACCGCAAAAGCGGTTATGAAGGCCGTCGAGCCGTATGATATGTTTTTCTTTGAAGAGCCGCTTCACTACACCGACCCGTGGGGATATGCGGAACTGTGCAAAAGCACCTTTGTACCGATTGCCGGTGGCGAATGCCTGACGGCGATGTATGAATGGCGCATTTTTGCGGAACGGGATGCATTTGATATTGGTCAGCCCGACGCCTCGTTTACAGGCGGGTTGGGCGAATTTATGAAAATAGCATCAATGCTCGAATCTCGCGGCAGACGCATCGCAACCCATGCGTGGGGCGCTGGCGGCTCGCTGATGCAGAATATTCATTGCGGGTTTGCCTGTGCGAATACGGCAATTCTGGAAATTGCACCGAATTTTGCCGGTCTGCACAGCGAAGTGATCGGCGATTCTTTTGTGATGAAAGACGGCTATATTTTGCCGCCTCAAACGCCGGGGCTTGGCGTGGTTCTGACGGATAAAACAAAGAATAAATATCCATTTGTGCCGGGAAGCGGCGAGTTTAATGATGTTCCAGGTAAAATATTAACAGATTAGGAAATACTATGAAAAATGTTTTAATTGATATGACCATGTATGCCCCTGTTTTTGAAGAACTCAAAAAAATAGAGGGAGTCAATGTAAGCGTTGTCGAACCTTATGATGATGTCCGTTATATCAGCCCGGATATAATCCGGGATATTCATTTTCTTTTCTGCACCTGTCCGCCGAAAAATATTGACGATATGAAATCGCTTGAAGTCATTCAGATCGCATCGGCAGGCTATACTCAATTATTCGGACTTAATCTTTCGCAGAAAGGCATACGAGCCTGTAATGCGGCGGGCGTCAACGACATTCCGATTGCCCAATGGAATATTGCGATGATGGTCAACCTGATGCGTAATATGAGGCAAATGATACGTAATCAGGAAGCCGGAATATGGGATAGACCCGCACAATTCCAGCAGGACCTTCGCGGCAAAACGGTCGGAATCTGGGGCTATGGCGGCATCGGCAGAGAAACGGCAAGACTTGCAAAGACTATTGGATTAAAAGTTTATGTTCTGGATGTCAAAGTCGGGGCAAGACCTACGATGTATTGTGTTGATGGAACCGGTGACACTGATGGTGTCCTTCCCGATAAGGTGTTCGGTGTGAATCAGCAGAAAGAATTTCTTGCCGATCTTGATTTTCTGGTTCTTTCAATGCCGCTGACCAATAAGACAAAAGGTATTATCGGCAAAGAACAGCTTGAAATGCTGCCGCCGCGGGCGTATATCCTCAATCCGGCGCGTGGCCCGCTGATTCAGGAACAGGCATTAATTGATATCCTGCGGCAGGGGAGCATCGCCGGAGCTGCGCTGGATACGCATTATTATTATCCAATGCCCGCTGACCATCCGCTGTGGAGATTTCCGAATGTCATTATGACGCCACATATCAGCGGTTCAACGGCAAGCCCGAATTTTCTCCCATTACTGTGGGATATTACGTTCCAGAATGTCAAGCGATATTTTAAAGGGCAGCCATTGTTAAATGAGCTTAGCCCCTCGCAGCTTGCCGGGGATTAGTATGATTAAATGTGATCCCGTTGATCAATCTATTTATGAGAACGAGATAAAGCCGTATCTGCCTGCGAAGATATTTGATGCTCACACCCATCTGTGTACGCATCGATTTGCGCCTGATCTTGATGAGTCGATTCCGCTAGCTAAAGACCCGATCTTTGGCGAAGTGGATATGAAGTCATTGCGCCAATCGTGGCAAATGCTTTTTCCCGATATCAAGGTCAATGGGCTGGTGCTGGGTTTTCCGACAAAAAAAGTGGATATCGCATCGACCAATGCCTACCTCGCCTCACAATGCGATGCTAAAGCAGATAGAATGTCGTTATTGTGTTCGCCCGACACAAATAACGATACGCTTGAAAATTGGATCAAAGAGTACAAGCCTGCCGGGCTAAAGCCGTACATGTGTTTTTCGAGGAAAAAGAATTATAATGAATCCGCAATCTGCGATTTAATTCCGGAATCTCAAATTGCTATTGCAGACAAATATAATCTGGCGATTACGCTGCATGTTGCAAAGCCCAAAGGCATGGCCGATGAGGAAAATCTGTCAGAGATTACGCGGCTGGTAAAGACTTATCCGAATTGTAATTTTATTCTTGCTCATTGCGGACGGTGTTTTATTGCTCCCAATATGGAGCTTACATTGAAAAAACTGCCGACAGCCGACAACCTTTGGTTTGATACCTCAGCAGTCTGCGACACGGGCGTATTTCTTTACCTGTTCTCCCGTTATGATGCAAAAAAAATTCTATTCGGCACGGATTTAGTAACCGCGTCAGGTTTTCGAGGCAGTTATATCAGAATGGGTATGAGTTGGGATTTTATTACGGCCGATAAACTTCAGCGTCCCATCGGACAGCAGATTAAGGCCACATTTGCGGCGTATGAAAATCTGTGCGCATTAATATGCGCCGCTCGTTTTTGCAAACTTACGAAATTGCAGATTGAGGATATTTTTTATAATAATTCACAAGAACTGTTCAATTTAAAATCAAGGTAGAAATACAATGAAAACTCAAAAATCGCAGACGCTGTATAAAAAAGCTAAAACCCTCATTCCCGGCGGAACGCAGTTATTGAGCAAACGTCCTGAAATGTTCGCTCCCGAAGTCTGGCCGGCCTATTTTTCAAAAGCAAAAGGCTGTGAAATATGGGATATTGACGGTAATCATTATTACGATATGTCAACCAATGGCATCGGCGCCTGTATGCTTGGCTATGCTGATCCGGATGTGTCGGAGGCGGTTATTCGGCGGGTCAAAGAGGGTTCCATGACGACCTTAAACCCGCCGGAGGAAGTTGAACTTGCAGAACGACTTTGCCAGATTCACCCTTGGGCGCAGCAGGCAAGATTTGCAAGATCAGGCGGCGAAATTGGAGCGGTGGCGGTTCGTATTGCCCGCGCAACGACAAAACGTTCCAAAATAGCGGTATGCGGCTATCACGGCTGGCATGATTGGTATTTGGCGGCGAACCTGTCTAACGATGATGCGTTAAATGGCCATCTGCTGCCCGGGCTCAACCCTGCTGGAGTCCCAAGGCAGCTTTGCGGGACGACATTGACTTTTAAATATAATCAGATTCAGCAGTTGGAAGATATTGTTCGTACGCATGGCGACGATCTTGCCGCCGTGGTGATGGAAACAACACGCTATAGTGACCCCGAAGATAATTTTCTGGGTAAGGTCAGAGAATTAACCCAGAAATGCGGAGCGTTGATGATTGTGGATGAAATCACAATCGGCTGGCGTTTGTGCTTCGGCGGGGCGCATCTAAAATATAACATCCAGCCGGATATGGCGATTTTTGCAAAAGCTCTGGGTAACGGCCATCCCATTGCCGCGGTTCTCGGAACACGAAAAGCCATGGAGGGCGCGAACACCTCGTTTATCAGCAGCACCTATTGGACGGAAAGTGTCGGCCCCGTCGCGGCACTGGCGGTTCTGGAAAAGATGCAGAAAACAAACCTTGTTGAACACATTGATACGATGGGGAAAAAGGTCATTGGTCACTGGAAAACCGCTTCGCAAAAATACAACGTTAAAATCAATGTCTGTGAGTCTCGTCCCTGTATCACGCATTTTTCTTTTGAGCATCAGCAGGCCAACAAGATCAGAACGATTTATGCAAAGATGATGCTCGATAAAGGTTTTATCGCAAATACCTCTATATATCCGACATTGGCTCATAATCAGGAAAACACATCCTTGTATGGAAAAGCGGTCGATGAAGTGTTTGCGAAAATCGCAGAGCTTTTGCAGGATAACAAAATAGAGCAGTTCCTTGATACTCCGGAAGCCCATACCGGATTTGCGAGACTATCATAGGAAATAAAAATATTTTAGAAGAGTTTTTATAGAAAGGTTTTCATGACACCACGTGAGCGAGTCCTTTCGATCTATGCGGGTAAAAAGCCGGATCAGGTTCCACTGATGCTGGATTTATCGCATTGGTATAAGGCAAATTATAAAATTCCGTTTGATCTAACCGGATTTAAGGGTGTGGATTTAAAACTGGTTGAGCTTCACAGGAAACTTGATGCGGTATCCTATGTCGAAATGGGAGGTTATTTTGATCTATGCCTGGATGATCCGCAGATTTCAGATACGGCATGGACGGATTCTGACGGCGTATTTCATCGAAAGATAGTAACTCCGAAAGGAACATTGGAAGAAGAACGGGTTTTTGCAGAAGTCAGCTATTCATATAATATCCGCAAACATCTTTTGGAAAGTGTCGAGGATTTCCAAATCGTTTGCTATATCATGGACAGATACAAGGCCAGACCTCGCTGGGATCGATATACGATGTGGCGGGATGCTTTGGGTGAGCTTGGTGTAATTTATTGCCCCTTGCCGTATTCCGGGTTGGGCTATCTGATTTCCAGAAACTTTGGCGTCGAAAAAACATGTATGGCAATGTTTGATAATCCGCAGGAAACCAAAGCGTTGATTGATTCTGTGAACGCCTGCAATCTCAGGATACTTGACGAAATTATCGACGGTCCCTTCGAGGTTCTTATTATCAGTGATAATTTTGATTCGAATGTTCAGAATCCGGATATGTTTAGTCAGTATAGCCGTCCTTACTATACCGAAGTTGCCCGGCGGCTTCATGCAAAGGGCAAGTATCTGGCGGTGCATGTTGACGGCGAGATGAAAGGGTGTCTGAGGAATTTTGCTGAGTGCGGTGTGGATTGTATCGATGCGGCAACACCTGCGCCGATGTTTGCGCTGACTCCGCAGCAGGCCCGTGCCGAAGCCGGAAATAATATGATACTTTCCGGCGGGATTCCCGCCAATATATTCGGATCGACGTCGTCGGATGCGGAGTTTGAAAATTGTGTCCGTCAATGGCTTGAGACACGCCATACGTCGTTTAAACTCTTTATGGCCGCCGGCGATCAGGTGCCGACGGATGCCCCCTGGCATAGAATTGAATTGCTTCCAAAATTAGTCGAAAAATATGGACGTTATTAAAATGCAGATTATTCGTTGTGGAAAAATATTTACGGGAACGTCGAATTCCGGCACGGCAAAAGCGTGCTTTCCCTATGTCGCCAGGCTGTCCAATGGGGATTTATTGGCGACATGTCAAGTCGCTTCCGTCAAAAACGGCATCGATTCAAAGGCGATGCTGGTTCGCTCATCGGATGGCGGTAATACCTGGACGCAGCCAATTGCGGTATTTGACCCCATGCTTGACGGCAAAACAGGCGTTCTTCATTTGGCCTATATCGCACAGATCGAACCCAATAAACTGATGGCGAGTATCTTATGGTGTGACCATCGAGGCGATGCATCGCTGGAATTTTTCAATCCCCAAACGGGAGGCCTTTTGCCTACAGAGGCGTGCGTGAGTTTTTCAGAGGATAACGGCAAGAGCTGGTCTAAGCTGAAACGTATCGAGAAAGGCGACATGGGGAATACCCCAACGCCTGTCATGGGGCCGGTTCATAAGCTTGAAAACGGCACTCTGATTTGCCCATTTGAAACCAGCAAGAGCTATGATGATGCGGGTACCTGGCATCATAAGGCAGCCTACTTTATTTCGTATGACAACGGTGTGACATGGCCGACATATAAGGTTGTCGCTTACGACCCTGAATGTAAAATCTATTTCTGGGATCATCGAATTGCCAATCTTGGACAGGGGGATTTAGTCGATTTATTCTGGGCTTATGATGCGGTGAACAACAAAGAGCTTAACGTTTATATGAGCCAGTCGTCCGATTATGGAAAAACATGGTCTAAACCTGCCGAAACGAAACTGGTAGGCCAGCCATGGCCGATTCCAGTTCAAGGTGATACATTTGCGGTTGTCGCCGTGGATCGCACGGTTTCGCAGACGATAAAATTATTTCTGACAAATAACTCCGGCAAGACTTTTGACGCTTCCGAACCCTTGGTTATTTATGATAATAAAACGGGTGATTCCCAGAAAAAAACGTTAAATGAACAATTGGTCGAGATGGCAAACTGGTCGTACGGCTTGCCGAGCGGAGCTTTGCTGTCAGATAATACGGTAATGATAGCCTATTATGCTGGAAATAAAGACGCGATTGATGTAAATTATTGCAAAGTTAAATTATAAAGTATTGGAATGAATAGAACAAAACTTGGGAAAACAGGTCTTTTTGTGTCCGAAATCTCATTCGGCACGGTTTCGCTGGGACTGCCTTATGGGATTGGAATCAGCAATGAATCCGATATGCTGTCGGAGGCGGAATCGATAGCATTGCTCCATCAGGCATTGGATAGGGGGCTGAATTTTTATGATACCGCCCTGGCCTATGGAAAAAGCGAGCAGATTCTCGGAAAAGCGTTCTGTGGCTGTCGCGATAAGACGATACTCTGTACAAAACCCGCCCATCTTTACGATGTTTATGCTGGTCAACATCTGCCATCCAGCACAGAAATTAAAACCAAACTCCAAACGTCGCTTGAGCAAAGCCTGTCTAAACTTCAAACAGACTATATTGATGTTTATATGTCCCATGACGGCACTGAAGACGTGGTTGATAATGATACGGTGATCGAGTTCTATCAGCAACTAAAGAAAAAAGGCACAATCCGAGCGACCGGCATTTCAGTTTATACCGTTCAGCAATCGATTAAGGCGATTGAATCCGGGCATTGGGATGTCATTCAGCTCGCTTTCAATCTACTGGATCAAACACAGTTTCCGGCTATTGAACTTGCCGCTCAACAAGGCGTCGGTATTGTTGTCCGCTCGATTCTGTTCAAAGGGGTACTGACCGAGAAAGGCGATCATCTTCATCCGGCGTTGAAATCGGTTCAAGAGCATCGCCAAAAATATGATCAACTTCTGAATGATAGAGCCAAGACGCTCTCTGAATTGGCTTCTAAATTTGTCTTGTCCTGCAAAGGGGTATCTTCCGTTCTGGTGGGGATTGATAAGCCTTGCTATCTTGAGCAGGCGCTGGCGGTTGCCGATGGTAACTACCTTGACAAAGAAACGTTAATTAAGGCTAAGCAGCTTGCCTACCCTGATCCTGAATTCTTGAATTTGCCTAAATGGGACAGATTAGGCTGGCTTAAATAAAAGTTAAAAAGAAAGGATTATGGTTATGATTTATGATGTGTTTACCAATATGAAATTGTATTTTGGTGAGAAATCGAGGCTGCATAA
>CAYTHV010000113.1:10634-11056 GCA_964437685.1 uncultured Pirellulales bacterium
TGCAGTGCGTTTTGATCGATCACAGTCGGACGGAAGATATGAGGTTGATGGTGACAAAATTTATGCCTTGGTGATGACATACAGCACAAAATCGGCGGAGGAGTTGAAATTTGAGGCGCATAAAAAATACATCGACATTCAGCTGCTGCTGGAGGGTCGGGAATTTCTTGATGTAACTCAGGATCGGAATCTTAACGTGGAGATGGAATATTCCGATGAAAAGGACGCCGCTTTATTCACAGCTCCGGCGGATATGACCTCGGTATTGCTTGGGCCGGGTAATTTTGCAGTTTTATATCCGAGTCTCACGGGGTCTATCCATATACTAAATCCTTTGATTATGTTTTCTTCTACTAGTTTTTTTATTCTATATCTTACAGATTCTTTATTTTTTCCGACCAGTTTTGCGAGTTGTGTGTCTG
>CAYTHV010000114.1:0-10798 GCA_964437685.1 uncultured Pirellulales bacterium
TACCCAACATCAAATACCCTATATTATTTTACCAAATTTTTAATATTAACACCAGTTTTTCTATTATTCTTAAAACTTCCCATGATACAGCCAGTACAGGGCAAATTCGGCTAAGTCTTCCATGTTAATTATCTTATGACTTCTGTCAACAAGGTCATATTTCGAATTTTGTCCCGCCTTAAGCCAGTTATCTGCCAATTTGGCAAAATCTGCCATATCAACTGTTTTGTCCATGGTAAAATCAGATAGTGCAAAATGGATTGAATCCACTATTCCATACGAGGTGCCGTTAAGATTATAGCCGTGCATATTCAGATGAAGCTCGGTGCCGTCAATCTCAACTTCAGTCCAGCCGTGGATCAAGCCGCCGCCCTCGGGAAGCCCCGGTACATTTTGCGCACCGCCTACTGTCATGTGCGGCCAGTCTATTGTAATTGTTTCGGCAATATCAAGATAACTGCAAACACCGGTAATCACATAGAAAGTACCGTTCAGCATGCCGCGTTCATATTCATGGGTATGCCCGCTGAAACAAACCTGCACATTATATTGGTTCATCAGCGGTACAAGATACGTCTGCATCAGGCTGCTGCCGTTAAACCACCGCTCGCAATAAGGCGGGACATGAATAAACAAAAATCTCCAGGTGGCGTTTTGTGCTTCATCGGATGCAAGGTCCTGCTCAAGCCAGCCAAGCGGTAATGAATCTATCGAGTCGTCGGATGGCAGTGTGTCTTTTACGCAATCCGAATGACTTATGCAGGTAAAATGGGCATTGCCGTAATTAAATGAAAAACTGTTCATGCCGCTGTTTTGTATGGTTTTGTGTACCAGGCTGGTCGAAGGTTCATCGTGGTTGCCGAAAGCGACAAAGAACGGCTTCTGTCTGCCTAAGATATTGCAGGCATACGTCCGAAACGCATTTACATAATAGCCGTAGGACGCATCATCCACAATATCGCCTACTGATACGGCCATATCAACATTGGCGGCCATATCCGTGAACATTGCAGAGCTGCACTCCGGATGCGCGGGGTCATTGATGAGTCGTTGGGCTATTCGCTGGCTGTCGCCCCAGACTGCGAAGCTGAAAGGCTCCTGAGTTAGCACTGCGGTCTGGAAAATGGCGTCACTTCCCAATGTCGAGCCATTTCTTGCCCGGTAATGATAAATGGTCTGCGGGTCAAGTCCGCCGATTCTTACTTTACAAATATAGACTGTGGAAGTCCCATTTAAACCTGCGTTAATACACAATCCTGAGGCAGTATTGCCGTAAGCGGAAGTCAGCCCCCAGTCAACCGTGGGATTGACCATGCGGTCGGTTTCCCATACGAGGGTCATTGCGGTTTGACTTACGTTTTGCAAAAACGGCTGCGAATAAAATACCCCCGCCGCATCGCCCGAAACCGTTACGGTGTAAGGTTCCGACCACTGACCCACAGCGCCATTGCTATCGCGGGTTCTTGCCTGTACCGGATAAACACCGAGAACGGGCCAGCCATGCGAAACGGCATAATTTGTGCCGGAAGCCTGTAAATCAGACCAGTCTGAAATTCCATGCCCCCAGTCAATCTGGTAACAGATAGCGTCTGTTTCTGTATCCGTGGAATTGAAAGTGTATGTGGTGTTAACACCCGTCGCTGCTGAAGTTGTGCCTGTTATGGAAGGAATACTCGGCGATGTGTTGCCGACGACAACCTGCTTGAATTCCCAGGAAAGGTCGTCAAAAAAGGCGTCGCAGTCTGTGCCGTTTGCCCGCTGTGCCAGCAGTCGGTATTTAACAAAACGCGTTCCCGGCGGCAGTAAGCGGCCATTAATATCCGGGAGAACAGATGGCGTCCAACTGACTGAATTGGGTCCCGCAATCCATCCGCTGTCTGTAACTGACAATATCGTATTTGAATTATTTCTATATTCCGCAATGATGCGGCCTTGATCTCCATCATTGCCGCCGCCGATATAACCTTTGGTAATGGCAGCAATCTGGCCGCTGTCAATATCTGTTGACATAAATTCCAGGTTGATTATCTGGCTTATTTCCCCGTGCGCAGAGCGCCCGGAGGTGAAATAATAATTATTGGTTCTTGGCCAATGCCAGTCAGTTCTGTCTGCTGCCTGCCAGTCATTGCCGTCTGTGATCGTCCAGCCTGTCAATCCATTTTCGCCGGATGGATTGGCAATCAGGTTTTTTCCGGCGTTGCTGTTGACATTGATCACAATAGGCGTAGAGACCGTACCTAATTCGCTTGCCTGTGTATCGGACAGAGCTTGTCCCCAGATTGCCAAATTCGTACAATGAATGGGATAATCGTCGCCGTTTTCATCTGCGAAGAGCAAAATCTGCGAGCCAAGTGCAAACCTTCCATCGAGCGCCTGAATTGTGCCGTTTCCAAGCCATGGTGAACCGTTGACATAAATTCTGTAAAAACTGCCGTTGTCGACGGATATTATGATCCGATACCACGTTTCGCCGCTGATAGCATTTTTAGTATATTTTGTGTCTGAAACGCCGATGGTTCTGTCGGTTGCGATAAAACAGTCGCCGTCGTTGTAGTTGGATGTATTGGTCTGATACAAAGAAATCCAGTGGCCGATGCTGGCGGCCGGAACTTTGACATCTATCAAGACCGACCATTTATTGACATAAGAGCCGCCGCCGTTTGCGGCAATTCCGTGTGTACATCGGTAATAGCTTGTCAGTGGGTCTGATACGGCGCCGTCGCCTGTGCCGATGCCGGCAACCGCGGAATGGGAACCAGACTCAATCAGGTTTGCGCCTAATGTGGCCTTTGTTAAATTGCTGGCATCGTTGAATTGCCATAGACCAACAGGCTGTGGATAGCTTGCAAAAACGCTGCAATACACTGTTGCAAAAATAAGAATGTAACTGCTTTTCTTCAACCCTATCTCTCCGGCTCCAAAAATCTTTTCTTCTTAACGACAACAGCGAAACTTCTTCATACAATTTTCAGATTATTGTTACTTTCCCGGTTTGCATTTCCTGTCGCCGGCAGGGGCGGCAGGAAATGCATCAGGATTTGCAATTTCATTTAGGGCTCAATTCCTATCACAAGCCATTCTTTTGCCAGCATTGCAAAGTCAACCAGATTTGTCATGCAGTTGCCGTCGAAATCAACAGCAGGAGTTGTGTATCCCATTGCAGTTGCGTGATAGCAATCGTAGGGCCCTAACACATCATACTGCAAACCAGACGAGAGTTCAAAGGTGGCCGGGCCGCCCGGAACAAGTCTCTTTTGTGTTGACAGATAAACATCGCTGAACGCATACTCGGGCGTGGAAGACATACCGCCTGTGCCTCGAATTCTTACATACATATTGGTATCCGAAGCGGTCGCCGTATAAGGCGTACCGATAATCTGCCACTTGGAAGCAGGCGTAAGATACGCTGAACTACCTACCGTCAGATTGCCTGTCGATGAAACACTGGCTTGAGCTACTTTAACATAACCTGTCGTGCCGGCGGAAATGCCATCATAGATAACAGTGCCATTGGTTACGCCGACAGGTATTCTCCAGAGTTCAACATGTAAAACAGGGACAGGATTGGGCCAGTCTAATGTTGAATAAGCATCGGTACTTACGCCGCATGCGGCATCAAGGTAATAGGTCACACCGGATGTCAGAGGTCCGACAACCTGCCCAAGAACCAGGCTGTTATCAACAAAATAAGCAACATCATTCAAGCCGGGTGTCGGCAGCGGGGGACCATAGTATGCTCTTGCCCAGATACCGCCTGTGTAGTCCAGATTGAATCCCGTTGGTACTTCATATACCCAGCCGGTAACACACGGTACGTCGCTAACCAGCCAGGCGCCCCAGTTGTCTGATTTTCGGATGCTCGCAGCCACCGCGGCAATGCCGTCCGGGATATTGGCGTCCAGGACGGATAAATCTTCAAATCCGCCATTGACCAGCAGGTTGGGACGTTTTTCCGGCCATTCATTGGGAATGGTTGTGCCAAGGTAAGCATAACCTACCAGCATATTGCCGGGAGAGGTATAATTGGGATCAAACACATCGTCGTATGCAAATTTAATTTTTATCGGTTTACCGGCGTCGCTGCTGGTTGCGGTATAGGTGCCATAGACGGCGCGCCATTTGTTCCTTGACAGTTTGCGAACGAAGCTGGCCTTGTCAACGCCATTTACCGCGATACTCATCGTGGCGGTATCTTTCCAGCCATACCAGGTATCCGTCATCACATAACCCATGGCGTAATAGGTCTGACCTGCGACTGCGGCAGCGGAAGCCGTCTGCTCCAGAACCCCATACGGATCACTGGCAGACACATCTGTCGTATACGCTGCGGCATAACCGCCAAGAGGAGTCGCTACCGCTGGAAGTGTCAAAGAATGAAGCCAGCTATAGTTCATTTCGCCTTTTTTCTCTACACGCTGAACGCCATAGTTTCCTGTAACAGTACCGGTAAATGTCCAGCCCGTTGGGTTCATATACACTCTTGCATCATCGCTTGAATCAAACAATGCTTTATCTGCAGAGAAATCGCCATTTATAAGTAAGCCGCCGCTTCTGGGGTCGAGTATTGCAGCATTTGTGGAGGCAAGCCAGCCTGCGGTCAGCATTGCAAGCTCGTCTTCGCCGATATACGAGTCTTTGTCAAGGTCTATTGCTTTAAATGCAGCATAAAGATTTGAAGCAGGTTTGTATTCATCAACGTACACAACAGTATCCGCAGTACCGCCGACAAGAGCCAACTCGAACCAAAGCGGGATTCTTGTACTGCTTTGCGGTTTTGGCAGAGTGAATTCATATTGCTGCCAGACGCGATCTCCGGCGTTAAGCGGCATTACGATTTCGCCAAGATAAGTCAGCAACGTGCTGTAGTTTGTGCTGTCGGGTTCCACATCCGAAGAACGACGATAAATAGTCGCACGAACACTGGCGCCATTGGCATTAATGGCGGCCATTCTTATATTGGTTCTGAAATAAGGCTTGTCTTCCCAGCTATTGACGCCGCCGGGATTGTAAAGATGATAACCTTTATCCGTCTGGCCGAGAATAAGCCCCGGTGTAATATACGCAGCGATAACGACCATATTCGGTTCGCGGCCGCTCCAGGAAGGATCAACCCATTTAACGCCGCGCTGCGCTTCGTTTTCAGGTACGGCGGCATAGGTATTTTCATCCTTTATTGTCCATCCCCATGGGGCAACTGGATGCTGGTCGTCGGGTCCGGTTAAAATGACGGTACCGAATAATGCTACCTGGCCATTGACAATGGACAATTCCTTGGACATCCATGGGAACCATACCGCTTCCCACCCGGCGGGAAATACCGAAGTTTCCATGACCGGCAATGACGGCGTGGAAGTTTCGTCGGTTACGGTAAGCGGGGTCGCTGTACCATTTGCCAGCTTTGCGACCTCCGCTGCCGGTAGATAGGTACCTGTCCATATTGCGACATCGTCAAGTGCGCCGACAAGATAGGCGCTGCCGGTTGATGTTGCGGCAAGATATAAATGGGTCGAGGCAATATCTGAAAAAGTGGTTGACATCACAGTAACGGTGGCGACATTTATGCCATTGACATATTTATGCAGCCAGGTACCATCACAGGTAATTGCAAGGTGATACCAGTTGCCGGTGGTTTTTTGAGCGGCGGTTTCTTTGCCGATTTTAAATTGCCAGTTGCTGTTGCTTTCCGACCAGAAATAATCATAAGGCCACCAGTCGTCGCTGCTATTGGGGTCTTTGGCAAGCTCAATGTCATAAACATCGGTATATGCCAGATAAGGATACATTGCTGTATTGATAACGTCGCGTCTTACCCACATCGAAAAAGTAAATACCGGGCTAAGGTTAGCCAGAGGATTTATGCTGGATAACGCAACAGTTACACTGTTAAAATTTGCACTGCTGGTGGTGCTGGCGTTGAATAACAGGGCTTTTCCGGTTCCGGAATGACCGGAAATCCATTGTGGATAATTGCTGGCATCGGCGGCGTATAAACTGCCGCCGTTGCTGTTTCCGGATGAATCGGCCGCAGTTAGTCCGCTGCCTTCATCGAATTTCCAATATCCTGCCAAATCGCCGCTTGCAATTGAAGCCATTAAGACAACAAATGCAAAAATGGTTAAATAGTTTCTCATCATTGACCTCCGAAAAAAAGATATTAATCTTTCTATAATAACCACACAGGGTTATCTTTTTTACAGCATTACCAGATAGGGGTTCCACGGACATTGGTCTTCTCGTGGCCTGCGAAGGGTCTCCCGTATTCCATATAAGCATCATATCCAGCCAGGCCTTTTACGGCCGAAACATGCCCGTCAACGAAGACAACGTTTGCTTCGCCTTCGTTTTTCTTGTTCTGGCTGACATTATGGTAGGTAGCAAAATTATCTGTTGCCTCGTTGGGGAAGCTTGGCGAACCGGAGTTCGCATTCAGCCATAAGGCATTATCGTTTAACACGTTTTGGCTGTAATACCTGGGAGCATCGCCGGGTCTATCCTGTTTGACTGGCCATGAATTTTCTTCTGCAAAGGCAAAGCATTTACTGGTTCGAGAAGCTTGCGACAGTTTTAACGCTATTTCCAAATCAAACACCTTTTCGGTATTTAAATAGGAAACCCAGTTAAACCCAAGATGGTAATTCATGGCATAGCTATAGGTAGGATTAAAGGGCGTATTGGCCGAATGTTTACTCTGGTTTAAACATCTGCTGGCCATCGCGTAATTCCTGAAAGTGGGGCACAGATGAACTTTCAGATTTTTCAAATACGGCCAAAGACTTCCATCCGGCACATCCTTGTCGTAATGCCATCTGCATTCTTTGGGGCAATTCCCATTTTTCCCCGTTCCTTTTTTGATTGTCGCCTGGGAATAAAGCCATGATACCATAAACGGCAATTTGTCAGAATTGTCCTGAGTGTACATAATCAGGGCGGGGCCATAGTTCTTTAGATTGGATGCACAAACAATAGTATGGGCTTGCCTGCGAACCGCACTCAACGCCGGCAATAGGATTCCCAAAAGCAGGGCGATAATGGCGATGACCACAAGCAACTCGATGAGTGTAAAACCTTTCTTACAGCCCACCAGATAGAATCGGTTTGTCTGTTCCATTAGCTTACCCACACAAAATATACAGTTGCCTATTATTGGTAGTATAGAGATTTTGCTCCTGCTTGTCAATGAAATTATGCACAAAAATTGCAAAATAATATTCAATAATAAGGCAATAAAATATCATAAAAATAGCAATAACTAAAAAAAGAGAGTTGTATTTCGCCATTCGGCTTTTGTGTACCATGGGGGTGAAAATGGCGGCCATCAGCGAAAAGTGGAACAGTATGTAGTAGGGCGGTATGAGCCTTGAGCAAGGATGCTTTTTTAAATATTTAAAATGGGCAGAATAAGTCCAAAATAAATGTCTTCTATTTCACAAAAGCCCATAACGACCCAAGTCATTTTAGGCCGCTTTGCAATGAGTCTTTCGTCATTCTTAACTTTTTTTCAAATAAAAGGTTTTCAGGTTACAAAGGGACTAAAATCCTTTCTTGACGTTTGAGGCTGTTTGGGGTACTCTTTGCAACCGAATGTATCGCGACGAGGTTGGTCTGCGCTGAAATGATAATCCTATAAAGAAAGGGAAAAAGAAATATGTTTACGACAATTGTGGATGTAAAAGCGAGAGAAATTTTGGATTCCCGCGGCAATCCGACCGTGGAAGTTGATGTGTTGCTGGATGATGGCTCATTTGGTCGGGCAGCGGTTCCATCGGGAGCCAGCACGGGTGCCCATGAAGCCTGCGAATTGCGCGACCCCAAAAAGAAGCGCTATATGGGCAAAGGCGTTCAACAGGCGGTCGATAACGTCAACAAGAAAATAGCTCCCGAAATTATCGGCATGGATGCTCTGGCTCAGGAAGAGCTGGATAAATACCTGTGTGATATTGATGGTACAGCCAACAAGAATAAGCTTGGCGCCAATGCCATTTTGGGTGTATCACTGGCTGTTGCCAAGGCTGCCGCCAATTCGGTGGATCTGCCCCTGTACCGCTATGTCGGCGGCTGTAATGCCAATGTCCTGCCGGTTCCGATGATGAACATCCTCAATGGCGGCAAACATGCCGACAACAACGTCGATTTTCAGGAATTTATGATTATGCCCATCGGCGCCCCGGATTTTCCGATGGCTCTGCAAATGGGTGCGGAAGTTTTCCATACCCTCAAAGGCGTGCTGAAAGCCAAAGGCTACAATACCGCAGTCGGTGACGAAGGCGGATTTGCCCCCTCGCTCAAGAGCAACGAAGAAGCCCTCGAAGTGATTATGGAAGCCATCAAAAAAGCTGGCTATAAGGCTGGCAAGGAAATCGCCATTGCTTTGGACCCTGCGACCACAGAAATGTTCGAGAGCAAGAAGTATAAATTCTTCAAATCCGCTCCGAAAAATCTGGTTTCATCCAAAGATATGGTTGAGCATTGGGCAAGTTGGGTTAAGAACTACCCGATTGTCAGCATCGAAGACGGTTTGGCCGAAGATGACTGGGCAGGCTGGAAGGAACTGACCGATAAGCTCGGCGGCAAGTGCCAGCTTGTCGGCGACGACCTGTTTGTCACCAACAGCAAACGTTTGGCGATGGGTATCGAAAAAGGCTGCGGCAACTCGATTCTGATCAAAGTCAACCAGATCGGCACGCTGACTGAAACCCTGCAGGCGATCAACCTGGCCGCCCGCAATGGTTACACCGCGATTATGAGCCATCGTTCCGGCGAAACCGAAGACAGCACGATTGCTGATCTGGCAGTTGCCACCGGCGTAGGCCAGATCAAAACCGGCGCTCCGTGCCGTACCGACCGCATTTGCAAGTACAATCAGCTCTTGCGGATTCACGAACAACTCGGTACCGCGGCGGTCTATGGCGGACAAATCTTCAAGTATAAAGGCTAATTAGGTCGATTATTTCGGCAGAGGCCTCTTTTACAGGGACCACTGCCGTTTTTTTTGTACTTAATTTCGAACATATTCTATGGATATCTGTCATAACAGATGAAGAATAAGCCAGTTTTATTGATCCTATTCATAGTGTTTTGCGTTTTCTTTGGAGCGGGAACCATTGGGATGGTGTTGTCATTTCTGGTGAGGACGGAAATAACCGATTATTTCCAGAGCCGGGCAATGCTGGAAAAAAGTCTCCGAGACAATCAAAAAGTTCGGGATATGATTGACCAGTATAAGTCACAAATCGCCTTGATTGAACATGACTCCAGTGTACTGGTCCGACTCCAGCAAATTACGCTTGGCCAGACGCCTGTTGAACCAAACACGATTTATCCAGCGGATTATAATCCTCAACTTGCCTCGCTGGCTCGAAAAGTGGTTGAAGAATCAGAGCCTGGCGACCCCAACGAGCAGCTTCCAGTTTGGATCATTCGCACTATTCAGCCGCGTTATCGGACGGCATTACTGCTGGCCGGGGCGGGACTGATTTTGCTGGCGTTTATGTTTTTTGGCGGCCCGCGGACGGAAAAACCCAGGAAAAAGAGTTTTTACGGCCGATAAAATCAGGCTTTTCAATTCCATAAATTCACACTATAATAGCATTACTGAACGTTGCAGAGATTGTCTCTAAAAAGCCGATATAAGACGAATCAGCCTTGACTGTGTCAGCAGGGCTGTTTTTTATTCAATCAGGATAATAATAGGCGTGAAACACAGCAATTTATATCGAATCGCGGTCGAAGGGATTTTGCTGGCGGCGTGTGTATTTTTGTTTTTCAGCGCGGCCAGTTTTGATATTGCCGATGCGCCAAGTGAGTACGCCTGGCCTCACAATCAGCCGGTGAAGAACTGGTGTGGGCCTGCGGGGGCGTTTACGGCGTACTATATGCACTATTACATTGGTCCCGGTGTACTGCTGGGGCTGTTTGCGGGGATATGGTTGCTGATTACTCATCTTGCGGGTACGGACGTGACTCAGCCGGTATTGCGGATTATTGGCGCATTGCTGATGATTGCTGCGGCATCGACGACCTGGTATCTGCTCTGGCCGGACAATAGCCGTGAATATGGTATCCTGTATCGAGCCTGCCTTGGCTGGCTTTATGATTATCAGATTGTGCGTCTGCCGAGTGGTGCGTTGAGTTTTTCGGGGATGGACTTTCCTCTGGGCAACGGGGGGGTTATCGGGATTGTTGCCGGCAAAATATTGATCCAAAAATTTGCCCTGCTTGGGACGGTGATTGTGCTTGTCTGTACCTGGATTGTCGGCGCTGTTCTGCTGGCGGATTCACTGGTTCTTGCATTGGTTCGCTGGTTTGGGCTGGGTGTGATGAAGTTCTTTGGCATCGCGGTTCCTGCAATCAATGCAGCAAAAGAGCAGTCCGTCGCTTTGTCGGATATCTGGAAGCGGCTGAGTGAAAAGCAAAAACCCAAAGGTTCATCCCTGCGGGATATTGAAGTGCCCAATAAAATTCAATTGGGCAAAGCCAAACCGAAAATCACCATTCATGGTGAAAGTGAGCAGGCCGAGGATGAAACTGCCGAGGATGTGTCGCCGGAAGAAGAAGTGCCTTCTGTCGAAACGGAGGAAGAAGCAGCCATTGAAGAAAAAGT
Organism: uncultured Pirellulales bacterium; assembly: GCA_964437685.1. Lineage (GTDB taxonomy): Bacteria > Planctomycetota > Phycisphaerae > Sedimentisphaerales > Anaerohalosphaeraceae > Anaeroglomus. Next base: position 10,601 of record CAYTHV010000114.1, read on the forward strand.
TGTAGAGGTTGGAGAATCGGTAGAGGATACGGAACCTGCCAAACCCAAGCCGATTGTTAAGCCGAAACCCGCTCCCAAGCCCAAGCAGCCGGAATACAAGCCCGCAACATATGATGATTATCAATTGCCGCCGCTGGATCTGCTGAAAGAGCCGGAAAAAGGTTTTGCCGCGGTTCAAGGTAAGATGGTTGAAGAAAA
>CAYTHV010000115.1:0-3554 GCA_964437685.1 uncultured Pirellulales bacterium
GTCACTAAGCCAAAACATCAATAGGTCGTCGTTTTCTTTCAATTCACTCCAATGTGCCCAGTGGTCTACCAGCACCGTATTTTGGAGTTCCGCAACATTTCGCGCCACATTGACATATTCGGAGAGCCATTTTCTTGTACCGCCTTTAACCGACTTTGCCGTCAAAACCGGATTGGGAGTATTAATCATGGGTATCGAATTTAAACTTCTTATGCTCTCAATTAGATTGGTCAGATTCGCCTGAAATAGCTTCAATCCCGCTTTACCGGCAGTACAATCATTGGTTCCTATCATCACAGAAACGACACTGGGCTTAAACTGGGCAATCCGCAACTGGAAGTCTCTTATGATATCACCGATCCGATTCCCACTTATCCCGGTATTGATAACGACATCCATAACTCTTGCGATTTCAAAGCGAATCCGTTCCGTAAAATGCTCGGGGTAGCTTCGCATTCCATACGTATGCTTAGCCCCATGCGTGATACTATCGCCCGTAAAAAGCCAGATCAGGGGTGTTTTGGCTTTCAATGCGGTTTTTATTTTTTCCAAATCCGCACAGGTTTTAATTTTTTTTGTCTTTACCATTTTATTCCGGCGCATCTACTTTCAGAAAAATATTGGCATCCACTCTTTCGCCTTTTAGATAACGGGCGGAGTTTTCAACAAAATCCACCTTTTCCGTTCCATCAGGCATTTTCGGCATCGCAGGCTCGCCAAGTTCTTTGACAAGATCGTTGATGAATATCTTTTTCCCGGAAGCCATGGAATGATTGGCCGCAACGCCCACTAATATCGAATAGGCGCCCTGGGTATAATCCGCCGCCCTTAAGTAAATATCTTTTGAGTTGCCATTGAAGATATCATTCAGCATGACTGCGTCGCCGCCGCCGTGAGCGCCTTCGCCTTCATCCACTTGAATTTCGTAAGGCGTTTTGAAATGCGGATAAATCCGCGTCGAGGTCTTTTCCGCCTCAAAAGCCCCAGCAATCCCGCCATCGCCATTTAAGTAAGACGATTCCTGACAAAGATGTTCAAGCCTGCCTTTTGTACCATTGAATGCGATGCGGTAACCCTCCCATGGGCTAAAGGCATTCAGACTGTAGCTTAAAAATGCCCCGCTTTTGTATTTGACGATTACATTCATCACATCTTCAATGTCAATTTCATCGCTAAAAACACACTTGTCCCGATAATAACTATCAAATTTTTCGCAGTCCAGATAGAGTTCTTTCATCATACTATAACTATTCATATCAAGACAGTAGTTGCATTTGTCCTTTACGGTACAATCCTGACATCGCTGGCTGCGCCTTCCTAAACCAGAACGTTCAGCCTGCGTTGCATTATAAAATACTCTGTCACCTTCGGCAAAAACACTGACAGGGACCGAACTTAGCCACCAGTTTACAAGATCAAAATGATGCGTGGCCTTGTGAACCATAAGGCCGCCGGAATTGATTTTATTCCGGTGCCATCTGCGAAAGTAATCTGCGCCATGGCTGGTATCCAGAAGCCACTGAAATTCCACAGACAAGATCTTCCCAATCACGCCCTTCATCAGCAAGTCTTTGACCTGTGTCCGCGGCGGGGCATACCGGTAATTAAATGTCACACGGACATTTTTGCCGGTTTTTCTGGCGGTGTCGATTATTCGCTGACACTTTTTTTCATCGGTTGTCATAGGTTTTTCTGTTATCACATCACAGCCAAGCTCCATAGCACGGCAGATATACTCATCATGCGTAGCATCTTTTGTACATACGATTACGGCCTCCGGCTTGTGTTCCGCGATCATCCTGTCAAATTCATCAGAATGATAGGCTATTAATTTTGGAAGCTTGTCTTTGAGCCTGTTTTTAGTCCATGCAAGACGGCCTGCATTATGATCACAGATCGCCGCCAAACAGGATGTTTTTCCAAATTCGCCGGACAAGGCATCCTGAAACATGGTACTTCGTCCGCCAGTTCCAACTATCACGTACTTTTTCATCTTTTCTTTCTACCTTTTGTCATCATGTATTATTTTTCAACCACTCTAAAAATCGATGCCCCTGCTGAGGATTCTCCACAGGAACATAATAAATTACCCGTTCGGGTATATATTGTCCATGAATTTTCTTGATTTCTTCCGGCGTACCATAAAGAATAATGCTTTTTCCTGCATTCTGAATTTTATGCAACACTTCCGGCCATTGAAGCTGGGGCTTATTGCCTGCGCCCGGCTGCCATTGTACAGCATCAATCTTTTTTATGGAAAGAATATCATCAAGATGCTTGAGGGCTCCGGGGCCATCCAGATGAAAAACACAGTTATCCAGATAGCTCGCCTCTTGTTCTATCGCAGGGAGTACAAATTTTCGGAACATATCAGGGTTTAATAAACAAATAAAATCGGCCTGTATCCAATGGCATTTTCCGCGGCTGTAAAAAAAACTCATCGCCGCAGTTCCCAAATTTTTCTTATCGCCATAGTTATAAAATGCCTGATGTACCTGCTCATACAAACCCTGGACTTGCTCTACGGCCTCAAGAATAACATCCGGCTCATCAATCATATCAAAAAGAAGATTTTGTGCCCCACGTAAGCCTTCAAGGGCATCAATATTGGAATGCAAATCAATCTCGGCCAGAAGACATCTGCCCTTAAGATATCTTTCCACAACTTTGTGATATTCATGCATTCGCTCCCAATAACGTCCTTTCTCATTTATTCTTAATGGCAAGAAAGTTTTCCAGTTATCAACTCTCTTTTCCGACCATGCGGTATTAGAATCATGCCCGCTTGCTACAATCGAAGAACCCAAAAAACCGGCAAACTGATCTGGCCCAAACCCAGGCCGAAAAACAGGTATCGCCTCGCCGATGAATTCATGCGATTGAAGATATTGGTCGCAAATTTTTAAAGCAGAGTCAAAATCCGCTTTGTCGGCATCAATAAGTCTCGGTATCTCAGGAGCATCGCCAGTTTTTTTAGCCCAAACTGAAGCACAGGGTCTATCAATGATCTGCTTGCTCCAAAAAGCATCCCAGTAATGCTGCGCACGCTCGAAATCAGGTTTATACTCAAGAGACATAGAGATTATCTTTGTTACCTGTAAACGCCATATTTTCTGACGGTATCGATCGCTCTTAAATAATTATCCGTCTTTGCACCAAATTGAACGGAGTTGGTTGAGCCAAATATGAACCCTCCACCGGGCATAGCCATATCAAGAGAATTCCTGACTTCCTCTTCGGCCTCCTGTATCGTACCCTCGACAAGCGTTTCGCACTGAACACCCGCCCAAAGAGTTAAATCTTTTCCATATTTATTTTTAACTTTTGCCAAATCCATACCCGCTGTCGCCTGAATGGATTGATAGCCCTTATAGCCGGTATTGACAATATCATCCATGATTTCCCAGATGCAGCCACAACAGTGAAGAAATGGTATTTTGCCGTGTTTTTCAACCTCCGATGTAAAATTTTTGTGAAAGGGCAGATAGATATCCCGTATCGTCTGAGGCGACTCTATACAGCCGGTTTTATTGCCGTAATCCCGCCCGCACATG
>CAYTHV010000115.1:3564-10741 GCA_964437685.1 uncultured Pirellulales bacterium
CAATGCCGCGGCATATCTTCCGGCCCTGATAACCGCGGATGGATTAAGGACGGGTATCATTAATCGATGACATTCATCACCGCCAAAAGACCTGAGCATATTCCAGTCGATACTTATGTCGCGGAAAACAATGGCTTTTCCGTTACCAAATTTATCACAAATATAATCGATAAACTCAAATTCACCATTGTTAAAATCGGGAATTGATTCTATTAATCGATCAACCTGTTCCTCGGATAAATCATCTTGCGGAGATTTATGTGATATACACATAATAGAATCGTTGCTGGCGGCATATTTAAACATATTGCCGGATGAATCCTGCCATGCATTTGCATCAATTTGTTTTGGCGGGTCCAAACATACAAAATTCTTCGGCGGGACTAATTCAACTGGAATCAAATCATAATCCAGTTTTTCTATCAGCTCAGCATAATCCGCTTTCATGCTTTCGACCACTTCGGCTCTGCGGTTTGACCACAAGGCCAGAGTGGTATCCCTGCGATTTCGCCAATAGGTGTGCCTGCCGATAATCCGGCTTACATGATCATGGTCTATACCCCATTCGCCAATAGGAACTCTGTCTGGTTCTTTATGAGAAATTGCTGTTAAAACCCGTTCTAATGAATTCATAGTGTAAATAACCCTCTTAAATAATTCTCAAAACGATTACTGTCTGAATAGGCCTTAACCGTTTATTTTATAAATTGCGACTATCTTTCTGTTTTAATATATATAGGACTTGTAAACGCATGTTTATTATCCATCGAAATACACTCGAGACGATAGTAGCTCCCTGTTTTATACAATTCTTCAAATTTTTGTTTCAGCTTGAGTTTTTCTTTGCCTGAAACCTTTCGCACGACATGACCATCTCGAATCAATCGAACCGAACTTATTCCCAGAGCGTCCGCCGCCAGTATCTCAATTTCAATTTTATCATTTGCCTTTATCTTCAATTCTCCGCCGGGCTTAACCCCATTTAAGACCAATTTCAGTAAAGGAGCTTCGGAAACAATCGTTCTGCCCGCGTTAAGACTTGCCAGAACATCGTCTCTGGACAACTTTGTTTCCAGCAGGCCTGTCCATGCACACCCGATTCCGGCAGCAAAATGTGCATCACTGCCGCCAACTGCGGTTACTCTTTTGCCCGCACACAAAAGCCTGTCCCAAAGTGAAACACTGCCGGCTTGCCATTCGTCGTAGACATCCGTAACCTTGAATACACCATTAAGGATTTCCATCGCAAAACCATCATTGATAAGAAATAATTCCTCTATTTGCTGCTGAGTATAAACTGTTTTGGGGCACCATCCGTTGGGATGTGCTATCCAGCAAAATCGAAACAACCGCTTTGCCTTATTCCAGTCATCTAAAAAATTGACACCCTCTGGTACAAACAATGAATCCGGCGAAAGCACGCCGATGTGATGCGCTGCACAGGCAGGTTCCTGCCCCACCCAGACATTTTTATATTTCGCGCAGTCAATGCCCTGCTGCAAAGAATTATGGTCAGTTACAAATAGAAAATCGAGATTCGCCAAATCAGCCTGTTTTTTAAGCTCATCCACACTGCATCGTCCATCGCTATACAGGGAATGAGAATGAATATCCCCGATTTGTACCTCTTGCCCAAAAAGTTCATGGGTCTTTATTAAGCGTTCTCCTGAACGCTTTTTCAGTATTTCCAATACAGAATCGAGTATTTGCAGCTTTTGATCATTTTCGCTCATTATTATAATTTAACCTCGTTTTTTGAGCATTTAATTACTTTTCGATATTTAATCCATATTATTTGCAAATATCACTTTCTGTATTTGCGATTCGCTCTGAATTCATTTTTAAAAATTCATCACACATAACATCAAGAGCTTCTTGTGTATGACCTGCACCTTTTGGATCCTCATACCATCTTGGTATAAAACCTCCTTTAGGTCGGCCGAGTAAATTGGCCATTTTCCTGCAATATATTCGGATGTCATCCATTGAACCATTTACCATTACGGTTTGAATATCAACTGGACAATAAAACGTGATTTTCCCGCCAAATCGCTGACCAAGCAGCTCCAATCCCATATTTTCTTGTTGATCCATATGTATTACATCAAGGCCAATTTCTATCAAGTCGTCAAGAATGTCCACGATATAGCCGCAACTGTGTAAAAAGGTAAGAATATTATGTTTGTGGGCAGCATCATAGATACGCTGATAACGCGGTTTCCATATCTGTCGCCATTTATCAGGAGATATCATCAGGCGATTCTGAAGCCCCCAATCATCACAAAATATAAATCCATCTATTCCAGCTTCCGCATATTTTTTAATAGCATACAGATTCATTTCAACAAGCAGATCAATCAGTTCACATAATTTTTCGGGCTGCTGATAGATATCCATCCATGTATTCTCAAGCCCTCTTATGAAATGAACTCTTTCATAAATAGAAATCCCTTGAGCTAATAAAAATTTATCACGAGCTTTTTCTCTTATACCATCTAAAACACTCCAACGATTGAAGTTTTCAATACTGGGTATCCTTAACTTGTCAAAATCGTTCCAATCCTTTAATGGATGCTCTTTAACCTCGCCAATATTACAAATGCCCAAATTTTCCCAAACAGCACCCCATTCATCCGTATAAACGCCTTTGCCCATTGGCCTATCATCAGGCGAAGGATTGATTTTCACAAATGAAAAATCCGTACCATATTTCTCAGGAAAATCATAAGGCATTCTATCATTATTATCAAAAACTATCGTCTTGGCAACAAGTTCACGTTCAGTCATAAATTATTTCATTAAAATCAAAATTTAGAGCTAATTTTAAGCACTCAGCCATCCTGTCTGCTGAGCTAACAATTTAATGTAATGTACATAATTATTCCAGGAAATATCGTGTGGAACACCATGGTCGCAGCCGGGGATAAAACCTCCGCCTTTGATTACGGGAGTTATTCTCTTGATCTCATTTTCGATAGCGGCTCCTCCCTCGGCAATACACCGTTTGTCAACGCCGCCGCGATATGCCATATTCTTTCCAAACTTTTTCCTGAATTCATTAATGTCATTGCCGGCGGCAACCTCTATCGGATCGCAGCAACTCATCCCGGCCTCAATCCACAAGGGTATCAGTTCGCCTATATAACCATCAGAGTCAATTGCATACACAGGCACTTTGGCATTATGGATAATTTGCCCCCACTTTTTCCAGCATGGCAGGAGGTGTTTTCTACACATTTCAGGGGAAACCATGGAAAAATTCTTGTAGGCCATATCTTCAGAAATATGAACCGAATCAGGAATAATAAACGAGAAGATTTTTCGTAAAAGTTCTGATACATATTCACCCCAGAACTCTATCATTTCTTCGACAAAACCGGGGTCATCATAAAACATCATAGATAAATTTTCAAAGCCGAGCCATTCACGTAACTGCCAATAAGGACCTGAAAAATGTATTTCGATTGGATAATCCCTATTTTGAAGCTTCGCTCCCAATTCTTCAATATTCACAGGAAATCTTGCAGAATCTGCGGGATTATATCTTTTCTTCATTTCTTTCCAGTCCGCGCGCGTTTCAACCGGACATTTTATCCATCTTCTTGTAACAAAATCGCTCCTGCCGCACGCTCCACCTAAATGATCAACGGTATATTCATTGCCTATTTCACAAATATTGCCTTTCCAATCCTGGACTATCTGGGTGTTCGCACCTTTTTCGATAATCTTTCTTTCAAATTCAGGAATCATCTGTTCTTTCACCAGGAAAGGTTTTTCATTCAGCGGCAACTGGAGTTTTCCACCGGCCTGTTTGTAGGCATATTCATTGGCAAATAACGGACTGCGGATCTGTGCGGGCAGGCCCTCATGATGCCATCTTTCCAATGTCGATTCCCTGCCGTTGCCGGGAACAAAAGGAATTCTGTCCGTTTTTCCAAACTGGATCGTTTCAACAAACCTCTGTCTTGCATTCATTCGATATTTCCAATATATAAAAAATAAAGTTTAAATTCCACCTGTCATTAGATCGAAACCAGATTTCTTTAATTTCTGACAGACAATATTAATCTCTGCTTCACTCGGAAGTCTAAGCGGCAATCTCATCGGGCCGGTCTTAAAACCTCGCTGAGATAAAAAATATGCTCCAAAGGCAAGAAAAGAAAAGCCCTGAATCGAAATCCAGTAGTCGGAGAATTTTTCCTGCAATTTTCGCCCTCGCTCAAAATTACCCTCTCGCACGGAGTTGACTATGTCGATAACAATTTCCGGCACAATATTGTATGTCGAACCTATTGCGGCATCAATACCTTTTATCATCATCGCATGAAAAAGGCACTGGTCGTAGCCGTGAAATACCTGCCAATTCACAGGCCCCTGCTTAATGATCGTCTGATGCACGGCCAGATCAGATACGAAAGCCTTCAGGCCGGCCATATTGGGAATCACAGAAAATCCGTCGATTATCTTCTCGACACCGTGTTTTTCTACCATAGAGCCAAATAGATACGGATAAAAGGGTAAATCTGACGCTTCGGCAATAGCAGACAGGCATTTTATTTCCTCTGCCAGAGGCACACTGTAGTACTGTGGCGGGAGTGAGCTGATTCCCTTAACCCCTTTTAAGCCCGCGGCATGCTTTGCCAGTTCAACCGCATCCTTAATGGCCATGCATCCGACATGGACCATCAGCGGAACTTGACCATCTAATTCACTGGAAACGGCTTCCGCGATCTTTTTCCTCTCTTCCATACTGAGTAAAAGTCCGCACCCCGTAGTGCCGCACAAATAGAATCCACCTGCGCCTTTTTGAACCAGCCATTTTGCCAAACGGGCGGTTTCCGCATAGTTCACTTCGCCATTGTCACAAAAACAGGTATAAAGAGCCGGAATAATACCTTTAAAAACAGTCATATCATTTTTCCTAATATTACTAATCAAGATTTTTTCACGTCAACTTCGCTAACTTCTTCGTCGGCAAGATTATGGCCATGCGCTACACGGCCGTCATCAAGCGCATTTAAGTGAATATTGCCCAGTCTTTTGTATAATTGCTTCAAGTCATATAACCCACCCAGACTAATCCAGACTGCACCGATACAAGCCAGACCTGCAGAAATACACAGATTGATGCGCCACCATGCGAGCCACCGGCCGTCTGACATAAAACCGAGAAGAGCAAGACCGAATGTAACAAAAAAACCGCCCATATCCCACACAAACCGCATCAGAAAAGTATAAGCAAATAACAGTCTGTCTATAAAAGAAAACTCATCGCTCTTGACTCCTATAACACGCCAATACCATTTCAGTTTTTTATGTTCAGCATGTTTTTTAAATTCCTGCTGTTCTTCTTGTATGGCATATTTTCCACGGTGAAGTAATTTATCCATATCCGCAACATGTTTAGGACCTAACAACGAAACCACAACATAAGACAGAAGCGCGATCAGCCCTGTAAGAAATCCAAATTTCATCCCATCCCATTTCCAAATCGGCAGTGTTTCATCAAGACATGGAATAAACCACTGAAACTGCTGTAAAATAATAAAGGCAAGACTTAATACCGCCCCGATAATCAATGCTGTCCATGCTCCATAGGTTGAACCGCGTTTCCAGTATAGTCCGCCAAGTACGGCCGCGCCGGCGCCGCCCATATAAATAGCGCCGGTTATTTGAATAAACATCTGGATATAATCCTGAAGTTTAAAAAGAAGGCTAAACGCTAAAGCAAAAACGGCTACAAATGAAATTGAAAGCTTAAGCAGCATTAAATGTTTTTCATTGCTAAGAGTTTTTTTTCTCAGGGGGCAAACAACATCCTGAATTAATATTGTACCCCAGGAATGCATATAGGTGCTGTTAGTACATATAAAATATCCAAGCATAACCGCCACAAAGGCACCGACAAGACCCTGAGGCAAAACATGATTCATAACCGTCGGAACAAGCATACGAAATCTCAAATGTTCGTTGATTACACCCGGATAATTGGTTTCAAGCTGCGATGTAACCACGGCGGCTTTATCGGCGAATTCCGGTAAATTCATATAGGCAAGAGCACAAAGCGGCATAAGGATAAGGCCAAGACCAACTATCGCCTGCCTGAAACTGCCGACAATGGGAGACATCTTCGCTTCGTGTGCCGTGATGGCAGAACTCTGATATGCCGAGGCTCCCTGCCAGGCACCGGTGTAATAAATATTTAACCACACCGATATAAGAAAATATACAACTCCAAAATCGGGGCGGTCTTTGATTTCAAAAGGATTGATAAGCGAATTTCCCGGTTTTGAAACTGTAACAAGAGCCGTACCTATTTGGTCCCATGAAAAGGTATTCCATAAAAATATAATTAATGCGACAAAAGCAAAGGTGGCAAAAAAACCCTGCCAGAAATCTGTTACGATTACGCCTATTTGACCGCTAACAAAAGTAAAAAATAATGCGATCCCAAGCAGCAACGCCATAAGAAGCGGGTAAGTCGGCAACGTTGTGCCTAAAAGCACCAGATTATCCGGTAAATTCCACATATTCATAAAGAATTCTGTTCCTACCGCAGGGAAAATACCAAAATTTATTATCCCTGACACCCAACACAATATTCCGGCAAAGATTCGAAATTTACGGCTGTAACGCATCTCCAAAAACTGAGCCATTGTCAATGCGCGGGTTTGGCGATATCGATAATAGAAAAAGCCGGATAATGTGAGAAAAAGTGAAATGGGAATACTGATAGCGCCCCAATACCTCAATGACCATCCGGCCCTCGAAAATACTTCAAAAAACGATATTACATAAAGAGCGCCAGTAGAGGCTTCATGACTCGCTATGCACAACAGATACCTCCCGGCACATCTGTTTGCGGATAAAAAATCTGCAACGGTCCTATTAAACTTTCTGGTTGTCAATACCATAAGCGTAACAAATAGGAGTACACCGAAAACAATCGCCCAATCCAAGAATGCCATTATTTCACCTCTACCTGATCATTTTTATTAAATATTTCGGTCTAAAGAACCCACGGATTTTAACTTCATCTGAAGCTGCTTAATATTGATTTGTCGAGGCGGAACATTGTTTTTAGCAGCAATTGCCGCCGCAATCCCTGCCGCCTGACCTATTAGCTGCAAAGTATGCCTCTGCCTGATCTGTGGACCTCGAACCACACAGCTTCTCC
>CAYTHV010000116.1:0-10737 GCA_964437685.1 uncultured Pirellulales bacterium
ATATATCCCAACTGAACGATTCCACATAAAAAAACCGCATAAATCTATCATTTGAAAAGAGTTATAACTCTTTTTTAGACAAAAAACATTTTTGACGCTGACATCAAAAATAAAAAAATAACAACAACATGGAAATAATGTTATAATAGTTAGAGATGTAGCAGCACAGATAGGCGCCACTATCTGAAAATTCCAGATAGCCTGTTATGTTCTGACTCCCATGATTTTCCTCGCAATAAATAGTTCCGGAGAAAACTAAAAAAAAGGAACGTATTACGCCATGTATCAGGAGAATCGATTATGAGCTATGTTGCAAAAAAAACCGCCATTTCTGTACCAGAGCTTTACTGTTAACCATCGGACTTCTTTTCCTGACGTTTCATGCACGGGGACAGACTGCACCATCGGCAATTGACATCTATGGTATGGTCGCGTTATCAGATTTTATCTTTAAGGGCAAAGTTATCAACGTTCAGTACCGCAACTCAGAATCGGTTCCGTTGACCGACCCGAGTGGAGCCCCCGTCTATGAAGAAGGCATACCGGTTATGGTAGATGGATCCAATTTGCCCCACACCTTCGTGACCTATCAGATTGAATACATTTACAGAGGCGCCCCTCCGACGCCGACATCTACCAGTGTAACCTTGCGATTTGTCGGCGGCGTCGATACCCAGAATCCCGGCCGGATTCTCTCCGTTCCGGTTTACCCGCACATGGATCTGAATGACCGCGATGTTCTGTTTGTGCATCGAAATACAGTGAAGGATTGTCCGTTGGTCCAATCGGAGCAGGGTCGTTTTCGCATCATTCTGCCCCCGAATGCAACAACAAGAAAAATTTATAACGATTCGGGGCGTCAGGTTTTGCGGGTGGACAATCCCACCCCGGACCTGGATCAGGCATATCTCGGTCCCTACCAGTCTTTAGCCGAAGTTACAACGCATTCTTTCGGCAATTGCAGCAGTTGCGTTCTGGAAACTATTGTGGAAGAAGCGGAGAATGAATTTTCTCTGCCAGGGCAGGAAGGCGGTTCTCCGGAACAGGGTCAACCTCTCGGGGTACAATTTACCGAGGCACAGTTCGACAGTTTCATTGCTTACGTGATTAACGTGGTCTTTCCGCCGCCTGAAATCCCGATCCTTCCTCCGGTGACCAGCGCGAATATCAGCCAGCCGTTCTATGCCCCGGTACTCGCGGCTGAACAGCCCAAAACACTGCCAACAGAAATATCAGAACCCCTGTTGCGGCCGTGGCTGGACCAGTTGCCCCAGGCACAGAGGAATGCTATTTTGGAGTCAGAACGACAGGAGGAAGAGTTGTTTCTCCTGACAGGAGGCGATCCGGTTCTGCCATCGACACCGTGTGAAATGCTTATCTTTACAGAAGGAGCCATCCCCGGCGATATCAGCGGTCCCGGGGGCAGGCCGGATTGTTATGTGAATCTGTACGATCTGGCCAGGATGGCGCAATTCTGGATGGTATGTAACAATCCGACTGACACATTGTGCGGATTGTAGTGGTTAATCAATAAATTGTTTACTCATAACAATTGCAGGAGAATAATCATGAAAACACATAAAACTCAGATTACTGCGACGGCACTCATTGTGACAATTATTGTCTGCCTCATGGGATATCGTTCCGTGCATGCATACAGTCATTTGCACTGCAACGGCAATAACCTGCGCTGGCCCAGCCACCAGGTCAGTTGGCGCGCGAGTGCCAACGGTTTTCCGGAAGGATCGAGATGGAGAACCGCCCTGACCACGGCCAACAGCCGCTGGAACCAGGCGCCCGGTGACTTCACTTTTTATATTCGCAACTGGGACGAAGAACATTCCAACCGCGGCAACGACCAGGATGAAATCTGGTTTTCCCGCAATCAAGACGTTCTTAACGGAGCCCCGGCTGTCTGCTACTATTGGTATACCTGCATCCTGGGTGTCCACGAATTCACCGAGGCGGATATCGCCTTCGATGCGGACCTGGATTGGTCTGCATCCGATAACGTTTGGACCAAATGGGAATATGGGGGTGATTACCGCCCCTGGGGCACGACCGCCCTGCATGAAATGGGCCATGCCTTGGGTCTCATGCACGTAAATAGCACTTACAATATCATGGGGCAGGACTGGACCCATATCCATGCGAATGATGAATCGGTTCGTCATTACGCCGGGGAAGATGCCGGCACCGGCGACATCCATCTCTATGGCCAGACAGACAATATAAACAAGGACGATCTGGGGGTGTCGCACTGGAAATATGGTTCGGCGGATGGTGAATACAGCGAGCATGTCCCTTGCCGTATCTACAACCCCGATGATACCCATGTCTCAAGAGAAGATGAGGTGGTAGAGGGTTTCAAGCGGTATTTGGTACAAGCGGGTCAGAGCTATAAAGTCCAGTTTACATTTGAAAATAACGGCTACAATGATCAGGAAGAAGTGGATGTGGCCCATTATGTTTCCACGAACCGTCGTATTACCACCATTGATACCCGTGTGCGTGCCGGAACCATGACACTCGACAGAAATACCGTTTACACCGCCATGCATACCATTACCTTGCCCAACGACCTCGTCGTGGGTGGTGTGTACTACATCGGAGTTATTGTGGATTATACCGGCAGCATCACCGAGTTTACTGGGAGCAACAATGCCACCTATCTGCCTATTCGTATTGTACCGTGAACCTACCAGATGGCAAAAATATGCAGGAGGTAAAGTCTTGGGATGAAATGAAGATTTCAAAGTGATCGTTTTCAACTTACCGGGGCAGTTCTGGTTGTCATACTGGGATTAACCCCCGTGTCATTCAGGGTGATACTGGCCCCGGCGACCTTCGATGAATATGTGGGCTTCACCGGGGGCTCGGCCAGCGGGGACAGCGGCTCTGTCGCCGAGTCTGTACAGTAGGATTTTTCCAGGTGGGATCACATTTCTTATTCCGATCCGTCGCTTCCCTTTGGCGACATCTTGTCTGCCAACCAGGCCAGGGAACTGTTTGCAGACCCATGATGCCATCCTTGGCTCTGGGCAAAATGATGCAGGGACATAGGGCTAACCTTATAGTCGTTTACCATCACCCCACCTTCACAATCGCCTCCAGCGCCTTCTCTTTATCTTGCTCGGCATAGACTTCGGTAATCACCGCTGAACGGTGGCCAAGGATGATGCGGGCCGTTTCCAGCCCAAACTCTTTACGGAGCAACGTGGCGGCATTGTGGCGAAGCTGGTGCGGGTGCCAATTCTAAAGCGGCTTTACATTATGCAAATGCCTCACCGCTCATTTCCTCTGGCCCCAATATTCCCTTTATTGGCTTTGCTATCATGTGGCCAAACCAGTCGGCGTATACTGCTCACGACAGATGAATCAATTTCCAACTTTGTCTGAATTCATCGGCCGCGGACCTCTTTTACCAGTGACTTGCAAAAGCGGCAAAATCCTTCAAATTAACCATATTGTCTGCCGGCGTGGCCAAGTCAAAGGCGGGTGTCCAGCCTGGTTCGCTCGACGTCCATAACCACCTTGAAATCAAAGCATTCAAGTCCGGCAGGTTAATCATTCCATCGGCATTAAAATCATACGGGTTCGTAATCGCTGTTACGTCGTCGAGATATACACCTCCCTCGAACCCTCCGTTCATCCGTCCCCATAGATAGACCATAACCTCTTTGATTGTATAATTGGTCGGGAAAGTGTCAATGTCTGACCACGTGAAACTCAGGTGGTTCCATATGTTATTGCCGCCGTAAATACAAGGCGTAAGCGACTCGGCAGTACCACTGTAGAAATAACGGTCTTGGGCCATATCTTCATCATACACCCTGACATATAAATTGGCATACAGGGTTGTCATCGCTGCCATACACTCGGCAATTTCGACGCTAAAGCCATGAGCCGCCTGCCAGCCTGGGCTCGTTGACAAATCAGGCGAACGGAATTTCATAATCCACCACACGGCACCGGGATTATTGATGCCATGACCGCCCAATGTGCCACATGCCATTGAGCCACATTCATCACCGACTGCATCGCCGCCCGGCATGTTGGGGAATTCAACGTGGTCCTTCCATAAGGTGAAGAACCAGGACGAAAAAGGACCATCGCCATCTTCATCGTATGCTCCGTCCAATGTCCACCCCTGCAAGGTACCGTCATCAAAATCAAATATAGTTGTGCCGATAATAAATGGATGGTCGGTCAGATCATAATAATCCGAATCCTCAGAGGAACAGACTTTGATGATGCAATTACTTGAAGGAGTGTTTGGTACTGTCCAATAATACACGTCTTCATTGGGAGCGTTGGCTGTAATTACCTTGGCAACCCAGTTGCTGCCACCATCCAGTGAATACGTGATCGTGACAGCGGATGGACGGGAAACTGTTCCATGCCATTGAATTGGATGTACGCTGCCCGGTGACCAGACTTCTCCGCCGTCTGGAGAGTCCACGCACAAGGTATTCAAAGAAAATTGAGGGATATACACCGAATCCTCATTTGATACGCCGCTGAACCCATCTGTGTTATAGGCATAGACACGAAAATAAGCCGTATGATTATAATACGCTGGCTTATCAAGCTGGAAACTGATGACATTCATACCCACTGCGGTCAAATCAAGCCACCCCCCTGAATCCCATTTGTACTGGATGATAAATCCTAACTCATTGAATGAATTATCCTGCCAGGTAAGATGGATCTGATCCGGCAAAAGATGCGCCACCAAATTCGAGGGAGTCACTGGTGGAAGTGCCCAAACTGAACAGGGCAGGAAAAACACAATATATCCGAACATGGCTGGAAAGAAAGATTTTGTAACCTCTTTTGATAAAATAACCATAACATCGTCTCCTATCTGCTGTGTGTATCACAGCATTAAACTGAATTTCACATTTAAACGCTTAAAAAACATGATTTTCTCTTTAAGGCGTCGAACTCCATTTAGAAGATAGCGGCGTAATACAGCCGCGTATGACCCGTCAGATCCATGGTTTCTTTTTCGTAGTAGGCGATATACGCATTCCCCGCCGAATCCAACGCGATAGATACCGATTCATCGACTACCGTTATGTCGCCGGACACCGACCAGGTGCCGGAAGCATTGGTAGCGTATCTCAGCCAATCCAGACGGTTCATAGCTATATGTATATTCCCATCGGAATCCGCAGCGGCATCTACTTCCCAGATATAATAATTGGAAGCTGTGATGTCTTCGATGGACCTTGTTTCCGCATAAATCACAGAAGCAGAAAAAAAAATCAAACAAAAAGTCATGAAATGACATGATTTTTTCATATGCGTTCCCTCCGGATTTTCAGTAAATCTGGGATTTTCCCAAATTAACACCACATAATCTTATTTAGCCGCCTTGGAGCCAATTGCCCACAAGAATCGAAAAGTCAATCAAATTGACAATGCCATCGCCATTTATATCGCCCGCGATTTCTATCGTAAACACGGTGTCGCTTGTGTCGGCAATGTTGTCGTCGGATGGATCGGAGACCTTTACCCGACAATTCGCGGAATTCACCACTGGCACAAACCACGAATACGAGCCGGTATTGCTGACAGGGGCGGTAAAAATCGGCTGCCAGAATTGTCCATCATCACGTGAATAGTAGAGGTTGACATAGTCCAAGCCATTTCTTGTTCGCCAGGTGATGTTATAGGCTGTACCGCTTTGAAGCAGTTCTCCGCCATCCGGCGTATCAAGCACAATATCCTTGATTGAGAAAGCAATATCGGAGATATCATTGACGTCCGGATGGTTCGGGTCCATATCGGTCAAACGTATCAGGCACTGGTCGGAATTGACTGACTGTGGAAGAGCGTTCCATATCCACGAACCGATGTTTGCCGCGGTGGCGAGCTGAGTCCATGCTTGTCCATTGAAATAGTCAATGATTACATTTTCCGCCTGACAGTACATCTGCCAGAGTATTGTCTGATTGGAATCGGCCACCCACTCTTCGAAGACAGTTGGCTGGGTAATCGTTAAAGACGGCCCGTCAAACACATAAGCAGAGCCGCGACCGGCATTACTGGTATTGGGGTCGTCGTAAGGCGCAGAGGCGACTGCTCGGCAGGATCCCTTAGACTCGATAGCCACACTTGAACCAAGTTGTTCATACCAATTGCCATCTTGTCCTTCCTGCGGAGCAAGGAGCTTATTCGCAAAATTCCACTCGGCATTGGCATAAACGTAAATATAAGCCGCACCTTTCCATGTTGAATCCGGATCACCTGGAGCGCCAACGATAATATAACTGCCGTCGATGTCAACAGACATGCCGAACATTTTATACTGGCATGGGTCAAAGGCTGTTAGTTTTTTGAATTGATTCCAGTTAGAGTCCTGAAGCTGGAAAACATAAGCTGAGCCGCAATCAGCGTAGTTATCTGGATCACTTGGAGTCCACGGGGCACCTACCACGGCGAAATTTGTGCCGATTGCCACTGAATGACCAAACAGGTCGTACGAAACAGGACCTTGCAAGAATGCCTGTTGAGTCCAGCTACCGGATTCTTTATGGAAGATATAGGTTGCACCTTGTCCATGGGTTGTGTAATTCGTCGATCCAATAATACAATATTGACCATCAGGGCTTAACCCGACACTGCCTCCAAAATAACCGTCATCAATCGTGGGATTTGCTGTTAGCTTTTGCTGCTGGCTCCAATTGGAATCGCTGCGGGTGAAGATATAGGCCGCACCAGCATCTTCTGATCCTGACATATCTGTGTCCGGCGCCCCAATGACCGCACAATTCCCCTTGATGGAGACGGCATAGCCAAAAAGATTGCCGCCAGCCCCATTCCATGCAGTCAGTCTGGCCTTGCGTACCCAGTTGTTGCTTTCGAAATGAAAGATATATGCGCAGCCTGCATCACCCGCATCATTATCTGGCGCACCGACAATGGCATAATCACCATCAATTGAAACGGAATGACCAAACCAGTCCTGTGCCTCGCTGTCTATTCCGGCGGTAATTCGTGGCTTTTGCTGCCAGGAGCCACTGTATTTGAAGAAATACGCTGATCCTGCATCTTCTTTGTCGCCCCAGTCGTCCATGTAAGCGCCAACAAGAATCCACTGGCTGTCAATGGCCACGGCCGGAGGATTACCCCATGGCCAAATTGTTGTGCCGCCAAAGTAGTCGCCATCCTGACCCTCTTCGGCGAGCAATTTGTTGGTGGAAATCCAGCAGAATTCAGCAGGTGTATTCACAGCGGTGAAAAAGATTAAGAAGATAGAAAGTGTAAGTACCCCGTGGTAGTTTTTCGGCATGTTTTTCATAGTTATTTCTCCCTAAACTTAGAGTAATAAATACGATTATTTAACAGAACCATTATACCACAAAAAAAACCTGTTCAAGCAAAAAAATGGAAAGAATACTACCCAGTAAATTTAAATGTTGAAAAAGGGGGCTATAAAGAAAATATAACACAGAGCTCTTATCTCCCTAAATTATCACCTGATGAGTTTGAGGTGATTTGATGAAATACACCGCGACTGAGTCGTAACTTGTTTTTTATAATGTTCTAACGTTTAAGATGGTCCTAATTTGCCCTAAATCCATTTTAAGAAAAAATGGATTGGGAAATAGGTAATAATACTGATGCAATGAAGTTTTCAAGATAATATAATAAAGGTCAACATTTT
The DNA here is from genome assembly GCA_964437685.1 of uncultured Pirellulales bacterium. Taxonomy (GTDB): domain Bacteria; phylum Planctomycetota; class Phycisphaerae; order Sedimentisphaerales; family Anaerohalosphaeraceae; genus Anaeroglomus. Next base: position 7,676 of record CAYTHV010000116.1, read on the forward strand.
TCCTGTTGATCTTTGACACTAAAAACAAATAAAAAAAGAATATCAAAATTAGCAGGCAGCTGAATGAGCATGTGAGTGAAATACGGCTAAAATCTTCAGCCACGTAACGATAGGTTCCAGTGTGAAGACTTTAGTGCTCATACAATTTCGAACGCGATAGGATTCTTTCAACCCAGCGAAGAATTATTTTGTCATCAGTTCGCTCATTATGCCTGATTACATATTTTAGAAAGAAAGTGAGAGAAAAATTTTCTCAAGAGGTGTTACTATGAAAAGAAACATTATCTGCCTGTTTATTTCAGTGTCGATTTCTTTACCTGTTATGGCATCACCTTATTTTTTCGTTGATTCAGCTCAAGAGTGGCAGGAACTGCTCAGTCCAATTGGTTCCGAATTCAATCGTATTGAAGCAGGTAACAGCAGTGATTGGGAACACTACATGATGCATTGGCAGATGTATGGACAAGGTGAGCCGGTTAAATTCGGTGCGCCTTTGCCGCCTGACCTGTACGTATGCGACGGTGTCCCGACGGACCCTCAACATCCTGATGAACCGGGTTTGGTCATGGCCTGGGGAAATCAAAACCTCCCACCTGACCAAGATTACTCCGCGGCTTGGAAATTTATGTATGGTTTGGATCCGGACCTGTCTAATTGCACCATCAGCTTGAAAGTTCATCCCCCTTCATTTATCACCAATGTCTCTTTCGGTTTAACCGACATCAACGGAAAACAGTGTTCCTGGAGCTGGAATGTGCCGGGCAATATTCCTGTTACTCCTCCGCCGACAACCATTACAATCAATACCAACAACATCGCAACCCTCGGCATTAATGCCCCAGCTCCGGCTGCGGCAAGCTTTGCCATTACACCGGGTTTTGATATTACACAAATCGTCTCTTTCTTTATTAATGAGACATTTCACACCACACCGGGCGTATTCCCTGCCCCAGTTCCCGGTCCCGGCTCGACACAGAAACTGTATTGGAATGCCTGGGATGAATTTCAAGTACTGCCCAATGTTGGTGGATCCACTCCGGTGGTCAATACCAAATGGTGGTTAAAATGGAGCCAGCCTCCGGTCGAACAGCAGGAGAAGATCTTCGGCTGGGATGACCGCTCTACAATTGCTTTTCCTCCACTATTGGCAGATGATTGGGAATGCTCCGATTATCGTCCCGTTACGGATGTTCACTGGTGGGGTTCATTTATCGGCTGGACTCAGCCTTATCCCCCGACGGGTCAGTTACCCCAGGGATTCCATATTGGCATCTGGACCGATGTCCCCGTTTCACCGACGAATCCATTCAGCCATCCGGGAAATTTGGTATGGGAAAACAAGTGTGAAAGCTTTGTCTGGAACTTTGCCGGTTACGACCTTGATCCTCGTGACCCGACTCAGGGAGGCATCGAGAATGAAGCTTGTTTCCAGTTTGCCCAGTTCCTGTCTCAGGATCAATGGTTCCATCAGAAACCCAATCCGGAAACAGGCAACAAAACCATTTATTGGATCAGCATCGGTGCGTACTATAGTCCAAACCAGACGATTCAGTACCCCTGGGGCTGGAAGACCCGTCCTAAATTCTTCAATGATGATGCGGTCCGAAGTTATGTGATTCAAAATCCTGACGGATCCACATGGCCCAACGCTGCAGGTAATTTGCAATTAGGCGCAACTTGGCAACAGGGGCAACCGATTGAATACCCCGCAGGAAAATCATGGGATTTGTCATTTGAATTGACTACCAACGAAAAAGAACCCGGCAAATGCTATGATAATCCGGGGGACATTGACCACGATTGCAAGGTCGATTTAACAGACTTCACCCTGCTGGCACAGGATTGGTTAAAAGTTTCTATACCATAACCCCAGCCTGAATTGTCAAACAGTAAAATCAGGGCCGGCGTTCCAAAACGCCGGCCTTTTTTATGCACCACGTCGTAAGGAATATCGGAAAAGTCCGGATGGCGAACTCACGACCTCTTTCATGCCTACGATTTCATGAATACCTTACCACTTATTCACAGGACACTTTTCTTGTTCCACATGCGCCTTGGCCGGCAGCCAGCTGTTTTCAATATACACTTTTTGGCGGTAATCGACCTTACTTGCAGGTCGGTACTGCGTCGGGCATAGCCGACCGCTTTGATTTGTTTTTGGATTAATACCCTAAATGTGACGATGCCATTTCCCGGGGTGCGATTAAGCGACTTGGCTAAGAATCTTTTTAATTTCGTTGCGGGCTTTCATTTTCAGTTCGCAAACGGCCTGCGGGCTGGTGCCGCGCTGTGCGGCAAGTTCCTGAATTGTTTTACCCCGACCTTTCCACAAACGACCTGAAATTTTATGATATCAACATGCAATACAATGTAGAGCCCGGCGATTTCAAAGTTTGGGTTGGGACAGATTCAGTGAAGGGTCTTGAGGGAAGTTTTGAGTTGTTCTGAAATTAATAACGAGAATCATCGATGCTCATGTTAGAAAGGAGCCCAGAAATTATATCATGACATGTAAAAGAAAGCCATTTTTCTTCTTACTGGAAAGGCTGTTCACTATACCTACCGGCATTTTGTAATGACAGACTACCAGAACCAATCAATATAATCAAAGTAGGTTATGGTATCTTGGTAAGCAGAAAAGCATGCGATAAACTGGATCCGTACACCATATTATCATGCCCATCTTTTTCCTATAATTTGACCCTTGTTATTGATGTTTATAACATATTCAAACATCCAATCCCCATCATTGGTTACCCCACCCGCACAATCGCATCCATCGCCTTTTGCTGATCCTGTTCGGCATAGACTTCGGTAATGACCGCTGAACGATGCCCCAGAATAATTCTCGCCGTTTCCAGCCCAAACTCTTTACGCAGGAATGTCGCGGCATTGTGGCGAAGCTGGTGAGGATGCCAGTGGAATTGTTTGTACCACACCTTCAGTTCGACTTTTTCCTTTTTGGTCAGGCGTTTTTGCCATTGCTCATTCGTCTCCCCTGGCAACTTCCTTAAATGCTCCGGGCCAGGAAAAGCTACTTTAACTGCCCGCATGATAGCCTT
>CAYTHV010000117.1:0-10713 GCA_964437685.1 uncultured Pirellulales bacterium
CTGGCGCCGGCCTCATCGATAACGTCAATGGCTTTATCCGGCAGACAACGTCCCGAAATATATCGCGTCGACAGTTCCACCGCTTGGAACAGCGCCTCATCGGTGAATTTCACACGGTGATGCTTTTCATAACGGTCGCGAAGCCCCTTGAGGATCTGCACCGCTTCATCTTTACTTGGCGGTTCAACCACAATCGTCTGGAAGCGGCGTTCCAAAGCCGCATCTTTTTCAATATACTTGCGATACTCATCAAAGGTCGTAGCGCCGATACACTGCACTTCGCCGCGAGCCAGGGCTGGTTTTAAAACGTTAGATGCGTCTATGGCGCCTTCCGCACCGCCTGCACCGACCAGGGTATGCAATTCGTCGATAAACAAAATTACATTGGCGGCACGGCGGACTTCATTAATCACGGCTTTGATGCGCTCTTCAAACTGGCCGCGATATTTGGTGCCCGCGACCATCATCGCCAAATCCAGCACAACAATTCGTTTATCTTTCAGAATTTCAGGCACCTGATGCTGATCGATCTTTTGTGCCATACCTTCGACAATCGCGGTTTTACCCACACCCGCTTCGCCCAGCAGCACAGGGTTATTTTTCGTTCTGCGGCAAAGAATCTGAATCAGACGCTCGATCTCATTGCTTCTACCAATCACAGGGTCCAATTCGCCCTTGGTCGCCAGTTCTGTCAAATCCCGTCCGAAACTGTCCAATGCCGGAGTCTTGCTCTTGCCCTTGACACCTGCGGCGGCAGCATTCCCCATGCCATTGGCCGGCGGATTCATTTTCATTCCCATCGGAGGGAATGTGCCGGTATTATCCTCGGCGCCTGCGCCGAGCAGATTCAACACTTCCTGACGAACGTCTTCGAGCTTCAGCCCAAGATTCATCATTACCTGTGCGGCGATGCCTTCGGTTTCACGAAGCAGCCCCAGCAGGATATGTTCCGTACCGACATAGTTATGATTCAGCGACCGGGCTTCCTCAATGGCGAACTCGATCACTTTCTTGGCTCGCGGTGTTTGCGGCAGCTTACCCATCGTAACCATATCCGGACCGCTTTTGACCAGCTTTTCAATCTCAAGACGCAATTTCTTAATATCTACATCCAGATTTTTCAGCACTTGAGCGCCAACGCCGCTGCCTTCCTTGACAAGGCCCAACAGGATATGCTCTGTGCCGATATATTCGTGATTGAAACGCTGAGCTTCCTGATTGGCCAGCGCCATAACTTTTCTCGCACGGTCGGTAAAACGTTCAAACATTGTCTGTTCCTTTATTTAATTCGCCTCAAAAGCGGCTAATTGACATTGCTATTTCTTACTCCACACCACTCATCCTGAATTTATACACCAGATCGGAGTACTTGTTCACTCCGATAAAAACCATCGTTTAATTCCAAAAACTCATTTTGCCTATCTTACCGGTTTATTCATCCAAAAAACCCACTCTTTCTATCGACAAAACACAGGGGATACTTTTATTCCGTCCCAACAAAATCGAAAAAAAGATAAAGTTGTATCAGATTTCACAATATAACCCCACAAAAAACAAAACTATGTCACCCCGCTTTATCGCTATTCATCTCACCACTTTTAGATATTTAAACTTTCTCAAATCGAAACACATTCCCATCCGCATCAATGCGAATCGTATCGCCTTCGACGAATTTTCCGGCGATCAACTCATTGGCCAGCGGATTTTCAAGCCGTTGCTGAATAACACGTTTCAGCGGGCGGGCGCCAAACACCGGATCGTACCCCTCGTCAATAAGCTGTTTTTGGGCCCGCTCGGTAACTTCCAGATGCAGATGACGGTCTTTAAGCCGCCCAATCAAGTACCGCAACTGAATGGCCACAATTTTCTCAAGATTTTCCCGCGTCAGCGAATGGAAAATGATTGTTTCATCAATACGGTTTAGAAACTCCGGCCTGAAGTATTGCTTTAGAGCTTCCTTAACGTGCGCCTCAATTTCCCATTCGGCCCCCTGCTGCTGACCCATCTCCATAATCTGCTGGCCGGCGAAGTTACTGGTCATGATAATCACGGTATTTTTGAAATCAACCGTCCGACCCTTGCCGTCCGTCAGCCGTCCATCATCAAAGACTTGCAGCAGCACATTAAACACATCCCGATGCGCTTTTTCAATTTCGTCAAGCAGTATTACAGAGTAAGGCTTCCTGCGAACCGCTTCGGTCAGTCTGCCGCCTTCTTCGTAGCCGATATATCCGGGAGGAGCGCCGATCAATCGTGCAACCGAATGCTGCTCCATAAATTCGCTCATATCGATACGCACCATGCCTGACGGATCGTTAAACAAAAACTCTGCCAAAGCTTTGGCCAATTCCGTTTTGCCCACGCCCGTCGGCCCAAGAAACAGGAACACTCCGATTGGCCGATTGGGATCGCCTAAGCCTGCACGATTCCGCCGGACCGCGTTACATATCGACGTAACCGCTTCATCTTGGCCGACGACACGATTGCAAATCTCCTGTTCCATATTCACCAGACGCTCACGCTGGCCGCTGAGCAATCGCGCGACCGGAATCCCCGTCCACTTGCCGACCACTTGCGCAATGTGTTCTTCGGTCACTTCGTTATGCACCATCGTCGAACCATTCGCCTGCGTAAGGGCTTCCTCGGCGGCTTTAAGCTGTTTTTGCAGACTAATAATCGTTTCATATTTCAGCCGCGCAGCTCGCTCCAGATCACCCTTCCGCTGGGCGTCTTCAAATTCCATCTGGGCGGCGGTAATCTTCTCTTTGAGTTCCTTAACCTGTGTAATCGCTTTTTTGTCCGCTTCCCACCGCGATGTTAATTCGGAATCATGTTTCTTTAATTCCACAAGCTGTTTCTGTGATTTGGCAAGCTGTTTGGCGCTGGCCGAGTCGGTTTCTTTCTTCAGTGCCTGACACTCAATTTCCAACTGCATAATTTTGCGGCGAATATCATCCATCTCCGCCGGCAGCGAGTCATTTTCGATGCGCAGACGCGACGCAGCTTCATCCACCAGGTCAATCGCCTTATCCGGCAGGAATCGGTCTGCAATATACCGATTCGACAACGTCGCCGCCGCGACCAGTGCAGCATCCGCAATACGCACCCCGTGATGCGCATCATAGCGGTCTTTCAAACCACGCAAAATTGCAATGGTTTCCTCAACCGTCGGCTGATCCACCATAATCGGCTGAAAACGCCGCTCCAGCGCAGCATCTTTTTCGACATACTTGCGATATTCATCCAAAGTTGTCGCACCAATACATCGTAATTCGCCGCGAGCCAGCGAGGGCTTGAGCAGATTGCCCGCATCCACAGACCCTTCCGCTTTGCCGGTTCCCACAATCGTATGCAATTCGTCAATAAACAGGATAATCTGTCCATTGGAGCTGATTACTTCTTTAAGTACGGCTTTGAACCGTTCTTCGAATTCGCCGCGAAACTTGGTTCCGGCAATCAAAGCGCCCATATCCAGCGCAATCAGTTTTTTATCTTTCAGCCCTATCGGCACATCCCCGGCGACAATACGCTGGGCAAGCCCTTCGACAATCGCCGTCTTGCCTACGCCGGGTTCGCCAATCAGCACAGGATTATTTTTCGTTCGCCGATTCAGCACCTGCATACATCGCCGAATCTCGTCATCCCGCCCAATCACCGGATCAAGTTTGCCTCGGCGAGCCATATCGATTAAATCAATTCCAAACCGCTCCAACGCTTTATATTTATTTTCCGGCGATTCATCCGTTACTTTCGCCCCGCCGCGAATTTCTTTGATCGCCGATTCAATCTGTTCAACACCAATGGAATTGACACTGAGAATTTCCTTGGCGTCGCTTTTGATTTCCGCCAAAGACAACAGTAAATGCTCGACACTGAGATAGTCGTCCCCCATTTTGTCGGCACGATTTTGCGCATCCAGAATGATTTGTGTATAAGCCGGGTCCGGCAGCAATTGCGGGCCAACCGATCCTTTTGGCAGACGATTCAGTTCGTTTTCAACCATATCCTGAATACGTGACACATTAGAGCCGATTTTCTTTAGAATCTGAACTACCAGCCCCTCGTCATCCTGCATCAGTGCCGCCAGCAGATGGATTGGCGTTAACGTGGTATGGCTGCGAGCCATCGCAAGCTGCTGACTGGTGGCCATCGCCTCTTGTGCTTTCACCGTGAATTTATCAAATTTCATATTATACTTTCCCTTCTATTGCGTATTTCTTCGCACAATACCCTACCTTGATGCAAACTCTGTGCCGCTGCAACAGCAATTCACAATCTATTGTCAAAAATAGAGTTACGCAAATACCAAAAATCCACCCCTATGCCAAATTGACAGTCCATAGACAAATGAATTAACCTTGCAATAGCTCGGTGGTTTTGGTATTCTACATTTAGTATTTAAGCAGGATAGGAAAGACCCTGAAAAAAGGTGAGGATTGTGATGAAATTTACCACCGGGCGGGGGTATTGTATTTTGATTTTCCTATTTTTTTACGTATGGGGAAATCATGATATTTTTGCGTTAAATGCATCAATCGGTCCCGATGGGTGCAATGCGCAAGCGGTACATACACTCGGATACACAGGTCAGGGCGTTCGTGTCGGGGTCATTTCGCAGGCACATTGCTTAATTACTCACGAAGCGTTTTTTGATAAAGATATGCTGGGCAATCCAACCGGCAGTTCGTACGCATACTATTATGACCCAACGGGAGATACCCTTTCGCCCTACGAGCCATACTGGCATGACACCGCAATGGCGGGAATTATCGCCAGCCGCGGCGGATTCCTCTATCCGAGTGAAATTGGCGTTGCGCCAGGGGCGGAAATCTACAGTATAAAAATAACGAAACGTGCCTCTGTGACCGACCCCAATAGACAAGTTAGTTCCAGTTGGGTAGAAGATGGTTTGGACTATTTAGTTTCCAACAACTGTCGAATTGCAGTAACCGGAATTCAGCTTAGCGGCACCGCAGATGGCAGCAGCCAGTATTCTCTGATTTATGATTATTACGCCTACAACAATGATATGATTTTGATCAATGCCGCCGGAAATAATGCCACGAGCATTACGATCTTCGGCGATGCGTTTAACGGCATTACCACAGGCGGCCTGGTCACAACGGATCCGAATGTCTATCGGCGTGTAGGGTCGGCAAGCAATCCCGGCCCGACCACCGATGGCCGACGTAAACCAGAAATTGCGGCTCCAGCACAGAATCTGCGAACTCCAACATCATCCTCTGATACAGCCTGGGGAATAGTGGGTACTACGGGAGGAGAAACCAGCTACTCTGGCCCGCATGCGGCGGGTGTCGCGGCATTATTGGTACAATATGCCAATCAAAGCACAGAAACCGACGATGGCAAAAGCGAGGTAATTAAAGCCGTTATAGTCAATTCCGCGTTCCCCAATGTTCAAGACAAATCCAATGTATTGACCACCGGACAGCTCTGGCACCCGCAGCGGGGATACGGCCGAATTGATGCACTGCGAGCATTGCAACTGCTCAGCCAGCCGAAAGTAACATATAATACGAATATTACCCAAGCCGCCGGATGGGCATATACAACCATCGGAAGAAACTTGACGCACATCTATCAGATTTACGGAACCCAAAATAGTCGACTGGCTATAACTCTAACTTGGCATCGGTTAGTAACAAAAAATTCTTTCACAGGAATTTATAGCGATGAGTCTTCACCATTTAATCTAAATCTGAGTATTGTTGATCCCAATGGCAATCTCATTGTTTCTGACTCCGGCACGCTTGATAATCTGCGCAGAGCGGACATCCTTCTGCCAATAGACGGCGTTTATCAGGTGCAGATCGCTAACACTACCAACATAAGAAATAGGGATTACGCGATGGCATTTGAAGTTCTCCCGCCGTTGGCAGGTGATTTTGATGTGGACTATACCGTAAGCGTATCGGACTTATCCATGCTGACCGGTTATTGGCTTGAGCTGGGCTGTTTGGACGCAGGGACATTGTGTCACCCCTTTGACCTGGTTGCCGATGACCAGATCAATTTTCAGGATATTACCGCACTGTCAGCCAACTGGCTTTCGGTGGATATGCGATACTGCCTGCAACCTTAATTGAGGGCAAAAAAAACAGGCCTGTTCATTCACAGGCCCGTGGGAGTTTGTCGCTAAGCGTCAAATTCCAGATTTAGCAAGGACGAACTTTTGTAGCTTCCATGCCCTTGCGACCTTTGGCAGGTTCAAACTGAACCTTCTGGCCATCACGAAGAGTACGGAACCCTTCGGCTTCCAGATTGCTGTAATGGACAAAGAGGTCCTCGCCGCCATCGTCCGGAGTAATAAAACCAAAACCCTTTTTCTCATTGAACCACTTTACTGTACCACTGCTCACATTAATCTCCTTGGCTCACTATGGAGCCACATTGCAAACCCCTCGTTATTTCAATTTGCCCGCGCCCCGAGGGAACCTGACACGGCATTGTTCTACTGTAAAATGTATCTGAATTTTACAAATTTGTCAAAATAAAAATCGACATTTCTTAAAAAAAACTGATTATTTCGTCTAATTTTGATACAAAATAATCACTTTTGTGCCTCTTTTTCTTCGTTAAGCTCCATAGCCGCCGAATTAATGCAATATCGCAGCCCTGTCGGCCCCGGCCCATCATCAAAAACATGCCCCAAATGACCGCCGCAATGGGCACAAATCACCTCTGTCCGGACCATTCCATGGCTGATATCTTTGCGTTCGATAACACTATTCGGCTCAGCGGCACTAAAGCTCGGCCAGCCGCAATGGGAATTAAACTGTGTATCAGTATTAAAAATGACGCTTCCGCAGCCGGCACAGACATAAGACCCGTCTTCTTGAGGTTTTAAATAGTATTTACCTGTAAAAGGATGCTCTGTGCCCTTTTTTCGCAGGACATTGTACTGCATCGGTGTCAGTCTTTGCCGCCACTGTGAATCTGTTAATTCTATTGTTTTATTGTCCATTTTTAAAGCTTCCTTTTGCGGTATAGCCGCATCTTGTATCGCCTGCCTGTCGGTTCTGTCGGAACAGCCGGGCAAAAAGATGAAAAACATCGCGTAATAGACTATAAAGACCAAATTCATCGCATTTATGCTCCATACATTTCTACGCTGGTCAAATTGGGGAGTTCTTTTTTACACTTGACCTCGCTGAAAGAACAACTACACTATTCTTTCGTACAGTGTAGGAATTAGACAAAATCAGGACATAACTTTGGGAGCTATAATATGATGCGAACCAGTAATCCGGCGTTAAATGAAAAGGTATTTGAGGCGATTCCCTACTACGGCGAGAATGCGATGACCGTCATGGGAGCTGTGAACAAGACGGGCTTTCTGCTTGTACTGGCGGTACTGACGGGCAGCGTAACCTGGTTTAAGGCGGCACAAGACCCCGCCTCAGCAATGCCCTGGATGCTTGCTGGTCTTATCGGCGGCTTTATCGCGGCGATGGTTACCATTTTCAAACGCCAATGGGCCGCTTATACCGCTCCGCTGTATGCCCTGCTGGAAGGTCTGGCGCTCGGCGGCATCTCTGCTATCTTTGAGGCACAGTATAAAGGCATCGTCTTTATGGCAGTTTTTCTGACCTTTGGGGTTCTGGCATGTCTGCTGATTGCCTACCGTTCGGGCATCATCAAGCCGACACAGGGCTTTATCGCAGGCCTTACCGCCGCAACCGGCGCCATCGCGCTGTACTATATGGTGTCTATCGTGATGGGATTCTTTGGAGTTACCGTCCCGCTGATTCATAGCTCGTCAACGTTTGGTATCCTGTTTTCGGTGGTGGTCGTGATTATCGCGGCACTGAACCTTGTGCTGGACTTCCACCTCATTGAGCAAGGCGCAGCCAGCGGCGCACCGAAGTACATGGAATGGTACTGTGCGTTTGGGTTGATGGTAACGCTGGTCTGGCTGTACTTGGAAATCCTGCGGCTGCTGGCAAAACTGCAAGCGCGAAATCGGTAGCAATTAGTCGATTTTAATCTTGGATATATCGCAAATCGGTTTCGGGAATTTCATGTTCATCTGCTCAAGTGCCTGGACGGCAATCTCGGAAATAGCCAAATTGCGAAACCATTTGTGGTTGGCCGGGATAACATACCACGGTGCGTATTTCCCGTTGCATTGGTTAATCGCATCCTCATACGCTTTCATATAACTATCCCAGCGTTTGCGTTCCGCAAAATCCGCAGGATCAATTTTCCAGTGACGTGTTGGGTCATCTAAACGGGCTTGAAGCCGCTCGCGCTGCTCATCTTTGCTGATATGCAGGAACAGTTTAATGATAGTAACGCCGTTTTCCGACAGCATCCGCTCAAAGTCATTGATTTGGGCGTATCGTTTTGACCAGATGGATTTGGGAACGAGGTCTTTGACTCGAACAATCAGCACATCTTCATAATGTGAACGATTAAAAATCCCGATCTCGCCAAAACACGGCGTATTAAGATGAATCCGCCACAGAAAATCACGGGATAGATCAAGGGAGTTTGGGGCCTTGAATGGAACAACTCTACAGCCCTGCGGATTGAGCGGACCGAAAACATTCCGTATCACTCCATCTTTGCCGCCGGCGTCCATTGCCTGAAGAATAACCAGCAGCGACTGTTTATTCTCAGCATACAGTACAAATTGCAATTCAAGAAGACGTTTAAGATTTTTTTTCAAACGCTCCTGTGCCTGCTGCTCATCAAAACCCATGACATCATCCGGGTCCCAATGTGACAGTTTGGTAGACTTTTGAAACGGGACTTGCAATTTTTTTACCAGCGATTCTGCTTTGTTCATTTGTGTCCCTTTCTAAATAAGTGTCATTAACAGGTCGGCTAAGACAGACGGCTTTTGAAATCCTGATAGGTAAAATGCCGCTGGACGCGGTATTGGTCTTTATCGGGGTCGTACAGCACAATATCCGGCAGATTGATGCCGTTAAACATGGTATTTTTGACCATCGTATAATGCGCCATATCGCCGAAGACGAGCTTGTCGCCGAATTGCAGCGGGCGGTCGAATGAGTAATCGCCGATGACATCGCCTGCCAGGCAGGTCGGGCCGGCCAGCCGGTAGGTGTGGGCTTTTTTGCCGGGCAGGTCGCCGCCGGTGATGTTGGGGCGGTACGGCATTTCCAGTACATCCGGCATGTGAGCCGAGGCGGAGGTATCGAGAATGGCAATATCCATCGCATTGTGCGTGATATCCAGAACGGTCGCAACCAGCACGCCGGTATTGAGGGCTATCGCTTCGCCGGGTTCGAGATAGATGGTCTTAATGTTGGGGTAACGGGTATAGAAATCCGTAATCAAGCGGCACAGCAGGTCAATGTCATAATCCGGACGGGTGATGTGATGTCCGCCGCCAAAATTCATCCATTCCATCCGGCGGATGATGTCGCCGAAATGGGTATCCACCGCAGGCAGCGTCCGCTGGAGTGAGTCGGCGTTCAGTTCGCAGAGCGTATGAAAATGCAGGCCGGTGATGCCGTCAAGCTGGTCTTCTTTGAAAAATTCCCGCAGGGTTCCCAGCCGTGAGCCGGGTGCGCAGGGGTCATAGATTTTGGTCTTGACCTCGCTGTGCATGGGGTTGACGCGGATACCGCATTTGATTTTACGGGGAGCGGACAAAACTTTGTCCCGAAAATGCATCCACTGGGTAAAGGAATTAAAGACGATATCATCGACAATCTGGATGTAGTTTTCCATTTCGTCGTCGCGATACGCCGGGGCACACAGGTGGACTTCCTTGTCGAAATACTCCCGTGCGAGGCGGGCTTCGTGCAGACTGCTGGTGGCAGCACCGGCCAGATACTGCCTGCACAGGTCAAACGTACTCCAGGCGGCAAAGCCCTTCAGGGCAAGTAAAATCCGGCAACTGGTGCGATCCTGCACGGATTTTAAGACCTCAAGATTCTTTCGCAACAGCCCCAGATCAATCATATAACATGGGCTTGGGACTTTAGTTAAGTCGTATTTCAATGGTTCGCTCTCCAGTTCTCAATTGGGTTCGTTTTTACAATTGTATATTGTAAATTGTAAAATGTAAATTAGATTGTAGATTGATGGAGTCGGAAAATTGGGTTCGTTTTTAATTTTAGATTGTAGATTTTAGATTGTAGATTGAGTGGATCGGGAAATTGGGTTCGTTTTGCAAAAACCAAGAACGGAAGACATAAGAACCCAAGGACACAAGAATAATAGCGTCTCGCCTGCGGCGATGAGAGATACAGCGACGCAATAGAAGACTTTGTGAATCTGGAAATTGGGTTCGTTTTTTCGATTGTATATTGGAAATTGTATATTGTAGATTGGTGGAGTCGGAAAATTGGGTTTGTTTTGTATTCTTGTATTCCTTCATTCCAATATCCTTTCATTTTGGTATCCTCCTTTTTACGGTCCGGTTTTCCTTCTTTTTCAGAAAGCGGGGACAGGTAAAACACGGCAAAGCACCCACAAGCCTGCGGCTTGAAGGTGCCACCCGGGGGACCCGTTTTCCGGTGCAGGATTCCTCTCCCGCACCTTTTTGCATTATACGAACATAGTACGTACATGTTCAAGGAAAAAACATGAATTTTAAACAAATTTGAAAGGAGAGAATATGAGAATATAGGAATACAGTCATGCAAGGGTGGGGTTCTACCCTAGTCGTGCCTGAAAAAGTGATTACTTTGCAGTAAAAGTGGTGTTTTGCTGCAT
>CAYTHV010000118.1:0-10652 GCA_964437685.1 uncultured Pirellulales bacterium
TTACTGAAAATTCTCGGCGCCGAACTGGTGCTGACTCCCGGCGCAGAAGGTATGAAAGGCGCCATCCAGAAAGCCGAAGAGATTGTTGCTTCTAACCCCGGGGCGTTTTTGCCTCAGCAGTTTAAAAACCCCGCCAATGTGGAAATCCACCGCAAAACCACCGCCGAGGAAATCTGGAACGACACTGATGGTCAGGTCGATATTCTGGTTGCTGGGGTAGGCACTGGCGGCACCATTTCCGGCATCAGCAGCGCGATAAAACAGAAAAAGCCCTCGTTCCGTGCCATTGCCGTAGAACCTGCAGAATCACCGGTTCTTTCCGGCGGTAAATCTGGCCCCCACAAAATACAGGGTATCGGCGCCGGTTTTATTCCGGGCAATTACGATGCGAAATATGTGGATGAAATTATTCAGATTCCTTCACCCGACGCCGGAGTTTATGCCCGAAGAATGGCAAAAGAAGAAGGTATTCTTGTCGGCATTTCCAGTGGTGCCGCCATTGCTGCGGCATTGAAAGTCGCATCGCGTCCGGAAAACAAAGGCAAACTCATCGTCGTCATTATCCCCAGTTGTGGAGAACGCTACCTGTCAACCTGGCTGTTCAGCGAACTATGAAGCCTGACTCCTTTACAATCCTTTTTCTGAAAAGAGTTAGCTTTATTTTAAAATAACACAAAAATAAGTGCAAAATACTGGAAAATTCATTTATTAATACAGAAACAAACAAATCCATAGCGCAGTCAAACCCAAAAAATAGCAAGATAGTTATAAAAAAAACTATTGCTTCAATATAATTTCCACGAATTTCCTGTAGAATTACCTATATTGTCCTCAAAGATGTTTTGTTGTGGGGATGTTTTTGCTGTAAATTGCTAAGAATAACCCTAATTTAATATAAGTAATGGAGACTATCTATATGTGCGAAGGCGGTAAATGTGGTTGTATGGGGAAAGGTCGGATCGTAGATGCAGTTAAAAAGGGTAAAGTGCTGGTTTCAGATGGCGCCTGGGGGACATTTCTTCAGAAAAAAGGGCTCAAACCCGGCGAGTGTCCCGAATTGTGGTGCGTTACCCGCCCAAATGATGTGATGGAAGTAGCCAAAGCGTACGTTGATGCCGGTGCGGATATGGTCGAGTCGGATAGTTTTGGCGGCACCAGCTATAAACTGGAACACTATAAACTAGCCAATCGTGTTGCGGAAATTAACGAAGCCGCCGCACATATTTCCCGCCATGCCGCCGGTGACAAGAAATGGGTTATTGCTTCGGTAGGGCCTACCGGCAAGATGCTGGCGATGGGTGATGTTACCGAGCAAGACCTCTATAATGCATTTAAAGAGCAGGTTGTCGCGCTGGAAAAGGGCGGGGCGGATGCGGTTTGCATTGAGACGATGAGCGCCCTCGATGAAGCCGAGCAGGCAATTAAGGCAACCCGCGAAAATACGGGGCTGGAAGTGATCTGTACGTTCACCTTTGAAAAAACTGAACACGGCGGATATCGCACCATGATGGGCGTAAGTCCGGCAGATGCGGCAACGGCTTGTGTCAAAGCCGGCGCGCAGATCATCGGCGCCAATTGCGGCAACGGGATTGACCGGATGATCGAAATCGTTAAAGAAATGCGAAAAGCGGCCCCAACGACGCCGATACTGGTTCATGCCAACGCCGGGTTGCCTCAGAACATCAACGGTGTGGATGTGTTCCCCGATACGCCCGAAAAGATGGGGCAGATGGTTAAAGACCTCGTCAAGGCAGGCGCCAATATCGTGGGCGGATGCTGTGGTACTACGCCGGCGCATATTACTGCGATGAAAAAAGCCTTGTCTTAATTGCACAAAATCAAATAGAAAATATTTATAGAAATTAAGGAGAATAGGATGGCCATTAAGCCGAAATTTTTAGCTACTGGTATCGGATCGATGCCGTTTACAGATGTTGAACATGCAATTGATGTCAGCCTGACCAGGATGAACGATGCGCCAATCTGGCCGCAGTTGCCGAAATTCGGGCTGCATGAGCAGATGGAAATTCAGTACTCAGAAGGAATGCCCGGCGCTATCATTGACGAAGCCAAGCACCGAATGTATTTCGACACATCAAAAGACACTTCAGAAGCTTTTGCGAATTTCTATGAGATTTATATGTCGGCAATGGAAGGCAGCCATGACTTTTCCAAGATGGCGATCAGCCCGGCGTTTTCGAAGGGCTTGTATGCGTTGGAAAACCGGCTTAAAAGCAAGAATATCAAGCTGCCGTTTGTCAAGGTGCAGGTAACCGGGCCGTGCAGTTTTGCGCTGACGCTGGTTGATGAAAATAAGCGGGCAATTTATTACAACGACGAATACCGCGACATGATTGTTAAAGCCATCGCGATGAAAGCCCGCTGGCAGATCCAGAAATTCAAGCCCTATACCACGCAGGGCATTATCTGCTTTATTGATGAGCCGATTCTGTCGGCGTTCGGATCGTCCACCTACGTCTCCGTCAAACGCGAGGATGTGGTTGCGATTCTCAGTGAAGTCATCGAGGCCGTTCACATGGATGGCGGTATCGCGGGCATTCACTGTTGCGGCAATACCGAGTGGAGCATCCTGATGGATGCGGGCGTCGATATGGTCAACTTTGACGCATTCGAGTTCGGCGAGACGATTGCGATGTATGCCGACTCGGTCAAGGCACATTTAGCCAGGGGCGGCATGCTGGCCTGGGGCGTTGTGCCGACATCGGTGAAGATACGCGAACAGTCGGTTGACAGTCTGTGCGCTCAGCTTGAAAAGGTCATGGATCATCTGGCCTCCAAAGGCATCGATAAGAAACTCATCGCAGAGCAGGCGGTGGTAACGCCCTCCTGCGGTACCGGTTCGATGGATCCGGCGGATGCGGAAAAGGTCTTTGAGGCATTGGCCGGCGTATCTAAAGCGATGAAAAAGAAATACGGATTCTAACACGCATTCGGCGTGCAAGGCGGTACTTTGAAACTGGCAATTTCAGGAAAAGGCGGCGTCGGAAAATCGACGCTGGCGGCGGCGATAGCGACGCTGATGGCGCGAGGCGGAACAAAAGTTCTCGCGCTGGATGCGGATCCGGCGGCGAATCTTGCCGCATCGCTGGGTATCCCTGAAGCCGTTCAAAAGACGATTGTTCCGATTTCGCAGCAAATCGCTTTGATTGAAGAGCGTATGGGGGCGAAAGTCAAGCAGTACGGGCAGATGTTCAAGATCAATCCGGAAGTGTCGGACGTTGCGGATAAATATGCAACCCGATACAACGGCGTTAATCTGCTGGTGCTCGGAGCGGTCAAGCAGGGCGGCGGCGGATGTGCCTGCCCTGAAAGTACCTTTATCCGGGCACTGGTAACCGACCTTGTCTTGCTGAAAGACGATGCGCTGATTATGGACATGGAAGCCGGGGTCGAACACCTTGGCCGTGCAACAACCAGCGGCGTAGATCGCATGATTATTGTCGTCGAGCCGGGTCAGCGGTCGCTGGATTGTGCCGAACGAATTGAAAAGATGGCCTCCGAGATCGGCATCAAACGGCTTAGTTACGTGGGCAATAAAGTAACCAGCGATGCGGATGAGAGGTTTATTAAAGAATCAATTCAAGGCAGGGATTATCTTGGGTCGATTCCGTATTCGGAACAAATACGGCTTGCCGACCGGGCCGGAAAATCCGTGCTGGACAGTATGGATCAGGATTTGCAAGACAGATTTAAATCGATTCTGCAAAAGCTGAAATCTGGAGATAAGCAATGAAAGACATAGCGCGAGAAAAATACGCACGACTGATGGATGAGATCGAGCAGATTGAAGACCTTATTTCGGAAGTCGAAGGACAGGAAAAGCCCGAAGCGGATGAACTTGCCAGGCTCAGAGATGAGCTGGCCATCAAGAGAAACGAACTAGCGCGACTAAGCGATGGGTGCGGCAAGCCTCATCCATAACCATCACAGGATATAAAATGGCATTCAAGATAGCGATTAGCGGTAAAGGCGGCGTGGGCAAGACGAGTATTTCGTCATTGCTTGTGCTACGTCTTATTGCGCGGGGCTGTAAGCCCGTTTTGGCGGTGGATGCCGA
Source organism: uncultured Pirellulales bacterium (assembly GCA_964437685.1). Classification (GTDB taxonomy): domain Bacteria; phylum Planctomycetota; class Phycisphaerae; order Sedimentisphaerales; family Anaerohalosphaeraceae; genus Anaeroglomus. The sequence continues at coordinate 4,079 of CAYTHV010000118.1, forward strand.
TCCAAATACGTCGCTGGATGCCGTTCTTGGCGTCAAGGCCGAATGTACCATTGGGCGTGTACGCGAAGAAGCTCGTGAAGCAGCGGGACAGGGTTTGGGCGGCGGCATTTCAAAACAGCAGCTTCTGGAGCTGAAGCTGTCGGAAAGCTTAGTCGAGTCGGACAATTTCGATCTGATTGCGATGGGGCGTCCCGAAGGGCCGGGATGTTATTGCTATGCCAACAACGTGCTCAAACAGGCGCTGGGTGAAATCAGCGGGCAGTATCCCTATATTGTGATGGATAACGAGGCTGGTCTTGAGAATTTGTCGCGTCGAATCGTGCAAAAAGTTGAAACGCTGGTGCTGGTTACAGATCCATCCGCCCGGGGATTTGAGACGATTATCCGGCTGTACGAACTGGCCAAAGAAATGGATATCCGGTACGACAAACTGGCGGTTATCGTCAATCGGGTTCGCAACGGCAAACTGCCTGATGCGGCGGTAGGGTTAAAAGATCGTGTCGGGGCGGCAGTCATCACGGCGCTTCCCGATAACGATGAGATTGCGGCGTTTGCCGAGACGAACAAGGCATTTTCCGGGTTGAGCAAAAATAATGTGGTAGTTAAGAGGATAGATGAGTTTATTGAACAGTTAGTGGTTGTAAAATAAAAGTCATCATTGTAATAAAAAATATATTAAAGAGAGGTTGATTTATGGCCAAAGAACCTATGAACGTCAGCGATAGAGTAAGCGATCTCGCTTCGGTCGAGGCATTGACCAAAGCGCAGAATGATTGCGTCGATACGTGCTTTTCACGTATGGACACGCAGTCCAATCAGTGCAAATTCGGCACCACCGGCGTGTGCTGTCGAATCTGTAATATGGGGCCGTGCCGGATTACGCCCAAGTCGCCCAAGGGTGTTTGCGGCGCCGATGCGGATACCATTGTCGCACGCAACTTTTTGCGTGAAGTGGTTGGCGGAGCTGCGGCGCATTCGGATCATGGCAGGCATCTTGTGCTGCGGCTCAAAAAAGTAGCCGAAGGACAAAGCGGAGGCTATCAGATTAAAGATGAAGCTGAGCTGCGCAGGGCTGCGAAGTTGTATGGCCTCGAAGAGGCTGGACGTACCAAAGAGGCCGTTGCACTGGATTTGGCGAACCTGTTTATCGGCGAATTTACCACACAGGAAGACCCGCTCAAGACCCTCAGTCTTGCCCCGACCAAACGGCAGGCGCTGTGGGAACAGCTTAATATCAAACCCGAAGGCGTTGACCGGATGTGTGTGGAGGCCATGCACCGAACGCACATGGGTGTTGACCATGATTATAAACATATTCTGATGCATGCCTTTAGAACCTCGCTGTCCGACGGCTGGGGCGGATCGCGAATCGCGACCATCTGTTCGGATATTCTTTTCGGTTCTCCTTCCCCCCTTAAATCGAAAGTGAATTTAGGCGTATTAAGCGAAAGAAACGTCAATGTTGTCGTGCATGGTCATGAACCGGAGTTATCGGATATGCTGGCCATTGCCGTCAAAACACCGGAAATTCAGGACTACGCCAAAAAAGCCGGCGCCGAAGGCGTTGGGCTGGCGGGGATATGCTGTACGGCCAATGAAATCCTGATGCGGCACGGTGTGCCGATTGCGGGCAATTTCCTGCAGCAGGAGTTGGCAATTGTTACCGGTGCGGTGGAAATGATGATTACCGATGTGCAGTGTGTAATGCCGTCGCTGCCGAATGTGGCCAAGTCATATCATACAGAAGTGGTGACCACCTCTCATATCGCAACGATGGTAGGTGCCACCCATCTCGATTTCGATGATCAGGATGCCCTCGAATCAGCCAAAGCGATTCTTAGGCGGGCTATTGATAATTACAAAAACCGCGATCCCAAAAAGGTTGCGATTCCAAAGGTCAGCAGCCCGATGGTTGCCGGTTTCAGCGTCGAAGCGATTAAATATATGCTGGGCGGCAAATTCAGAGCATCATTCAGGCCGCTCAATGACGCAATTATTTCCGGCCGCATCAAGGGTGTTGTCGGTATCGTTGGATGCAACAATGCCAAGCAGAAGCTGGATTACTATATTAACACCCTCACGCGGGAATTGGTCAAACGCGATGTACTGGTTCTTAAGACCGGCTGTGCGGCGATTGCTTCAGGCAAGGATGGCGCGATGACTCCCGAAGCGGCGATGGAATATGCGGGCCCCGGACTTAAAGAAGTCTGTGAGACCGTTGGAATTGCGCCGGTATTGCACATGGGAAGCTGCGTCGATAACTCGCGTATTCTGGAGGCCGCGACCGAAGTGGTCAAAGAAGGCGGTTTGGGCGACGATTTAGCCCAAGTGCCCGCCGTTGGTGTTGCCCCGGAGTGGATGAGCGAAAAAGCTGTTTCGATCGGCTGTTATTTTGTCGCTTCCGGTGTAGATGTCATTCTGGGAAGTCCTTTCCGTGTTAACGGCTCCGAGAATGTCAAACGGTTTTTGAACGAAGAAACCAAAGCGATTTTCGGCGGCTCATTCCATGTCGTCGAAGACCCTTTTGAGGCAGTTACCAAAATTATGGATATCATCAACGACGCCCGCGAAAAACTGGGCATTAACAAGAAAATGGAACGAAAGCTGCTGGACATGAAAGACAGGAGAGAGTTGAATGTCTAAATATATTGCAACGAGCGCCATCGACGGCGCAATCGAATGGGTTGCCGAGGCGGATGCGAAACTGAGTGAGGCAATCCGGGTTAAAGGCGAGAACTGTAATGTGGCGTTTCCCAATACCGCATATTTTCTGCCGGTAATTTATTCGTTTACCGGCGAAAAGATGCAGACTCTGGCGGATCTGCGACAGATGCTCAATAAGGCAAAAGAGCTGCTGCCGTTAAGGCCTGACGAGAAGACCTGGCTGCCGTATCTCGGCAATACGCTGGATGCGGGCGTTGCGGCGTTGTTTGCCTGTGAGATTATTGAAGTGTGTAAATATCTGATCGGCCCCAATCCGGTCGATGGGATATTTCTTGGCGCCGCCAGCGATGTCATTATGCGTGAGCGAGGCATTGAGTTTGTTGATGGCTCGGCGCCGGGCTTTGCGGCTATTACAGGCGCTGCCCCGACCAACGAGATCGCTGTTAAAATCGCCAAAGAATTGCAGCAGAAAAATCTCTATGTCTTTATGGGCGGCAGTACCAACGGCAAGCAGTTTGCCGAACAGCTCGCCGAAGAAGGCGTTCAGCTTGGTTGGGAAACGCGTCTGATTCCGTTCGGCAAAGACGTCTCGTCGCTGATTTACGCCCTGGGGTTTGCCAACCGTGCGGCGATGTCGTTTGGCGGCATTAAGCCCGGTGATTTTGCGGCAAATTTGAAATACAACAAAGACCGCATTTTCGCTTTCGTGCTGGCGTTCGGCGAAGTGACCCCGGATAAGTATGCGGCGGCGGCCGGAGCCATCAACTACGGCTTCCCCGTTATTTCCGATACGGATATACCGGAAATCCTGCCCACCGGTGTTTGTACCTACGAACACGTGGTCGCCAATGTGCCATATGAAACGATGGTCGAAAAGGCGCTGGAAGTTCGCGGCTGCAAGATTCGAATTACCAAAGTGCCCATTCCCGTACCATATGGCGCTGCCTTTGAGGGTGAGCGTATCCGCAAACAGGATGTGCAGGTTGAATTCGGCGGCAACCGAACCACGGCGTTTGAATTTGTAACGTCCGTTGGAATGGAACAGATCAACGACGGCGAAGTCGAAATCATCGGTCCCGATATCGATCAGGTTGCGGAAGGAACTGCAATGCCGCTGGCAATCTGGGTCGAAGTGGCTGGCCGCAAGATGCAGTCGGACTTTGAACCTATTCTGGAACGGCAAATCCACCACCTGCTCAACGGCGCCGAAGGCCTGTGGCACATGGGTCAGCGCGACATCATCTGGACGCGTGTGTCCAAGGGTGGTTTTAAGAAAGGTCTTCGCCTGCGTCATTACGGCGATATTCTCCACGCCAAACTGCTTTCCGAATATCCCGCGATTGTCGATAAAGTCAAAGTTACCATGGTAACGGATCCTGCGGAAGTCGAAAAACGCGTTGTCGTTGCCCGTAAAGTCTATGATGAGCGCAACCGCAGACTTGAATCGATGACGGACGATAATGTGGAACTATTCTATTCATGTTCGCTGTGTCAGTCGTTTGCCCCGGATCATGTCTGTATTATCACGCCGGAGCGACTCGGTCTTTGCGGAGCCTATAACTGGCTTGACGGCAAAGCCGCATATGAAATCGATGAAACCGGCCCCAATCAGCCGGTCAAAAAAGGCGAATGCCTTGACCCGGTCAGAGGTATATGGAAAGGCATCAACGAATTCGTTTATACCAGCAGCCATAAGGCGATCAAGAGTTTTGCCGCGTATTCGATTATGGATAAGCCGATGACAAGCTGCGGCTGCTTTGAAGCGATTTGCGCCTATCTGCCGGAGTGCAATGGCGTGATGGTTGTCAACCGCGAATATCAGGGCGAAACGCCGATTGGTATGACGTTTTCAAGTCTGGCAGGCAGCGTCGGCGGCGGCCAGCAAACGCCCGGCTTTATGGGCGTCGGCAAGGTTTTCCTGACCAGCCGCAAATTCCTCTTTGCCGAAGGCGGATTCAAACGGCTTGTCTGGATGCCCAAAGAACTCAAAACGCTGCTTGCGGATGATTTGAAAAAGCGGTTCGGCGAACAGGGCGTACCGGACTTGCTGGATAAAATTGCAGATGAGACGGTCGGAACCGATGTCGGCAGCGTCAAAGCCTATATGGATAAGGTCGGACATCCGGCGGTAACGATGGATGATATGGCCGATTACGCCGCATCAGGCGATGAAGATGCGGCTCCGGAAGCCGAAGCGGCGGTTGAGCAGGCGGCGGATGCGGCAAAGGCCGTCTCTGCGGCGGCCAGCGAAACCGTACAGGCCGGTACAACGCTTAACGCCGAAATGATTGCCCAGATCAAGTCGCAAATCACAGATGAAGTAACCAAAAACATTCGTACCTCGCTGACGCAGGAAATCGTCCGCGATATTATTGGTACGCTTTCGACGAAATTCCTCGGCGAACGTCCGGCGCCGGTTGCAGCCAGCGTTGAAACGGCCAGGCCGGTTTCCGTTGTCGATACCAAGTCAGGCGGTCCGACTGCGGCACAACGGATCGGTGCAATTAAAACCGTCAAAGTCCGTAAGGAAAAATGCGAAACGCCGATTGCGAAAGTGAAACTCGGAGCGACCAAAGCCGAAGGCGGCAGCCGCGGCAAGAGCTATACTGTCGGCGGGGCGACCTGTATGCCGTTCCACCTCTGGGAAGGCCAGATGCCATATCGGCCGCTGATAGCGATGGAAGTACTGGATGTCGTCAGCGATAAGTTCCCGACCGGCCTGCGGAATGTCTATGGCGATCTGCTGAATAACCCCGTCGAGATGGCCAAAGTTTTGGTCGATAAATACGGCGCCGATCTGATTAGCGTCCGTCTGGAAGGCACGCATCCTGAAAAAGGCAATAGGTCGGCGGATGATGCGGTCAAGTTGGTTAAATCCGTCCTGTCCGCAGTCGATGTGCCGCTGATCATCACAGGCCATAACAACTTTGATAAGAATAATGAAGTCTTCAAAGCGGTTGCCCAGGCCTGTGCCGGCGAAAATCTATTGTTCAACTGGGTCGAACAGGACAACTATCGCACCATCGCAGGCGCTGCGATTGCTTATGGACATTCCATCGTCTCGCAAAGCCCGATTGACGTGAATATCGGCAAGCAGCTGAACATCCTGCTGACCAATATGGATGTCAAGCCCGAACAGATTATGATGGATCCGATCACTGGAGCCACCGGCTACGGCATCGAATATACCTATTCGGTAATGGAGCGCATTCGTTTAACCGCGCTTGGCGGCGACAAGATGCTGGCTCAGCCGATCATCGTCGCACCGGGACAGGAAGTGGCCAAGACCAAAGAAGCCAAGGCAAGCGAAAAAGATTTCCCGGTCTGGGGTGATCTGGCCAAACGAGCGGCGGCATGGGAACTTTCCACGGCGATCAACCTGCTCTATGCGGGCGCCGATGTGCTGATTATGTATCACCCTGAAGCGGCTGCCGCGACGAAAAAGACGATTATTGAGTTAATGAAATAAGAGGCTGGCAATGAAAATCAGTATAGAAAAAAAGGTAGTAGAAATCCGCCCCGAAACCCCGCAGGAAACGCGTGAGCTGGAAAAACTCTGGCGTGTTTTGATTGACTGCGTCGGCAGCAGCAAAAAACTGTCGCCCATCGGGGAGTATCTTCCATCTAAAAATAACGTTGCGCCTTTTTACATCGAAGGACCGGCTGAGGACGACAGCAAAACCTTTGATGGCGGCGTGTATTATTGCAGCGTCTGCAACAAGTCGGTTTCTCTGAAAGCCGGCGACGAAATCCCGTTGTGCTGCGGGCAGAGAATGAAATCAGTGGACTAACTTTTCGATATCTAACGCAATCTAAATAAGAGGTCAAAAAATATGGCTGCTTTAACCGGATTACAAATACAGAAATTGTTACCAAAAACAAACTGCAAAGAGTGCGGCTCAAACACCTG
>CAYTHV010000119.1:0-10570 GCA_964437685.1 uncultured Pirellulales bacterium
CGGATGAATTGCCCGCTCCTTACGATGAAGTTTCAGCCCTTCCGACCATGATCTTCATCGATGCCGAAGGCGTGATCCGCGACGTCAAAATCGGCTCGCACAGCGCTGAAGAAGTCAAAGAATCGCTGAACAAGATTATAAAGAAAGCCGGCGCCGTCTAAATAACGGAAAAACATTAACGGTTATGAACTTTTACAATCTCAAAACGTAAGTTAAGTGTATAATCCCTCGCCGTTTAAAGGCATTTATTGTCTATAATAGGATTTGGGGTTGAAAAATTGAAAATAAGTGTGATTCAGGATCACTTAGATTGGTATACAAAAAACAGCATAAGCAACTTTTTATTGCCCTGACATGCATGATGACAATGATCAACAGCATGCAGGGCATGGTCTATTGCACGGCTGATGATGGTCGCACGGCAATAACATTTACTCATGTCGATTGTTGCGAAGTTGCCCATACTGACAATTTTTCCAGAGAATTGACAGCCGCGTTAAAAGGTTTTTTTCTGCCAAACAAGGACGTTTGTGAGACATGCGTGGACACCCCTGTTCCCGTTCATTTGACAACCGTTTCGCAAAAATCGAATTCGGTAAATCCTGTATTTCATCCTGTTCTTGCAATGGTACCTGTAACGATCTTCAATTATGATGCCTGCAACTCTCTCTTAGCTTCGTATCTGCTTGCTTCACCAAACCCCACCCTTACAGCTCTCCAATCCATTATCATTCTGGTATAATTCCCACATTCTCTCTCTTTTTTTATATTTTTCGATTCAAGGCTATGGCATTTATGCGTCTGTAAAGCCAGATTCTTGGGATGCGATTTACAGTCTACGTGTTTGTTTTAGGGAATTATATTATGTTTAAAGACTTTTTGGTGTTTTTCACCACGGCATTTGTACTTGCAGTATCCGGCTGTATGGCTTCAGCCGAGGATGCGGCTTCGACAGATCGTCTGCCCCTGCAACAGGAATTAAGCAGCGTTCAATTTCTCCAAAAACCTCTTCCAACGGCATTAGAAACCTATACAGTTATCGAACCGAATGGAATATTAACCCTTCGAGATGTTTTGGCTTTAACTTTAATGAATAACCCCGAATTAAAGGCGTTTTCATTGGAGACCCGTGCGGCCGAGGCACGAGAACTGCAAGCTGGACTTTGGCCCAATCCGGCTCTCGAAATTGGAGTGGAAGACGTCGGAGGTTCCGGTGTTCGGAGCGGCTTTGATGCGGCAGAAACAACCATCCAGCTTAGCCAACTGATCGAACTTGGCAATAAGTTGCAGAAGCGAAGAAATGTTGCCTCATTCGAAAAAGAACTGAGCGGTTGGGATTATGAAGCGAAACGACTTGATGTTTTAACGGAAGCAAGCAACGCTTATGTTGAACTCCTTGCTGTACAGGAAAAGGCGAAGTTGCTCGCAGAGCTTGTCGGCGTTTCTGAGCAGACCGCCGAAAGTGTTGCTCATCGCGTGGAAGCTGGAAAAGATTCTCCTCTTGAAAAAACCAAGGCCTCAATCGCTCTATCGGGAGTACAGCTTGAACATCAGCAAGTACTTCAAGAGCTTCAAGCCGCCCGAAAGATGACGGCTTCATTCTGGGGTAATGAGCAGCCGGTATTTACGCAGGCTCAAGGACAATTAGAGATGGTTTCAGATATCCCCGACATGAACGAATTACAGCAAAACCTTCTGCAAAATCCGCAACTGGCGCGATGGGAAAAAGAAATCGCCAGAAATCAGGCAGCACTGGAGTTGGCAAAATCCAAAGCGATTCCCGACATCACCGTTGGCGCCGGCGTCAAACGATTCAATGAAACGGACGATGATGCGTTTGTTTTTGGCGTTGCTATTCCATTGCCGATATCCGACCGCAATCAGGGCGGGAGGATGGAAGCGGTGTATAATCTATCCAAGTCCTATCAGCAGCAACGAGCCGCTCGCATTGAGGTAATAAATCAATTCAATAAGATATTCACCGACCTGTCGGTTTCTCTAAATAAAATCAAAACGCTTCAGACTTCCATTCTGCCCGGAGCCAGAGAGGTTTTCGACGCTTCGCGAGAAGCCTATCGAGAGGGGAAAATCGACTACCTGAATGTGCTGGACGCGCAGAGAACGTATTTCGTATCGCAAACCGAATATCTCGAAACACTGACTGCTTACCATCAGGCAAAAATGGATATGGAAGGATTAGTCGGGCGAGGCATTGACAAGGCAGAACCCATTCAACAGCAATAACTAAAGGAACAAGGCAATGAAAGACAATATGTTATCTCTAATCATAAAAAACAAAATTATGTTAATCACGGCGGCAGCTTTTTTGGTTTGTGGAATTTTGTTGGGGCTGAAATTGAATCTCGGCAAGCCCTCGGCGGATGAAGCTCATTCGAATGTAACAACCCACAATGAAGAAGATGGGCATGGTCATGATGAAAGTGAAGACGCACATGCGGAGGAAGGTGTTATCAGGCTCGAAGAGTCAACCATCGCGCAGTTTGGTATTGAATTGGCACAGGCGGGTGCGGGCAAGATCGGGACGCACACCATGCTTCCCGCGGAAATCGCTTTAAACGGCGACAAAAAAGCACACGTTGTCCCCAGGGTCCCCGGCGTTGTCCGGTCCGTCATTAAAACGCTTGGCGATAAAGTCCGTGCCGGCGAAGTGCTTGCTGTGATACACAGCCGGGAACTGGCTGATTTTAAGGCCGCTTACCTTGCGGCAAGAGAAAAAATAACGCTTGCCGAAACGATGTTTGAACGCGAAAAGAGCCTGTGGGAAAAGAAGATTACTGCAGAGCAGGACTATCTGAAGGCCAAACGTGATGTTGCTGATGCGCGAATTGAATTGCGTTCTGCGGAACAAAAACTTCATGCTTTGGGATTTCCCGAGGACTACTTGAAGAATCTGCCGAACTATCCGGAAGAGTCTTTCATTGTCTTTGAGATAACAGCTCCAATTGACGGCACCATTGTTGAAAAACACATCACGACGGGCGAGATGCTCAAGGATGATTCGGAACCCTTTGTCATTGCGGATTTAAGCAATGTATGGGTGAACATCAATATTTACCAGAAAGATTTGGCCGCAGTCAAGCAGGGCCAAAAAGCCGTGGTCAAGACTGAGCACAATCAGGGCGAAGGCGTCGTCAGTTATGTCAGCAGTGTTGTTGACGAAAACACCCGGACCGCTCTTGCCCGGATCATACTCCAGAATGATTTAGGCCAGTGGCGTCCGGGAACATTCGCGACAGCCAATATCTATGTCGAGGAGTTTGATTGCAGCGTCGTTGTCCCGAAAGATTCTGTGGTCAGCGTGGAAGACAAAACCATGGTTTTTATTCCGGTTGAGGGCGGTTACAAAGCCCAGTCAGTACAGCTTGGCCGAATTAACAGCGTATCTGTAGAAATCACATCCGGTTTGGAACCAGGCCAGAGGTATGTCGCCAAAGGAGCTTTCACGCTTAAGTCAGAAATGAACAAGTCTACGGGCGATCCCTGTGGCGGACATTAATTCATCAATATCCCTTATTCGAGGTTAAATATGATAGAAAAACTAATGAGCCTTGCTCTGAGCAACAGGCTTTTAATCGTGATTCTCGTTGCAGCAATAATCGGTTTAGGCGCCGTCGCATTTAAAACGATGCCGATTGACGCTTTCCCGGATGTAACCAATGTGCAGGTTGAGGTCGTCAGCAATGCCCCCGGGCTTTCGCCTCTGGAAATCGAAAAATTCGTAACCTACCCGGTCGAAATGGCCATGCGCGGCATTCCCGGCCTTAAGACCATGCGTTCAACGACAAAATATGGCTTATCTGTCGTTACGCTTGTATTCGGCGACGACGTGGATATTTATTTTGCCCGACAGCTTGTTTTTGAACGTCTTTCGGGGGCGAAAGAAAAACTCCCCGTCGGAGTGGATTGCGAAATGGGTCCTGTCGCTACAGCAATGGGCGAGATTTATCAGTACACACTGGAGGGCAGAGAGCCTTCGGATCCGAATGAAAAGATTGCGTATTTTACTGAACTTCGCACATTGCAGGACTGGGTCATTGCACCGATTCTTAAAGGGCTGATCGGTGTAAATGAAATTAACTCCTTTGGCGGCTATTTAAAGCAGTTTCAGGTCATGTTAAACCCTGAAAAGCTGTTGACCTACAAACTTTCCGTTCAGGATGTTTTTGAGGCTATCGAAAAAAATAACCAGAATGTCGGCGGAAATGTAATCGAAACCCCCACTGAGCAGTATGTCATTCGCGGGATCGGCCTTATACGCGACGAGAATGACATTGCGAACATCGTGCTTAAATCCAATGACGGCGTACCGGTATATATCAAAGATATTGCTCAGGTAAAATCTTCCTATGCGATTCGTCAGGGATTAGCCCTCAAAAATGGTCAGGGCGAGGCCGTCGGCGGTGTTGTCATGATGCTCAAGGGCGAAAACAGCCGAGAGGTCGTCAAGCGTGTCAAAGCCAAAGTGGAAGAAATTAACGCTTCAACCGTTTTGCCGGACGGGATTAAATTGTCGCCATTTTACGACCGTTCTGAAATTGTCGGCAAGAGTATCGATACTGTCCTGAAGACGCTGGCAGAAGGTGCTGTTCTTGTAATCATTGTGCTTTACCTGCTTCTGCGAAGTCTTCGAGGCGCCGTGGTGGTACTGTTAGCTCTGCCGCTTTCCATGCTGCTTACATTCATCGTCATGAAACAGGCCGGCTTGAACGCCAACTTAATGTCGTTGGGCGGACTGGCCATTTCAATTGGTATGATCATTGACGCAACGATCATACAGGTTGAAAATGTTCAGCGCCACTTGAGTTCTTTGAAAGATAAAAGCCATAAACTCGCCACGGTGTTTAAGGCTGTTGTCGAGGTCAGAAAGCCGAGCATTTTCGGTGAATTGATTATTGCCTTGACCTTTATCCCGATTGTCGCTCTGCAGGGCATGGAAGGCAAGATGTTCGCACCGCTTGCATACACGGTGGCGATAGCGCTTTTCGCCTCCATGTTCCTGTCCATTTTTGTAATTCCGGTGCTGTGCTCATTTTTTCTTAAGCACGGAGATGAGAAAGAAAGTCCGCTGATGAAATTGGCCATGCGAGCTTACCTGCCAATGCTGTCCTGGGCATTGAGCCGACGCGCGGCCGTAGTTGCAATCTCGGTCATCGTTCTTGTCGCAGCGTTTGCAAGCGTACCCTACCTTGGAAGAGAATTCGTCCCCATTATGGATGAGGGCGCCTTTGATATGGATATTCAGCTTCCGCCGGGCACGTCGCTGCAGCGATCCGCAATGATAGCCGATATGGTACAAAAACGGTTGATGCAATTTGAGGAGCTTATAACGGTGATCGGCAAGACCGGACAAACGGGCATCGCTATTGAGGCTCGCGGCGTCGAAAAAACAGGATTTGTCGGGTCGATGAAACCCCGTTCGCAGTGGAAAAATGCAAAAACAAGAGATGAATTATTCGGCAAGATGAGGGAGGCCATCGAGGATATTCCCGGCATCGCTTACGGATTCAGTCAGCCGATTCAGTGCCGAATCGATGAACTTGTGGCCGGCACCCGGGCACAAATTATCGTCAAGCTTTTCGGTGATAATTCTGAAATTCTAAAACAAAAGGCGGATGAAATTTCGTCAGTCTTATCCAGCGTCCGGGGAGCAACTGACCTTATCACCGAAGTGGTTGCTGGTCAGCCCTATGTGTCGGTGAGGGTTGACAGGAATAAAATCGCCCGTTACGGCATGAACGTCAGTGATGTTCTAAGTGTCATTGAGATCGCTCTTGGCGGCAAGCCCGCATCCCAAATCTATGAGCAAAGCCGGGTTTTTGACCTCGTACTTGGATTGCCTGACAGCACCAGAAACTCGGCGCAGTCGCTTGGAGAAATTTTGATCGACACAAAGCAGGGATATAGCCTGCCGTTAAGCCAGTTGGCGGACATCACCGTTGAAGAAGGCCCCGTACAGATCAGCCGGGAAAACGCGCAGCGCCGCATGGCGGTTGAATGTAATGTTCAAGGCAGGGATATCGGCAGCTTTGTAGCCGAAGCGCAAAAACAACTGAAAGAAAAACTTGTTTTGCCTGCCGGTTACTATATTGAATGGGGTGGACAATTTGAAAATCAAAAGCAGGCCATGAGACGCCTTTCCATGATAACACCTTTAGTGATCGGCCTGATATTTATGCTGCTGTTTATCAGCTTTAAATCCATCAAACTTGCAGCGTTGATACTGATTACCTTGCCATTTGCATTGGTTGGCGGCATCTTTATACTGCACCTTACCGGCATGTATTTATCCGTCCCGGCGTCAGTCGGATTTATCGTACTGTTTGGAGTCGCGGTACTCAACGGAGTTGTGTTGATATCCTATGTGGTGCAATTGCGTTCTTCCGGTATGGATGCTGGGCAGTCCGTTTTTGCGGCCTGCAAGGCCAGACTGCGTCCCATCCTGATGACCGCCTCAATTACAGTATTCAGCCTGATACCGATGATTCTGGCAACCGGCCCCGGTTCGGAAGTTCAAAAACCGCTGGCGGTGGTCGTTGTCGGAGGATTGGTCACTTCGACATTGGCAACCTTGCTGGTGCTGCCGACAATTTACAGTTGGTTTGAAAGAAAAAAGACAGACTTTTAATTGCCTTTGAGTATTAATGCGGCGTGTGGCACGGTCTGATGCCAAGTCAGGCCGTGGCAACTTATGCCAACTCTATTAACTAAGTGCGTCATCAAAACAAGTCCCGGAGGGACGAAACATTCATAGCCGGAGGTGTAAACCTCCGGAACACACGTCGTTAAACACACCAAAGCCCTGAAAGAGCGAAAGAGATAAAACGCAATTATAAAAGCGACTTGGTATTAGCCCTTGAGTATCGTTTCCGCAATCGATATTGCTGCTCCAGGCTTGGCAACGTTCTTTGCAGCGACAGCCATTTGTCTGCGTTTGGTTTCATCCGACATCAATTCTGTCAGATTCGCCAGCAGCCGCTGGACAAACACTTTCGGATTCTTCAAATCCTGGGCAGCAACCACCGCTGCCCCTCGGCACGTCAACTGCTCGGCATTGAGCAACTGGTGATTATCTTTATGGTATGGGTACGGAATGCACACCGACGCCCTGCCGGACACGGCATATTCCGCCACGCTGACCGCTCCGCTGCGGCCGACAATCAAATCCGCCGCCGCATAAAGATTCGGCATATCGTCAAAATACTCCACCGGTGTATAATGAAGCGGACTGTTTTTGACTTGTGAAAGAACGGCCTGATAATTCGCCTGTCCCGTCAGATGCACAATCTGCCAGTCTTTATGAAACTTTGCCGATAATTGCGGCAGTATTTCCAATATCGCGTTATTAATATCCCGTGACCCGCTTGACGCCCCGGTAATGAGCAGAGTCTTTTTCGACGGATCCAGATTCAGTGCATAGATTGCGGCGGTCTTATCCGGTGACGCAAAGCCGCTTCGCAATGGACATCCAACCGCAGAGGCTTTGCCCTCTTTGAAAAACCTGAGCGTATCTTCAAACTGTACAAAGACCTGTTTCGACAATCGCCCCAGCAGCCGGTTGGCTTTGCCGGGAACGATATCCACATTGACTACATAGACCGGAATTTTCAGCGACCGTGCCGCCAGAATCACCGGCGCACAGACAAACCCGCCAGTACCTACGACCGCAGCATTATCTCGCTCTGCCGAAAGCAGATGTTTGACAAAATAATAACTCTTGAAAAACCCCGTATAAAACCGCGCCAGTTGTTTTGGAGATAGCCCCAACCCCTCGGCGGGCAGCGGCAGAAATTCATACCCCGTCGGCGTCAGCACTCTGGCATCAACCGCCCTGCTGCTGCAAAAAAAGGTGACAGGACAATCGGGAGCAAGATGACGAACCTGCTCGGCAACCGCGATAGCCGGATAGAGATGCCCTCCGGTGCCGCCGCCGGCAAAGAAAATATGTGGGTTTCGTTGAGACATAGTAGTTCTATTTCTGAATGATGTGGTTATCGATTAATCTTTGCGGAAAAATACTCCGGCGTCAACTGGATCAAGCTGCGCTTCTGTCTTACGCAAAATATTCAGCAAAATTCCCATTGCTCCGGCAGTCAGCAGCATACTGGTTCCGCCGGCGCTGATAAGCGGCAACGGGATACCTTTGGTCGGCAGGACAACCGTAACAACACCGATATTGACAACCGCCTGAATGGCGATGCACAAGACAATCCCCAACCCAAGCAGTCGGCCAAATCGGTCCTCACAGCGCATGACCGCTTTAATCCCAAGTATTGAAAAGAGCAGGAACAATACAATCACCAATAAAGCGCCGATAAATCCCGTTTCCTCACAGATGATCGAAAAAATAAAGTCCGTCGTATCTTCGGGCAAATGGCCGTACTTGAAGATTCCCCGACCAAGCCCTTTTCCCAAAAGCCCCCCGGTAGCGATCGTACGCAAAGACTGATCCGCCTGATAAAGCATATCCTCCGGATTCATAAAATGCCGGATACGGTTCATACGTGTTTCCGAACTCACAATTGCGGCGATAAATCCGGGAATGACAATTGGCAGCGGTGTCAAAAAGTGCCACCAAACAGCCCCGCCCAGCCATAGCAATAACGCCGTCATCAGGGCGATATACGCTGCCGTACCAAAATCCTGGGTAATAATCAGACCAATGGACAGGGCTGGAATCACACATATTGGGACAAAACAGGTAAAGAATTTAGGCAATTTGTCATGGTAGCGGTCCAAGGCCGCAGCCAAAAAGATGATAATTACCCATTTTGACAATTCTGAAGGCTGAAAACTCAGGCTCATCGATCCTAAAGAGATAAACAGCCAACGTTTAGAATAGTTGCGTTCCTGCCCAAAAATCAGCACTACTATCAGTAGGATGACGCTGATTACCAGCAGATAGGGAATAATCGATTTCCAAATGCTGTTCCGTTGCAAGCTAAAGTGCCTAAAATCGATTAGTGACACGAGGTACATAATCGCCACCGCCGCCGGGAAAAATAGCAGTTGTTTGAGCGTCGTAAACTCATAAAACCGCTTCCATTCGTACTGACCGCCGACATTGGCCCCCGCCGAAAACACAAAAACCGTCCCAATCGCCATCAACGTCAGCGTGATCAGCTCTAACCAGTAATCATATCGTATTTTAAACTCAACTGCTTTCATATTGGAATTATGTCGGCAAGGCAGCCGTTTAGGCAACAGAAAAATCCCGAACTTTTTGAATTATGTCAAATCCCGGTTTATTTGCACTCAGCCTCCAAGGGCAACTGTTTTTTTTTTCTTTTTCAGCTCACGGTGCCAATCAACATCAAAATAAAACCTGCAACTGCAACCAATATAGAAACCCCTCCTATGATAAACATGGAAATAATCAGTTTAAGAGAAAACTTATTCTGTCCAAAAGAAAAAATACGCGGCTGTGTTTGGCTGGTTATTTCCAACAGATATGTACCGGGGCTGGTTATATCAAAATATCCGATAGACCTTTGGCAGGAACCGAAACCTGAGAAATAAATAGACAAATCGGGATGAATTGCAATTTTTTCGCTTGTTTTCATCCCAATTAACTGAATATCAATCCCCTGTGGAATTTCCTTATCAACGGAATAGGTTTTACCCTCAAAAACAGTTTCATAATCATTCCAAAGATAGTATCGCCCTTCTTTCTCGATAGTAATCTCGATCGAGGCAGGGATAAGAAAAGTTGAAAGTAATGGGGTACGAAATATCGACATAAAAACAAAACACCACATAATCAGCGGGATAAGAAGCCCGCCTGCAATAAATAGAACGCCACCCCACAGAATTTGCTTTGTGTGTTTTTTCATTGAACACTCCCTTTCTACTTCACCTGCCATCCGTATAGCATATAGTGACTATTTGACTTTCATCTGCGACACTTTTTAAACAGAACCGCCCTCGTTCAAGAAATAATCGGAAATAACGCCCATAAAGGGGTTATATTTTATTGCATAATGCGATAATCCCTCTTCTGAAAATCGCTGCGAAAGCTTTTTGTCCTGATCGCGGAGTTCGGGCGCAATCCGATTCCAGTCGCCCTCATCCATGTTCAAAATTTCATCGATCTTCTGTCGGTAAAAATCCGCAACCGGAAGGTCGGAATACGCGTTGATAAACCAGGGCATAATACGGCCTATTTTTTTGAAAAGAAGGCCATGCTCTGCATCAAAATTCAGGCAGGATTCATCCGTAAAATTCTTTAGCGAATTCATTTTTTCGGCGTCTATAAATCCCCCATCGAGACTGATTTGGTGGGCTTTGGTTCCCGGAAATGGGAAAAAGAAAGTCCAGCGAAACCGTCCGGGCCTGGCCTGACCCAGCAGGCGGATCGTCTCGAACACATCTTCCCGGCTTTCATGCGGAAACGCGATAATGACAAACACGGAACTGTGCATCCCCGCATCATTCACAATCCGGATGGATCGAATAATATCATCATTGGTCATGTGACGATTCAGTATAGACTTGCGAATCTTCTCGCTTCCGGACTCGACTCCGAATTTGACCACCATGCAGTTGGCGGATT
>CAYTHV010000120.1:0-10438 GCA_964437685.1 uncultured Pirellulales bacterium
ACCCTGAGACGACGCAAGTGCGCCAACTCGGGTAATTACATCCCCTACTTTAAAATTTTTTACACAGCAGCCAACTTTGATTACTCGCCCAACACTCTCATGTCCCAGCACGGCAGGATACTCAACCGGCAATCTCCCTGTAATAAGACTGATATCCGTACCCACACAGGTAGCGCCATACAGCATTTCACACAGTGCATCATATTCCCCTATGGATGGGACAGGTATATCCCTAACAGTCAATACGTTGGGGTTTTCAATTACAGCGGCTTTCATGAGTATTTTTTCAAATCCTTTGCAGTGTAAGCCAAAATCAAATCATTTGATCTCAATAATAATTATCAAGCCAGTGAGCGGCAAATGTCGGGATATCACCCAGATTGACCACTTTATCCCCATTCAAATCCCCCACTGGAGAAAATGACATCCAATTCAATCCCAATAGAGCAAAATCTTCAAAATCCACCACGCAATCATTATTCAAATCCCCGACCGGACAGGCAGGGCCGTAGGTTACATTGATATTGTCATAGTATGTAATTTGACCGTTTGTTCCCTGCGGTTTTATGGTCAGGAAGACCTGATCATTCTGCTGTGTCCCGGTATCCCATGCAAAGGTTCCCACCAGCGTAGGCAAACTTCCGCAGGGCTGAATAATGACTTTGTAGTTTTTGCTCGCACAATTGAGAACCATCTGAACATGATTCCACATATCATAGGCAACATTGACATCGGTGACGGTATATTGGGAGCCGTTCCAGCACTTCCATTTCCCATTTGGGTTGATCGCGGCAGTGGGATTGCCGGTAAGATTTTCCTGCATACCCACAATGGCCTGATAACCGTTTCTAAGGTAAACATCAAAATCCACGGTTACCGTCTGGTTGGCGTCGAGCCTCAGTTTCGTACTGTCATTGGAGTAAAGAAACGCATTGTTATTGGATGTCGCCGCCAGTGAAAGAACCCCATCACCAAACGAGAGCATGTTTTCAGCAAAAAAACTACTGCCTGTTCCGGATGGCGAAACATTCCACACCCCGCCAATGTCAGGGAGAACGCCGTTTACCGTACTATCGGCAGTGTGCGATTCAACATTATCGGCAAGATACGTATATATCCGACTGGGGGTGTAATAGAGATTAGGCGCCCATTTCCAACAGACATCATCTAAATAACTACTACTTCCTACTGGTCCATTCGGCACAAAACTGACACGACTGAAGTAGTTGTTTGTAGTCGTATAGGCTATAGGAACCGGACGGAGGGTGATCTCGCGATTAGCACCTGCGTATGCCATATATGTTTTTGCATCCACATTGATATCAATCGTGAATTTCTGCCATTGCCCCACCGGCATTTGATAAGCGGTATTTACCCATCCCTGTATATCGCTTCGCCACAATTGGACCACCGCCAAAGCACTGCCGCTGGGAACATTCAACCCCAGATTCAACCCGGTATCAGTATAACGATCATACTGAGGAAAAACGCTGATTCCGCTATTTGTGTCAGCCCGGTAAAGCCAGAATTCAAGGGCGCAGGTACCATTAGCTATAATATTATCGACTCTGCTCTGAAAACTCGAATGATCGAAGCCGCCGATGTGACGAACAGAAAAACTACCGGAACTATCAGAGGCATGGCTCAGCTTCATCGCATTGCCCGAGCGGCTGATGGTATTTTGAACCGTTGGTTTGGCATCCGTACCATCACCAAGTGTATACCAGCCGCCGGGACATGCCCGCAGTTCGGGATGATACCGTCCATCACCTTCGCCGCCCGTATAGCCGGGACTATTAATCTGAAAACCATCAAAATTCTGTTCAATAAACTTGATATAGCCAAAATCACTAAGATCTTTTTTCCACTGTACCCACCGCTGGTACCATGCGATATCAAATGACTCCACGGTCCAGAATGTGACCCAGCCGTCAGCGCCTGCAGGAGGCGTTGTTGCGCCAAACCGTTCCCATCCTCCAACCTGAATCAATTTTGTTTGCGGACGATTGGCGTTAACATAATCACGATACGTGGATAACGGCAGTACTCCAATACCCTGCAGAGGATCACAGAGATACCCTCTACCTGCGGTTGAATCCCACCCCGCCGCTAACGATGCCGACGGTATCAGTTCATCAACGAGACCTTCACTTATCCATGTCCGCCAATCAATCCGCCAGTTACCCAGCTCTGGACCAATATAATCGCCAGGAATAGCTGTCACAATACGAATACTCGGGTCAATAGCATTCATCGCAGCCCTCAGGTCACGCCAAAACTGAGTCAGGTACCCACCTCGCAGATTATGCCAGTTCTGCACCATTGTATCGGTTGGAGAAAACGCGGGATTGTTAATATCAAAGCGAGAATCCGTCAGGATATTCACACCATAGGTCTGCTGCATTGCATCCACAATGGGCTGATTAAATCCAAATTGGTCCGCTTTTTCTGGTGCCGGTTCGGTTTGTGCCGCTTCAGTTCTCATGGAAGCATAAAAATTCTTTATGCCGTATTTCTGCGCCAGATACACATATTCCTGAACTTTTGACGCTCTGGCACCGGGATAAGCGTATTCTCGTACCAAATGTTGCTTTTTGCCATTTCGATCTATCGTCAATACCTCATTATGGTCATAGACATACCGATGTACAAACGACCATGGCATATAGCCCGGCTGCACCACCCACGGCGGGGCGCCGTCGCTGTAAACGGTTGGGTGACACACCCAGAACTCCAACCCCTCGGCTTCGGCAGCCTGGCGTGCAACCGTTAAAACGTCAAAGCGAGCCGATGTATCCTCAACGCCTCGCCTGATATGGAGATCGATCATCGGCTCAAGCGGATAACCATGAAAACGGATAATGTCATTCGGATCACATTGAGGGATATCGCTTCGCCAGTAAACCCCGGTGTAGCCGCGGGCTTTCCATAATTTCATTATTCGAACAATAGCTTCAGGAGAATCAAATGCCGCATCAGTACCGGGTCCATACACCAGGCACCAATCTCCCCATGTCAAAAACGCATTATTCGAATAACCGGAGACACTTTGCACTACACAGCAACAGAGTATCAAGACCAATATTATACCTTTTATCATTTTCTGCATAAATCACCTATTGCAAATAAAAACCTTACTTGCCTTTCAAGTCACAAGCCACAACCATATTGTCGTAACAACTAAATCCTTTTTCCGATTTTGAAGGACTGATACACAGATAAACCTTGTCTTTTTCGATTATGTCTAACTTCGTCGTTCCAAGAAAAGTCGGCAGTTCACCCAGAGGCTGCACTACAACACTGCAAAAGCCGCCGGACGTATCTATCGCCAGTTGTACATGATTCCAAACGTCGTAAGCGATACGAATTTTGCTATCGATAAATTCCTTGCCATCATAGTACCGCCAGGTACCCTCGCCTGCAAAAACAGCCGCAACATAGTCATTTATTCCTCTTTGCAGGCCAATTATGGCTGTATGATCCGACGTTGTCGTCGGATCCGGAATGATGTAGGGAAAACTTTTATCGGAACGGATATAAATATCAAAATCCACAGTAATTACCGTATCCGAATCCAAAGACAATTTATTTTGCTCGCCGCAAACCACATTCGTTCCACCGTGTGTACGCAAGCACTTAACTCCCTGACCATATGAGGTAGTGTTTTCTATATAATAACTGTTCGGTTCATCGGATAGTATTTTCCATCGGCCGCCCTTTATCGCTTCAGCATTGGCAATCGCTGAATCTACAGCATGCGATTCAAAATCATCGGCAAAATAAATGTCACTGCCGGGCTGTGTGTAATGTAATGTCGGCATCCATTTTATGGACACGTCATCCACATAGGTTATATTCCCGTCGGGCCCTTCAGGAATGAATTGCACCAATTTAAACATCCGATACGCGGGCACCGTAATCGGCTGATGTTCGACGCCATGCATGGCTACGATTCGATTTTTCGGAGTTGAAAACTTTACATCGGCGCACAATTGAATTTTTTCATCAGATCCGGCAAATGCTGCATAGCTCTTCGTATTCAGGCTGACTTTTATCGTGAGTTTCTGCCACTGTCCCATCGGTATCGAATAATCGCTCGGCATCCATTTACCGCCATCTGAATACGATACCTTTCCAGTCTTTTCAGCTACATGCAGTCCAACATCTTTCTCATAATCATCACTTTGAAAAAATACGGAGATTGAACTATCCTCTCCGGTACGATAGAGCCAGAATTCAAATGCCGCAAGTCCATTCGTGATGGCATTATCCAGACAATCTGTGAAATTACTTCGGTCCGGCGCGCTGGCATGCCAGCCAATCAAGGTGTTGCCTCCCGATGCGGATGATGTCAACTTGATTGCATTTCCTTTATCGCCATGCGCAATAACGCTTTGGGTTGTGGGCCTGGCATTACTGCCATCACCCAATTTATACCAGCACCCCTGACAGGCACGCAGTTCCGGCGAATACCAACCATCGCCCCAGCCGCCGGAATGACCATTGTGTTTTTCAGGAAACGAATCAAAATTTTGTTCAATAAATTTAATATAACCAAAGTCTTTAATATCTTTTTCCCATTGCTGCCACCGCTGATACCATGCAAGCGTATATAAATCGTACCAAATATCGCATCTCCAGCCATCAGTCCCTTCCGGCGATGGAGAATAAAAATAGGATGGAGCACTGGTTGCAATCAGTTTTATTTCAGGATGTTTGCTGTTTTTGATATAATTCCGAAGTGTTGTGAACGAAACCGTCCCTTTACCTGCGATAACATTGGTCAGATACCCCTTTGATTGAGAATCTTTATCGATAGTCGCCTCAAAAAAAGCGGGTGAAATGATTTCATTGATCAACCCCTCATCAACCCAGGTCCTCCAGTCCATGCGCCAATTGCCCATAGGCGGCCCGACATGTTCGCCCGACAACGGAATGGCAATTTCAATGTTCGGATCAACCGCATTAAGACGTTCTCTTAATTCACGCAGAAATTGAGTAAAATACGCCCCCCTCAAATCATACCAGTTTTGCACCATAGGATCGCAAGGATCATAATTAGCGCTATACACGTCAAAACGCGGATCAGTCATGATATCAACGCCAAATCGCGTTTTCATATCATGAACAACAGGCTCATTAAAGCCGTATTGATCGGCCTTATCGGGAGCCGGAAGAATTTGCAGCGCTTCACTTCGCAAACAAGCCACAAATCGCTTAAGACCGAATTTCTTTGCCATATACACAAATTCATCAACCTTTGACGATCTTGCGCCGGGATAGGCATATTCCCGTATCATCCAATGCCGATTGCCTTTTCTGTCAACCGATACAACTTCCGGATGATCATGCGTATATCGCATGCAGTAAGACCATGGCACCATTCGGCCCACGCCCGGTACTCCAACATCCGCGGGCGCCCCATCGCTGAAAAGATGCGGATGATACGCCCAATACTTAAATCCAACCTTTTCAGCTTCATTTTGCATGGTCATGTGGACATCAAATTTATCCATTATGGAGTCCACATATTTCCATATCACATCAAGCCGTGCATTCTCCTGCTTATCCTGAGAATTGCGCATTAACTGTTCCGGGTCATACTGCTTTAAGTCCGTTCGCAGATAGACACCGGTAAAACCTCTGCCCTGCCAGTGCTTGATGATATTCGCAATTGCCTGCGGCGAGTCCATCGCGGCATCCGTTCCCCGCCCATGAACAATAGTTACATCACCCCAGCTTGGGATAACATTCATTTCCTGATGCTGCTCCACGGCTGCAGACAAAGAACCACAGACGAGTAAAATTATAATTAAGCTTAATCTGTTCAAATGATCCCTCACTTTCATTTCATATTTGTTTTGGGTAAATCAGAAGCCAGTTCGCGCGCCACACCCTGCCAACTGTCTGGTGTCGCTTCGAAAAAGCCTGTAACCATTTTATATGTCCCGTTGAAACCGGCTGGCACCGTTTGATTTACAAACGACCTCACATAATACTTACGATAAACCGTTGGAGCATTCACGATCCCCAAATCGGCCCCGCCGAGTTCGGGCCTGACAATCAGATAAGATACGGCGCCTTTGCCGCTATTGGCGTCGTACACCGCCGCCCACTCCATGTCTTTGAGCAAATATTCTTTTCGTCCCGCATCATCAAATATTGCATTAAGCTCCTCTCCGCTGCGGCTGCGAGCCAGAACACCGGTTGCACCGGGAATCCATGCGTGCATCAAACTATTAATTATATTCTGAGGGACATCCTTTTCTGTATAAATGACATTGGTTTCTTCGATCTGATTATTGTGTATTTCCACGGTACTTTGCAGAGCAAAATCACGAATCCTTGAGGACTTGAATATCTTAAAGCTCTCCCCCTGCATCTTAGCCGGCAATGATGTTAATTCTTTGCCATCGAGATAAAGCTTAAGCTCTCTGAGAGCTTCTATTTCCATATCCTTATGGGCTGCGCCAATCCACCCGACCCTGGGAAAACCAAAGACGGTCCCATAGGAACTCTCCCGGACAGCTAAATTCGTCCCTTTATAGTCGATGCCGTTCATCGTCCATATCTTCCACTCGCTGATTCCTATGGAAATATCTCCACAGACAACTGTCAGTGTCGAAGCATTTATATTGACATGCTGCTCCTCCTCTGCGTCTTTCTTGCTTTTATCATCCGCCGCCATACAATTATAAATAAGACCTTCTACGCATAATAAAGCCACCATAAACGCTTTTCTGATTCCATCCATTTTTATGCCTTTCAATTTGATGAACCACTATAACCTGAGATTTCCCATATCACCCTGCCTAATAGATTTTTATGCATCAATACAAGTTTTGTTATCCGCCATCACCACTTAACGTATGCAAATCGCGGGCAAGCTTACGAGCTACGGGCTGCCAGTTGTCAGGTGTTGCTTCAAAAAATCCGGTAACCATTTTATAAGTTCCCTTAAAGCCGGCTGGAACAGTTTGATTGGTAAACGACATCAGATAATATTTCCGATAAACCTCGGGGGCGCTTACTACCAATAAGTCCGCGTCTCCGAATTCAGGGGCGGCAATCAGAGAAGATATAGCGCCTCTGCCGCTGCCCGCATCGAATACCGCCACCCATTCCAAAGCCTTGAGCGAATACTCTTTTCGCCCGGTCTCATTGAATACGGAATCAAGTTCGTCGCCGTTACGGCTGTGTGCAAGAATGGCTGTTGCGCTCGGCGTCCACGCATGCATAAAATTATAAACCAACTCAAGAGGGACTTGTTTAGCGGCGGCAATAACCGCGGTCTCATAAATACGATTACCATGAAGTTCGGTAACATTCTCAATGGCGACATCCAGAATGTCCGATTTCTTTACCAGCTTGAAAGTTTTACCGCAAACGGCATCCTGGCGAGAGCGAAGTTTGCGACCATCAAGATAAAACTCCAGCGATTGTACTTTTTCCTGTCCATCCGGCCGGTCGAGCTTATGCGCCGTACCGATAAAACCAATGTTGGGAAATTTCAGAACCGTACCGTATGCACTGTCTTCGATTCCCAAAAGAGTCCCTTTGTATTCGATACGGCTCAATGTCCACATTTTCGGACCGTCAATACGGATGAGAACATCATCACATGTCACTTTCAATGATGGCGGACTCGTTGTTTCGACGTTGTCCAATCTGCCCTCTTTTTGTGAGGCGCAAGATTGCAATGCTGTAATGATAGCTCCCATAAATAGAATTTTCATTAACATCCGCATTGTTGTGTTTTTCCTTTTATTATTCGTGTTGGGCATGTTGTGCGCGAAGAAAATGTATGCGGTTTCAAGCCAATCCTGTTTCACACAGCCTCACGGTCTCCATCTTCGCCGTCTGCACGCCAGCGTTATCCCGCATAGCCACACCTTTTTACAGGGGAACTTTATTTTATTGCCGATAATCCCAGAGCCGTCTCTTCTTTGCCCATGAGCCGGGATCTTTCGTCCGTTCTGTGGGCAGCGGCGTAACATCGCCAAATCTCATCCACTCTACCCGACCATCCACAAACAGCACATTTGAACCATCATTATGTCTGTCCGAAACCGGTATATCATATTGCGAACCCATTATAGCATCATGTGTTTGCAGCCAGGTTGTGTATGGAAACGGCATTAACCTGAGCATGTATTTAGTAATAAGCTCCGCCTTGGGCGGTTTGCTCTGATCCATACTATCCGCAATATGCATACGAATTGAAGGCCGGGTCACTGTAATCCTCTTTACAATCTTGGGTGGCTGGCCAGTGGCAGGATCAAAAAAATGAGTTGCACAAATAACATCTATGCCATACAACACGCCACCATTGTCGATATTAAATACATCTTTTTGTGATGGACATCTAAAAACCTGAACGGCAGTATTTCTTTGAACAATTTCACCTGAATTCGGAGTTTTGCTGCTGACAAAGGGGATCAGGCTGAAATACCATGGATATGAATGACGATTATTTGCAGGCGTCTGCCAGTAAGAATCTTCACTGACCATAGCATCATTGTATGTGTTTGAATACAGGATCGACGCCAACCCAATCTGTTTTAAATTGCTTCGGCAGACAATTGTTTTTGCCTTATCTCTGGCTTTTTGAAGAGAAGGCATAAGAACCGACAGCAATAGTGCTATGATGGAAATAACCACCAGCAATTCAATCAGAGTAAACCCAAATCCCGCACTTTGCCTTTTCCATACACGCATATCCTGATCTCCATTCATATAGAGGCTCGAAGTCGCCAGACTCCGAGCCGAATAGCCTTCATTCTACGGGCACGCCACCGGCGTACATACCATCCAATTCTCGGCAAGTTTTGCAAAATCGGCTAAATCAACCTTACAATCTTCATTCAGATCCCCGACCGGAATCGGGTGTACTGCGTCGCCGCAAACAGAGATGTAATTGCCGGTCATAACAATATCGTCATAATAGACCTCGCTCGCATAACCAGCATATTGGTGGAGACGTGCTATAATATCACCTGTAGCGATATCAACCAATGCCATGCCTTTACCAAGCGTATGAAAGCTGCCGTCTGCCTTGATTAGATACATGTCATATGTGCCGCCCCATGTCAGCGGTGAACCGGATTTTTGTACCATGTGCAGCACGCCATAATAGGTATTCCATGCCTCAAAATCAGGGGCTACACCGGTATTTACCCAACTGCCTGCATTCAACACTTGAATGGTTGCGCCATTGAAATACCAGCCGCCTTTCGAGGGGCCGTTGTAATAGTTTTCACAGGTATTCGCGGCCGAAGGCAGATACACCTCCTGTTTGATCAGCAAATCCTGCCCATCAACCAAGGCTCCGGTTGTCTTTGACAATGCCATCAGGTGACTGCTTCCGCTGAGGTCACGGACCATGTGCAATGATTTGGTTCCGGATTTGGAAACCATCGTGGACACAGTATCATTACTGGGGGTGAGGTAATCATACCAATACAGCCCAACAGGCACGGTCGAATTGGGGTAGGCCGGCAGGGCAACCCCAGCAGTATAGCTCTCAAAATCATCCAGAAAAACCATCTGCTCCGCCTGAGCTAACCCCGCGAGAACAAGCGAGCAAAGTAGTAAAACCATAGCTTTATTCATTTTTATCAACTTCATTTGTATTCCTCCGCACATTTAGTTATTCCCAAACAGGGCTTATATCGTTTAATAAAATCAATGCCAATGAGCATCGAACGGTTTTTACGTACCGGCCAACCAATGAGTCAGCATCAGTGATAAATCATAAATGTCAACTTTACAGTCTGGTACACCAAGAGATCCTGTAATGTCGCCCACCGGGTATTGGTTGTCGGCATCGCCGCAGATTGGGAAAGCTATCCCGGCACCAAACGGTGTACCAATCTCAGCATTGCTGTATTGCCATGGATATTGCTCAAAGCCAATATTCGTTGTGTACACAACCTGCGATTGCGGTACAGTCGAGCCAGAGGCGCTGCCCGTAACATTGAATTGCAAATTAACTTTGACGCCGGCAGCAATACCTCCAAATTCGGGCATTAGCGCAAAAGGTATCTTCATCTCAACGTCCATCACACCACTGGTTACTGAATAGGCAATCTGACCGCCAGCATTGGTAAAGTCACTGTAATTGAGACCGGGGCTGCATGGATCCCAGCTTGTGTAGTACAGAGCATCTTTCTTCCCCACAAACTTTGAAAGAAGACCCGTGGTTCCACTTGCAGCTCTGGCACTGCATCCATAGACATACGAGACATTCGGATCATAGGTAAAAACTGCTTGCAAAAATGACCCGGCATATGCAATCGAATTAGCATCCACTTTATTGAAACGAGCCGCGATATAGAAATTTGAACTATCATACGCGCTATACACATCAATAAACTCATTGGGATCGAGCACAACGTTCTGATGGGTACTGACTGACTTGAAGACGCCATCTCCGGCA
>CAYTHV010000121.1:0-10360 GCA_964437685.1 uncultured Pirellulales bacterium
CATCTTTTGTCGGGCCGGGTGTAATTGCCAGAGATTTTATTTTCTGCGAAGGCTAGCGCGTCAGCGACAATGTCATCGTCCAGCGCTGTTTTGTTGGCCAGGCCTCCGAATTACTGAAAGGCTTTACCGCAACCGACTCAGTCTTTTTCGCCAATAGCAGTTTCCATCAGGGCGAATGCTGTTCTGTCTTTGCCGGTCCATTTTCCGTCAGCCATCATAAAGGCACTCTGCTGATCGCAATGTTCGTCAGCTTCTTTAATGCCGGCAGTTCGTCCAATCAATCCAACCACATGTATAAACTCGGCCCCATTCATCAGGGCATTCTGGAACGCGGCTGCAAAACCGGCTCCGGTTCATATATGCTTTGGCCGCTGCGTATTGGAACATTTACTACCATTCTCGGCAAACACACCTGCCGGGCCGACCTGGGCAATTTGCCTTTTTCCATCCTCTCGGAAAAAGGAGGCAAAAGCGTTTTGACGCCTGCGGGCAATCTGGCCAACATTGGTCTTTTGCGAGACCTCGATAAATGGCCAAAGCGAGATGCCCGAAAATCTTCGCGTAAAACGGACCGAATTGTTCCAGCGGGACTAACACCATTTACAGTCCAGCGGATTTTCGCCGGGGTGGATTTATTGAACAACATGATTGGAAAAGATAAATCCGACATGCATACCTGGCAGGGAATACAGATTTTAAAAGCAGATAAAGGCTGTCAAAATTACCAGGCGGAAATTAACGTCTACCTGGCCAAACGGCTTTGCTGGTGGCTGAACAACAGCGATCTTGATACTCTGCTTCAGCCGATACCCAACGAAATGAATGGCGCCGGGGCATGGGTTGATTTAGCCGGCCTGCCGACCCCGCAAAATCAACTGGAAGTATTGCTGCGGGACCTTGAACTGGGTAAAATGGATTCTATCGGGACATTTGAATCCCATCTCGACGAACTGCACGCAAACTATGTGAACTATGAATGGAAATATCTGAAACGTCTGATTCAGCATCAAACTGGAAAAGCATTCACAAGCCTGCAAAAAACAGAATTGGCCGAGTTAATTGAACGTGGACTTAAATCGGAACAAATGCTCTTTCAACTGCGGCTTGACGATGCGTCCAGGGAATTTACTCCATTTATGCAAACCGGTTCCGGTCTGGATGGAAGCTCACAGGAACGGCAGACAGACTTTGACGTAGTTGCAGGAAAATTCGAAACAAATTCATTTCTTATCGAATATCGCAACAGTATGGAGCAATTTGAGCAGCAGGCACAGAAACACATCAAGCTCCTGCGAGGCCAATAGCTCCCTATTGCGAGAAAACAGTTTCCTGACTGGACGGCGTATCGCTGATTTGGAGGCCCGGGTCCAGACAGGCAAACATAAATGCCGCCGCCTGTTTTCCACTTTGGGTCATTTCCTGAAGCTGCTTTTGGTAAGATTGCATAACATAGCGTTCTGCAGGCGCCGTCATCGCACGCTCATCCATCCATCGCTGCCGAACAACCTCAGACAGACGGGTTAAACCGCTGACATCCACTGTTTCTTTTTTGAGCATCCGGTCAATATCGGCAGAAACCATCCATGCCACGATTGCCGGAAATGCCAGTAAAATCAAAACCGCCGCAATCGACCATACTTTACGGTAAGATGCCGCCTTTTTATTTTGTCCGTCGGATTCAGAGTGCAGCCGCTGCATAATCTTTCGCTGTATGTCCAATGCCGCCTGCGGCGTAATGGATGACAGATCATTCCGCTGTTCCATCCCGCGGCAAAGATGGTAAAATCGCCTGCATGCGCTGCATCGCTTCAGGTGTTCGGCAACCTCATGCGACAACACCACATAATTTTCATCAGCAAGCTTTGAAATTTTCCATTGGTAATACCAACAAAACATGTTATTAAATCCTCGGTAATGGATTAAATATCCTGCACAATCGCTTCTAATTCCTGATTTTCGCCAAACCGGTTGTGTAATTTAACACGGGCGCGATGCAGCAAAACCTTGATATGAGAATGCGTTTTATTCATTGCTTCTGCGATTTCCACCGTTGATAATTCCGCCCGATAACGCAGCAGCATCGCATTATATTGGTCGGCGCTGAGCGTTTTCTCCGCCACACCCCAAAGATACTCATTCTGTTCTTTGCCGGCCACGCATTGTTCGGGACCCGGCCGTCCGCAGCTTAAAATATTCACCAGCGGCAGCAGAATTTTTTTACGCCGCATTCGCGTTCGCAACTGATTGAGAGCTATTGTAAATAACCAGGCGCTGAAACTGCGATCCTGACGGCACTGATCAATATTGCGCCAAGCCAGCAAAAAAGCCTCCTGCGCTAAATCCTCTGCATCCGCCATATTTCGAAGTCGCGCATAGAAAAAACGCAAAATACTATCGGTATGTAAACGAACCAACTCGGCAAAAGAATCTTTGCAGCCCGCCTTGGCGGCAACGACAAGCTCTTGCTGGCTCGAAGGTACAACCTTTCGAGCCGTATTGCAGGTTTCGCCCGCCAGCACCGCTGGCCCCATGACAAAACCGACTGTTGAATCTGAACTGGCCATCCTGTTAGCCTTTCATATAAATCAGGGCGTCTGAGTCACAGAACCGGATGATGCGACCTTTTCTTTTGCAGCCATACGACCAGCCGCTTTGGTCAGCAAATCAACCAGCTCTGCGCTTTTATAATCCATCCATAAACTCAATAAACTCGCGCCGGGCTGAATCTGTACTGCTTTAAGCACCGGCATCAATTCAGGGTTATTTTGCTGCGCATCAATCAAACCAAACGCAATAAGCCCCCGGATAATCTGCTCCATTTCAACAACTTTCTCCTGCACTGGAATCCCAACATCCACACGAGACTGAAAATGTCCATTAATCTCCCCTGCCGTCATCAGAACCTGTTCCATTTGCTTAAGCATCACATTTTCAGTGTCATTCCTGGCAATTTCCGAAACACGATCCGCCCGGACATAGAAAAACTGCCCCGGCTCTGCGATATATCCCGACAAATAAGACCCCGTGGAGGCATTCTCAGAGGTTCCATCCAACACATCAAGGGCCTTTTGCACCACATCCATCGATCCGGCCATCACGATCAGATTTCCGCCTCGTACCGCACCATATTCACGGCTGCTTTTCTTCTTGCCGGTCTCATTTTCCCAACTATAAATAGTGTGGGGACCATACGTCACCATCTGAGAATCACGGAGCAGCCCAACTATTTTTTCAATTTTGAATTCCGCGTGGATCAAAACCACCGCACGATCCTGACTGGTATCAAATCCATAAATCGTAACGCCATGAACATCATCAATCGGATGAAATGAAAACCGACTCTTAAATAAGTCCATTTTTTCTTCAATCCCCGCACCGGCGGATTTTTGACGCAAAAATGCAGACAGTGTTGTCGTTTTGAATGTATCCAAATCCGCATGTAAAACCCAGTTCGCCTGACGGGCGATTTGCGCAGAATTTAATGGCGACGCAAAGACCTCAATAAAACTCCCTGCGCCAACCAACAGAACCGCTGTTAAAATCAACCTGCGTCTCATCTCTGACTCCATGGGATTCGCATTATAACAAATTTCACTCTGATTTCCACTTTTTCATAGATTTTCACTCAATTCAGACGAAGTCAGTAGAAATAAAGTTACAATTATAGATTGCTGTATTTATAGATGTGGTCTGGTTTTAATTAGAAAATTCTTTACCAAACTGCAAAAAATGGTCATTGACGAGCTGTTTTAGCTTTTGAGGTTCTTTAACCCGCATAAAATCCAGTAGAACTGTTTTCCGCTTTGGATGACGGTGGGCATATCTGGCAAGAAATTTGCGGTAAAAAGACACTCCACGCCTGCCCGGACGTTCTTCATCGACTAACCTGTACTGTTCAAGGATGATTTGGGCTTGTTCTTCTAACGTCGGTGGAAACGGCAACGGTTTCCCCTCCCAAAGAGCGACACAATCACTGAAAATCCACGGATTTCCAATCGCACCACGGGCAATCAGTACCCCATCTACGCCGGTTTCCCGAATTCGCTGCAAGACTGTCGGGGCATCCATCAGATCGCCGCTACCCAATATTGTTAATTTAGGGTATTTATTCTTTACCTCGGCTATCACTGCCCAGTCCGCTTTCCCCTTGTATTTCTGCTCTACGGTTCGCCCGTGAATGCCGAGTGCATCCACTCCATCCGCGGCGGCATTATCAATAATTTTCCAAAAATCTTCTTTGGCGGCCTCACTGTGGTCAAATCCAATCCGTAATTTCATCATTACCGGGCAATCCACTGCCTCCCGTGTCCGCTGGAATGCTTCGCGAACAATCTCCGGCTTTCGCATCAGCCAGCCGCCGCGTTCCCGACGGAGAACTTTGGGAACTGGACAGGCAAAGTTAAGATCGATTAAATCAAACCCCATTTGGCGGAACTGTACCGCAGACTTGGCAATTGTTTCCGGATCATGTCCAAATATCTGGGCTCCGACGGGATGTTCATCCTCAAAACAGTGAAACTTGGTCTGCTTAATCGCCTTTGGATGCAGCGAGATACGGTCCAGCATCACGCCAGTGAGTGTCAGCGGACAGCCGAAACGTCTGGCCAAAATCCGCATTGCATATTCGGTATAGCCACTTAACGCCGCCTGCAAAAACGGATTACTTAATTGTATTGAACCAATTTTCAACATCTTTCACTCTTTAATTATAAAGGCTGGGATTGTAGCCTGACTGCGGCCAAAGTCAAGCTCTCTCATACAATGATAGAATAATATTCTCTATTTGTTCTGGATTTTTTTAGATGTACTGTTGACATTGTCATATAAAAAATAGACAATACCGGATAATGGAACAGAAAGGGTTTTAGGAAGTTTTCATTATCGATAGCCAGCGAACAAAGGACGTTCAACACAGAATAAAATGATTCTATAAAAAGGACATCCTATGAAATTTAAGACCATCAAAGATGTGTTCCAATTCGCAATTCAAAAAGAAGAATCGTCATGTCAGCTCTATCATGAACTTGCGGAACTGATGAAAAATGAGAAAACAAAATTCATTTTCGAAGCGTTGTGCAAAATTGAACTCCAACACAGGAACAACCTTGAATTCGAACTTCTAAAATGCGGCCATACAATAGACGACACAGCTTTCGTTTTCTCCGACGACAACAAAGTAAGCATCGAAATGGATGATAAATTTCGCGAAATAACCTATGTGGATGCACTGCAAATGGCTATCTGCAAGGAAAAAACAGCTTTTATGTTATATTCGGAGTTAATGGTCCAAGCCCGCAAGCCTGAATTGCGTGAGCTTTTCTTCGAACTGGCTCAGGAAGAAATGCGGCACATCATCCAATTTGAAAACGAATACAACAATATCATGACTCAGAAATAGCCGACCACCTGTTTACACAGGATGGATATCCTGCAAGATCGCCATCGCAACGCCCTTAATCAAAGCTTCTTCGCCAACACGCGCATCCATAATACGAATATCCCTGAGCGGCAAATCGTAAACCTGTTCATTCATCGCATGGCGGATACTCTCCGCAAAATACTCAGGACTTTGGCGGCAGACATAACCCGCCAAAATAATCGTATCGGGGTCAAAACTGTTAATCGCCTGTGATACCGCACGACTGAGCCAATTGGCAACATACGCCCTTAAATCCAGCGCATATGAGTCCTGCTCGCTGATCGCCTTACCCCACAACGCAACAACTTCTTCAGGAATATTCGTCTCGGTTTTATTCAACCATTCCGTAAGTCGTGTTTTTGTGCCCGCCGCAATATCTTTACGGATACGTTCGGCAATCGCACGACCTGAAATCAGCGTCTCAAGGCATCCTTTATGTCCGCAGCCGCAAACCGGTCCATTCGGATCGGCAATACTGTGTCCAATTTCCCCGCATCGCCCCGTGGCCCCTATCATCAATTTACTATCCGCATAAACTGTCGCACCAACGCCATTGGCAACATTCACATAGACGACATTTCGTGATTGCAGTTCCGGATCCATCGCTATTTCCGCCATAAGCCGAACACGCGAACCATACACAGCCACCTTTTGTTTAAGCCGCAATTCAAGCAGCTCTTTGAGCGGAACCTGTTTCCAACCCAGCGTACTGGACAATTGAACTGTTCCCTGCGGGGAAATTGAGCCGCTAAGTGTTACACCGATTCCGAGCAATTTTTCGCCGGGATTATCAATACGGCTTATCATCTTGCGTAACTCTTTGGCAATCACACTGATGCTATGTTCGACCGTATAATTGGCATTCAGTAAAACCTTGCTTTTGTCCAGAAGATTTGCAGTAAAATCGAATAAGCCGAAGTGGATAAAACTGGGATTGATTTCGATTCCAACAACATATCGCGAGGATGAATTAATTTTGAGCAGTACCGGCTTTGGGCCTCGCTTGTCGCTTTCCCCCTGTGTTTCAATGACAAGCCCTTTATCACGCAGACGAGATACAATACTGCTGGCGGTCGAACTGCCCAGCCCGATCATTCGACAGACCTGACTTTGGGATAATTCCGCATGCTCACGGAGCATCGACAAAACAAGCCGTTCGTTTCGCTGTCCGGCGATTCGGGAATCCAGTGGTATATTTTTCATAACCTTATTCCTATTCAGAAATTATCTCTGCATTAAAAATAACTCAAGTCCTAAGACTTTTCAAGAATTTTATTAAAATATATTATAATTCTACTATATCTATTATTGTGCGTATTAAAAATCGTCGTATATTTTGTTGTTTTTGAGACTCAACCTGATATAATAATCTCAAGTCTTGGACAATTTATTAAAACTCAATAAACAACAGTAAAGGATATATCATGAAAGATATTTTTAGCGTAAAAGACAAGTGCATCGTTGTTACCGGCGGAGCCGGGATTCTGTGCGGAGCAATCTGTGAAGATTTGGCAGAAGCAGGCGCCAAAGTCTGTGTCGCCGACTATGACGACATTCGTGCCAACGCTCTTGCACAAAAAATCACCGCCAAAGGTGGATTCGCCCTGCCGATTAAAATCAATGTTCTGGATAAAAAAGAAGTATCCGAAGCGTTTGTCTGCGCACTTGACAGTATGGGACGCATTGATGTACTCATTAATGGAGCCGGCGGCAATAAAAAGGACGCCACCACCTCGGATGAAATGAAATTTTATGATATGCCTGCCGAGGTCATGCGCAGCGTATTCGACTTAAACTTTATGGGAACACTTCTGCCATCGCAGGTGTTTGGGCGATATTTTGCCGAACAGAAACAGGGCAATATCCTGAATATCTCCAGCATGAGCGCATTTAAGCCATTAACCAAAGTATGCGGATATTCCGCCGCCAAAGCCGCTGTCAGCAATTTTACACAGTGGCTGGCAGTACACCTGTGTCAGAATTATTCGACTGACATTCGCGTCAATGCGATTGCACCGGGCTTTTTCCTGACCGAACAGAACCGCTTCCTGCTGACGGACGAAAAAACCGGCCAGTTGACGCCGCGCGGCAAAACCATTATCGCCCATACGCCGGCAGGCCGCTTCGGTACACCGGATGAATTATTCGGCGCCGTTCGCTGGCTGCTCAGCGATGCATCCAAATTCGTTACCGGCTCTGTTATTCCAATTGACGGCGGATTTAGTGCATTCAGCGGCGTTTAATATTACGACTTTGGATTAAACACAAAATTAAGG
Organism: uncultured Pirellulales bacterium; assembly: GCA_964437685.1. Classification (GTDB taxonomy): domain Bacteria; phylum Planctomycetota; class Phycisphaerae; order Sedimentisphaerales; family Anaerohalosphaeraceae; genus Anaeroglomus. Next base: position 7,696 of record CAYTHV010000121.1, read on the forward strand.
ATAGCGATGGATCTGGCAAAACCATTAAAAGACCTTCAGCCCACAAAAACATTTTTTGTCGGCATTGATTCCGATGGCTGTGTATTTGATTCGATGGGTATCAAGCAGCAGGAATGCTTTTGCCCGATGATGATCGGCTATTTTGGTCTTCAGCCCGTCGCCGCGGCGGCGCGTGAATGCAAAGTATTCGCGGATCTATTTAGCAAGACCCGCGGAGCCAACCGGCATGTTACCATCGCTCGCATCCTGACCGAATTGCTGCCGGAACACCCCGATGTCAAAGAACGCAACTTCAAAGTACCGCAGTTCAAACATTATGTGGATTGGGTTAAAAATCCAAAAAGTCTTCTGAGCAATGAAGGGCTGCAGAAAGCCGTTGGCGAAGCGATAGACCCGCAGGCCAAAAAAGAACTTCAAATCGCCATGACCTGGAGCAAGCGGGTCAATGAAATGGTCAGGGAAATTGTCCGGGATATTCCCCCTGTACCGTATGTACGGGAAAGTCTTCAAAAGATTACGGCACACGCAGATATGATTGTCTGTTCACAGACGCCAACCGAAGCAATCGTACGGGAATGGGAAGAACACAAGATTCAGAAATTTCCTCGCGTCATCGCCGGACAGGAGATGGGAACCAAGGCCGAACACTTAAAATATGCCGCCGAAGGCAAATACCAGAAGCATCATATTCTAATGATCGGCGACGCACCGGGTGATTATAAGGCCGCACAATCCAATAAGGTCCTTTTTTATCCCATCAATCCGGGACATGAGACGGCATCGTGGAAGCGCCTTTACGAGGAAGCCTTTGACCGCTTTATCAATGAAACCTATGCGGGCGATTATGAAGCCAAACTGATTGCCGAATTCGACAGTTATCTGCCTGAACATCCAAATTGGAAAAGGTAAATACAATGCTGTATTATGCTCGCGGAAGCGAAACCGACAATTTAACATCCGACGATCTGAAACAGGGCCTTTACAAGGCACTCGATGCAATCGGAGTGAAACGCAAGGTCTTGGCAGTCCCGCCGGATGGGACACGATTTTATTCCCGTGCCGGCGAATTGACGCGATTAGCCTGGCAGTACTACGGCGACAAAATGACCGATATTCTGCCGGCGCTGGGGACGCACTTTGCAATGACCGAACCGGAAATCAAGCGGATGTTCGGCGATATTCCGCCGACATTGTTCCGCAAGCATGACTGGCGCAATGACATTGTTACACTCGGCCAGGTACCGTCCGAATTTATCCGACAGGTCAGTGAAGGAAAACTTGATTTTACATGGCCCGCACAGGTCAACAAACTGCTGGTCGAGGGTGGATTCGATTTAATTCTCTCACCCGGACAGGTCGTTCCACACGAGGTCATCGGAATGGCCAATCACAATAAAAATATCTTCGTCGGCACCGGCGGCGCAGAAGGCATTAACAAAAGCCACTTCCTCGGCGCTGTTTATGGAATGGAACGGATTATGGGCAGAGCCGATACCCCCGTCCGCAAAGTTCTCAATTACGCCTCCGAACATTTCGCCAAAACGATGCCGATTGTGTATATGCTGACCGTTGTCGCCGCAACGCAAGATGGCCCCATCGTACGCGGTTTATTTATCGGCGATGGTTTCGAATGCTTCGAACAGGCGGCAAAACTGTCGCTGAAAGTCAATTTCCAGATGCTCGATAAACCACTGAAAAAAGTGGTCGTCTATCTTGACCCGCATGAATTTAAAAGCACGTGGCTGGGCAATAAAAGCGTCTATCGCACCCGAATGGCAATGGCCGACGGCGGCGAACTGATTGTCCTTGCCCCCGGCCTTAAGGAATTCGGCGAAGACAAGGAAATCGACCGGCTCATTCGCAAATACGGTTATGTCGGCACAGAGAAAGTCTTGAAGCTGACCCGTGAGAATGCCGAATTGCAAAACAACCTCAGCGCCGCAGCACACTTGATTCACGGTTCATCCGAAGGTCGATTCAGCATCACCTATTGCCCCGGTCATACCACCAAAAAAGAAATCGAATCAGTCAATTTCCAGTACGCCGACTTAAATCAGATGATGCAGCGGTACAATCCGGATAAACTGCAAAACGGATTTAACAACGTTAATGGAGAAGAAATTTTCTACATCTCAAACCCCGGAATGGGGCTTTGGTCATGGAAAGAACGTTTTCAATAGATTAATATACAAACAAGTTTTAATAGGGAGTTAATACAATGTCAAAAGCAGATATCGCAGTAGTAGGTTTAGCGGTGATGGGTGAAAATCTCATCCTGAATATGGAAAGCAAGGGCTTTACGGTAGCGTGCTTTAATCGTACCGTGTCCAAGGTCGATGAGTTTGTAAATGGCCGCGCTAAGGGCAAAAACATCATCGGCTGCCATTCGGTCGAAGAAATGGTTGCCAATCTGAAAACACCTCGCAAAGTCATGATCATGGTCAAGGCAGGCAAAGCTGTTGATGACTTTATCGATCAGGCGCTGCCGCATCTGGAAGCGGGCGATATCCTGATCGATGGCGGCAACAGCCACTTTCCGGATACCATTCGCCGCACCCAATATGTGGAAAGCAAAGGCAAACTCTTCATCGGCACCGGCGTTTCCGGCGGCGAAGAAGGCGCGTTGCTCGGCCCTTCGATCATGCCCGGCGGATCGTCCGCGGCA
>CAYTHV010000122.1:0-1853 GCA_964437685.1 uncultured Pirellulales bacterium
CGACCTTTTTCCCCGCAATCAGATTTTCCAGGCACTCGACGGCAAGTCGTCCCTGTTCTCTGACCCGGTAATCTACTGTGGTAATATCAAAATGCGAATGTTCTTCTAAAAAGTTACCGCCGCCGGTGACTGCGATTTCCTGGGGGATTTTCTTGCCGATAGAACGTAAATACTGGAGTACTCCGATGGCCTGAAGATCATCCAGACACATCACGGTATCCAGTTCGGGATATTTTTTGAGCAGACGGCAGCACGCGTCAATGGCGGGATTGATTCCATAATCACACGGCTCATAATATTGCGAATCCAATGTAAAACCTGCTTCGGCAAATATCTTGATAATCAATTCCCGATGCGGCTGACAGTCAGACATCGGTTTGCCAATATAGCCAATTCGTTTACGTCCTGTTTGCAGCAGGTGCGCCAAAATCATTTGCAATCCGCGTCTGGAATCGCATTCAATTCGCACGGTTTTAGGCCCCTGTACGATGTCATCATAGGCATGGCCAATGAAAACAATCGGGATATTACGACGTTCAAGTTTCTGGACTTCTTCCTGAGATAAATATCCCGTCAGTGATATGACTCCATGGAAATCGCCGGATGCTATCAGGTCAGAAATCATCGCATCTCTTGCCGCACGCGTACTCGGAAGCCCCATAGCCAGCATCTCAAGACGAAACTCAAGATTTTGAGCCTTGCTTTGAATACCGCTTAACAATAACTGCAAATAAGGATAGGTTACAGGCGAAGAATTATCATGGATAAACAAGTATCGTTGCTTTGCGATGACCGTAGCGCCAACACGGACGAAAGTACCCTGACCTTTTCGACCCTCCACCAGACCTTCCGCAGCAAGCTCCTGCAGCGCACGGCGAACCGTGATTCGACTGACATCGTACACTTTTGTCAATTCAGCCTCAGTTGGAAGTTTTGTCCCCGAACCGTAAGCGCCGGAGATAATCGGTTCACGCAGAATTTGATAAAGCTGCTTATGAATCGGCTGCTCTTTTCTCAAGCGTCGGAAACTACTTTTTTCTGCTGTGTCCATTGTAAGTATCGCCATAAAATATTACTCCGTCACTACTTTTTAATTCATCAAAACCTAACCTATGATATAACAATATACAAGTAAAGTCAAGTCTGAATTTGTATTTTTTAACTCTATCTTAAATTTTTATATTTTTTCAAACAGACCGCTGAAACGCCATTTATATAGATCATAACTATATATAAAATAGTATGATACATTAAAATCATCACACTTTATAATACCAGAGTTAAAATAGTTTTATATATGTATAATTATATGTATTATATATATATTATCACATTATCTATTAAAATATCTATTGGATAATACTAACTACATCTGAGTATTTCTTACCGTTTCAAAGATTCCGCCACTGTGGCGGTAGAATTCTTTATCCAGCTTAAAGATCCCATTTTTGACATTAGTCCATGTGGCATTAGGGCAAGGGTGATCTTGTTTCATCTGCTGCCAGTTTTTATAGTTCTGGTGGCCATTGGATTCGAGGACACCGATCTTCATGCCGGGCAGCGGCGTAAGACGTGCCGCAACATTTTTGTTCCAGTCCACCAGAATCGGATTAACTGTTAAATCCGCACAAAAACAGGACACTTTTCTATCCTGGGCCGCGTTGGCTATTTGCAAACTCATGCTCATCGTTTTGGCGATGGGTTTTAGTGCAATCGCCTTGTAACCCAAGTCAATCCGCTCCAGTGATTCTTTGATCGAATGGGCGCTTTCATCGGCGGCAATACACACCGGGATATCCGACACATCCATCAGGCATTCTTCAAAGGCATCCCAGTTGGCGCCAAAATAATCT
>CAYTHV010000122.1:1863-6874 GCA_964437685.1 uncultured Pirellulales bacterium
CCATCAGGCATTCTTCAGGGAATGGCTCTTCAAACAGGATTATCTGTTCCAATGCGCCAATGGTGCTTGCGTAGTCAAGGAATTTGAGAAGCCGGTCCTTGTCATACCGCCCATTGGCATCCAGATAATATGCCAGCTTTCCATTGTTTGTATAGTGTGTCGAATATTGCTGAGCTAATTGATGGATATCGTATAGACGGTTTTTATCCCATTCCAACATCTTGTCGAGATTGCCATCCTTGTCAGGGTCAGAACCAATCTTGATCTTCAGGAAGAAATAGCCTTCATCTAAAATGGCCTTGATCTGCGGCAAAGATACGCCGTAGCTGAGCAATGGGATTGCGCCCAGTTTATCATGGCGGCATGGCAGAGCGGGCTTGATATCCATCGGAATCATATTGTCGAAATGATCGATTTTATTTTCTTTGCAATAAACCAGCCAGGCGGCATTATCCACAGGTACCAGTGAATTTAAGGCAAAGGTAAGACGCAGATGGGGATTGCTCGTAATCTTTTTCCCATAGTCATAAGTAACAGGCAACAGTTGATCAAGCAGATCCAGTGGAGTTTGCCACGTGAGATGCTTTGTCTGCTCAGCCGCAAAAGTGGTCATCTGGAACATCATCTTGTTACCATTAAATTCACTATGGCCTGTAAATACGGAGGGATCCGACCAAAGCGTACTCTGGACGCCCAGGCCAACCCCTTGATTTCCATGGTCATCTTCGAGCATGACCACAGACTGCCATAACTCGCTTAGATAACCTCCCTTAAAACCAAAAGGGGCGATCAATGGCTCACGTTCATAATTGCATTGGATTTTGGTGATTTTCATGCTAATGATTCTTAAAGAATTCCCCGGCCTTGTTCCAATCCAATGGCAATGAGACCGGCTGTTTTAGGATTGCCGACATCTGGGCCGCCCAGCCGATTTCGGCAATCGTTTGGGAATTTACAAAGCTCAACGGCGATTTCTTTTTATTCTTGACACAGTCAATAAAATGCCCTACCGCAGAACCCGTCTGGTGCTCAACCACATTACCACTGTCCGGCGTGGTTGTATCGTCAGGCCAGATACATTGCTCAAGCCCCTGCTCCATGCATTGCTTCCGATCCAGAGGGAACAGCCACTTGCCCTGTGTCGACTTTTGTGACCAACACCGTACCTTATTGGCTCGAGGCTGCTGTGAATCAAAGACAAAGGCTCCTTCAGTCCCATAGAGGCTATGAAATGCATCATAGCCGTTGCCGTTATCAATATTGCCGAAGCAAAAGCCCGTTGCGCCATTGTCAAAGTGAATTATGATATTCCAGATCGGATCCGCTTCAAAACCCCGAACTTTGGCAGGCATACTGGTCGCATAGACCGCCGAGGGTTTGGCCTGAGAGGCCATCGCAAAGACCATCACCGAAATCGCGTGATTGATACCCATGCCAATGGCATCACCCATGATGGATTTATTGAGTTTCCAGACCTTATCACCCGCAATATTGACCGGGTGGCGGTAGTTGATCTGGATCTGGGTGATTTGGCCGAATTCATCCCTTGCGACCATATCCCGAAGACGCTGTTCCATCGCGTCAAAATACAGGATATAATCCACGAAAGTAATGAGCTCAAGATTGGATCTTTCAAGCTCAATTTCCGTGCAGAAATCGGCAAAGGTGGTCGCCGTCGGCTTTTCGCTGAATACATGCTTGCCGGCTTTCATCGCGGCGATCGCCTGCGGAGCGTGAAAACTATTGGGGCTGACCAGCCAGACCGCATCAATTGCCGGGTTATTGACAATCACGTTATAATCAGAGACTAATAACGATGGCGACAAACCAACGCCTTTTAAGACCTCAATACCGCGTTCTTTGTTAATCTCAAATAAGGCCGCAACTTCAACATCATTCCGTTCGGTCAGCCGTTTAAGCTGCACCGATCCCATCCAGCCGGCGCCAACAAAACCAATTCGTATTTTATTCATTAATCAGTCCTTATATTTCCATCAAGTTGACAGGTCGGTGTTCGGCAGCAGACTTAATTGCGGCAAACGCCACACGGGTCGCCAGTACCGCATCATCCACGCCGCAGACCCGGGGACCTTTATCCTGAATTTCATCCACAAAACGATCAATGGCATGGGCGTGACCTTTGTCGGCATCGGCGGTAAAGATCAGCATCGGGTCGCCCTTGGTGGCAGCCTCACGGCAAGCAACCTGTTTTTTAGCCAGCCAGCCTGAAAGACCTCCTTCTTTGCCGATATCCGGGTGACGATCATTGATCATCGGATAGGTAATTCGAGGTGAAACGCCTTCGATGCCCGCCGTGCGGACTTCAACCATGTGATCAATGATGACCGCCCCGCCATTGCCAAAAACTTCGTATAATTCCTTGGGATAGCCAAAGGTACCGTTGGCACACATCAGCAGGGTTGCAAGTTCTCCACCCTTGTAACGGATAATAATACCATGGTTAAGCATACCCTGTTCCATCGCCATCACTTCAACCGGCTCAGAGGCCAGAAACCAATTGCAGATATCCGTAAAATGGGTCATTTCAAACAGCATCGGGCCATGTGGAGCCTGCTGCTTATCAAAGACCCATCCTTTCCAGCTATACCAGTCATCATTGATGCGTACGGAGATGGCCGCTTTGCCATCGTCGGCAAGCTTAGGACGACCGGCCCCTTCGCGGTCAAAACGCCACGGACAGGGTTTTGGGTGTTCCATGTGGGAACGGAAAATAGCGTGGGCTTCGACCATCGCCGGCGAACTGCGGCGGTTGTGGCCGACACAGAACGGAATTTTCGATTCATGGACAATCCGCTGGATTTGATACATCTCCTCCAGCGTACGGGCCAGCGGTTTTTCACAATATACCGGCTTTTTTGCCTTCGCCGCTTCCTCGATCAGCGGCAGACGGAGCTTTTCCGTGGTAGCGATACAAATCGCTTCCACCTCCGGGTTGTGAATGACCGCTTTATAATCCTTTGAAATCTGCACGCCGGGATACTTATCTCGGCAGATTGACAATGCTTCATCCGAAAGGTCACAGCAGGTATGCAGCGTCGTCCGGGAGGACTTCGCAATATTCGGTATGTGCTGGCTGCGTGCCAGCATCCCGCAGCCTATCACCGCAAAATTAAGTCTCTTCTGACAAGTCAAACTATAATCCTTTCGATTTTCTACAAAATCTCATATTGGCTATAAATTTACCTTTATTTATTCGTTTTATATTGCACAATACAGCCAAGCGACTGAGGGCCAAGTTTTTGAGTTATAATCGCCCGACCATCGACAATTTGCGGTGAAAGAACCGCATCATTCCACGCATCATAATATGCAGCACCATCCTGATGCTCTATAGCCAAAGTCGGCCCAGAAACCATGGTATATCTGCCATTATATAATGTCCAAAGAATTCTGTCTTTACCGGAAAACTTATTCGCATAAACGGCAGCACGCTCAGTCGGAACCAGCGGAGTAACATTTGCTGAATAAAAACAATCGCTGAATTTTTTCTTAATGGCCACGGATTTAATCATCAGTTCTTTTCTTGTTCTTTCGTCCGGAGTAAACCAGCCGTTATCATAGACGGCATCACCATTAAAGAAAATAAATTTGAGCATGTTTACACCATTTACCGCTCGTTCATTTCCAGCAGAAAGATCGAACTGTTTCATATCAGGAAATACGAATCTATATACAGCCATGGAAGGCTCTGAATACAGGGCAGCTTGTTCCTCCAAGGTATCATGAGATTTCACAAATGTTTCGTGGAGAGAAAGATAATAATAGGTAATATTGCCATCGACAAACTGCGTGTTCAGGTCGGTTAATGGAAACTCAGTCCAAATCGCTACATGATCCGGAAGAGCTTCACGAACCCGCTGAATCAGATCGTGTGCTGCCTGATTATACCAGCTGGGGCTTCGATGACCATGCTCTCTGGAGTAACAGACGCTGGTACGCCATAACCCAAAGACATCCAGATAGATACAGTCAGCGTTTGTATCGCTCTGAACTTGCTTTGCAGTTTCAACAAAAAAGTCTTGCCAGTCTTTTTGCTGAGGGCATACATAATAGACATTGGGTCCGGCGAGTTTGGAACCATCCGCACGGATGATAACCGCTTTTTCGCCGGCACGTTTTCCGATTTCCGTCCCGGAACTGCAGCGGTCGGGAACCAAATACAGCGATACCGGCGTATTATATTCTTTTTGGAGTTTGCCGATGGCTGACTTGAATGGTTCAAGGCAGCCATAATTATCATAGGAATACTCGCCATACGCTCTATCGCCCAAACCATAACTCTTTTGATCCTCAATGCCATCAACATGAAACCAGCGATAGAAATGGATCGCATCCGGCGACAAGCCGCCCCAATATTCTTTATCTTTTTGCAAATACTCCTCTATTTGAAATTCCTTTGTCTTTCTGTTATACATCGGAGGTATTTTTAAGTCCTGCCATGAGACTTTTTCAGAGAGGAAATAATCTTTAAGGAGAGATATGTTATTAAACCACTTTCTGCTATCAGGTTTATCGAAACTACGCCATGTCTTAACCCAGTCTTTGTAGGCAGAAACCGACTCGTGCCAGTCGCCCTGATGAAAAACCAGACAGGTTTCGGTATACTCCATCATCTGGTTTGGTTCTATCGTATAGAACTCTTGGGGGTACTGGACAAACCCCGAAACTCCGGCACTATTTTTCCTTAGTGAATAGACAAGCGGAGCATAGTTAAGGTTGTGCGTTATAAGAGCCAAGCCAAATCCAGCTTTGGGATTATAAATATCATAGAACTGCATAGGAAAGGTATGGTCGTTAGCGGCAATATGAAATCCATCTTGATTACTAATTACATTTCGGTATTGAGGAAAGAAAACCCAGGTATCGTCGATGCTGCCAATCTGGAGACCGTTAAGAACAGGAAATTTAATCTCAGGGCTTATCGAGTTCGGGGATATATTTTGTGCTGAAAGTTGCATTATTACCTGAGATGTATCGTCCACTGTGAATA
>CAYTHV010000122.1:6884-10345 GCA_964437685.1 uncultured Pirellulales bacterium
TGTGAATAGAACGGTAAGCCTGAGCGGTACCGATGCTATTTTGCTTTGCAATTCTACGCGTAATTTGTTGGCATCTATGCTGATCTTTTCAGCAGCAAAATCCAAGCCTGTCAATATTTTATCGTTTAACGTAACCTGCAAGCCGGAGGTCGCATCCAGAAATTGTTCTGTTCCGGCAGACCAGCGGTTGGTCAACTTCTCTATCACAAAGCCATTGCCGCAATTAATAACAAGATCATAATAGGAATTCCCGCAGTTAATCCTGTCGCCATCTTTTTTCATATACGCCGGACGAAACGGCGGCTGAGGCCGTATTGGCACGCGTGTGATTTCCGGCTCTTCTATCAGCTTTGCGACAACTCTATTTTTAGACGTATTAAGCGTTATCGCAGCAATGTTAACCGTTGCACCAAAGAAACGGTTATGGAAACCAATTGACTTAAGCTTGCGATTCTCATCAACGGAAACCGCGTAAACGCCCACCGCTCGCCTGATAATATAACCTTGATCTGCAATTGAATATGGAAATGCAAATCCTGATTGCTCATCATCATATATGAGTTCAACCGAGAACATTTCAACATCGTTGAAGTAAAAAGGTACATCCGGGATGCCGCCATAACGGGGTATCGACGCCGGAAATTCCGAAACCAGAATAAAAAAAGCTTCGCTTGCTTTTTTATCAACTTTGACATTTATCACGTCATCACGGCTGACTGGAAAAAAAAAATTTCTGGTTACTTTGCTCCCAAGAAAATCGACTTGCTGCTGGTTTACCGAGTTGTCTTCCGGTGATGTAATAATATTGTCGCCTTCCGCCTTGATTATAAACGGTACACCATTCACGGATAAATGTTCTGATTTAAAGACATTGCCTCCATCGACAATCATTGCGTGCTTTTCTAATACACGATTAACTGCATTGCTATAGGTATCATTGAATAATACCGTAAGGTCAAGCGGGCTAAAGTCTTGTTCATTTTTTACCGCATCCCAACTCCCGCTGTGTACAAAGGCCTCGGGGTCCTGCGGAATTTGATCGGAAAAAATGAGGGAATCCATGGTAAATGAACCCATAGAATCAATCGTGCTAACTTCAATTTGTACCGTATCCGCCGCAAAATTAACTTTCTTTTTACCGATTACGATATGCCATCGATCATCATTAATAACTTGTGTGCAATCGATCAGCTTTTCAGAAAAAATGTTTCCTGAATCATCCTTTCCTGATAACGAAACAATGCTGAACTTGCTGTCATCACGGCAGATGCCTTTAGCTTTATATCGCAAAAGGTAATATTGGAATCGTTTTACCTCTTCCGGCGTAACATTGAGCGTCCACTTCATGGTTCTTCTGTCCGGAACCTGGCCGACGACCTCAAAAGCGGAACCCTCGCCGCATTGGCGTATGAAACTGGAATTCCTTTGTTCGACTGCTCGATTTGAGACAACGACCCCCATTGTCGCGTTCATGTTGTCCGATGCTTCTTGTTTTGCTCCCTCTGTTACCAGTTTGAAACATTCTGCATTTAGAGGAACCCGCCACATTCCCACATGGTGATCGGACTGAATCGCTTTCACAGAAGAAACGAGGATCAGATATAAAACCATTGCCGCCGTTACTATAGTTTTATACTGGACATTAGACCTTTTTCTCTTGAAGGTAATTTCTTTTTCAATCGCTTCTTTTCTGGTTCCATTGGACAGAGCTATCCGCCCTGTTTTGCCGCTGACAATTTCCTTTAGAATATCAGCCGAAATCATGAAAAGGTAGAATGATACAAGTTGTATATCTCGACAGATCATCATTCCTTATTCGACCTTGGCTCTAAAGGCGGTTACTTCCACAGGAGTACCATAGAAATACATGCGCGATACCTTTACAGGGATGCTTACTGTAACTGAAGTTCCAGTTCCCACAATACTCTTATTCCACAGATCATAGACTTGGGATGACTGAGGCAATGCAATGCTGCCATTGAAAACTGAACTGCCGTTGGTGATCAAAATAAAATGCTGGTCGGCATCCAGATACAAGTCGTTTTGTGAATAAAGAAATACGCCCCCAACGCGACAGATATCCCGGAGAACCACCGAGGACACGTATGGGATAGCCATAAAAATGGATCTGCCATTCGAGACTATCTTGGACGCGTAGGCAACTTTACTATTGTGAGCGTAAATTCCCAACTGTTCGGCGCCGCCGTCGTTGACATTGAATATCGGCCCAATCTCATACGGCCTTGCATCATGTTCCCACGGATGAGGCTGAAGTGTATAACCAGCCGGGATATTCGCCGTCAAGGTATGGCCGGACAGGAAATTTACCGTAGGAAGTCTTCTTTCGAGCGTTACTTCGGTCGTTATTCCAGTCAAATCCTGTATATTCGCCACATCATTGATCGTACCGTTGTTGTATCCAGCGCCATAAAGCCATACCGCCGTTTTTCCAGCCTGCCGGACAATGGCTTTAATAGCATCTCTCTGTGCAGTTGTCAGATTATAGGCGCTCAGAAACAGATAGACTTTATATTGGTTCATGCTCGGCAGAGTAATATCATTGAGTTCATAATAATCAACCGGCGTACCAAGCTTCGTCAGTTCGAAAAGCACTGTCTGATACTGTGCGCTGACCTGCGGCTTATAACCATCATAGGCATCCATTGCCCATATGTCCGCATTATTAATAAAGACCGCCACTTCAGCAGTCGAAGGCGACGGCGTCGTACGAATTGCATCATACCATTTCCTGCCGTTTGTCAACGCTTCGTTTACACTTTCCGATGCAAACCAGGGGATACTCGTGCGGTTGGAACCAGTAACGCCAGCGGAGAAACCAACCCACCACAGGGCATCGCCGCGAAGCGATGTTCCCCAGACATCTCTATATAGTACAGAAAGCGTCTCCGGTTCGCTGTTAGTACGCTCGGTAAAATAAGTCGGTGTAAAGAATGTGCGATTATCGAGTTCAACAATAACCATCTTTCCATGCCGCCGGATGCTCTCTCCCTGTTTATAGGCGATAGTCGGCTCGCCCCACTGACGGTGAGAATAGGAGTGAAGAATCGTAAGGTAATCTATGTAGGGAGAATTCAAGGCCGTCTGAAGAGCGGTATGCCCCATGTGAACTAGTTTGCCCGGCTCGGTACCAGTGGCATAAACGCCATTGCTGTAAAACCCCCACAGTCCGGTTATATATTTGCCTCCGCTGGCTTCTTTGACAGCTTTTGCGGCGACAATCGCCATTTTAGCCATTGCTTCGGCATGGAATTCCCAGTAGTCTATCGGCATTCTCGTAACGCCGGGGTCTTTAAACATCAGCGTCGAATCCATCTGTCGAAGTACCGAGGGGGTCGGGTACGCATTGGCAAAAGTAACATTACTGTCATGCCACGCCGCTTTCAACGCAGCCTCAGTCACATATTTGGCCTGAAGCCATGTTCTGAACGCCGATATATGCG
>CAYTHV010000123.1:0-10110 GCA_964437685.1 uncultured Pirellulales bacterium
CCTTTTCCACCACGTTCGCCACCACGCTGCGGACGACGGCGATCACCGCCTCCGGTGCGCTGAATTGGCGTAATTTCTTCGCCAAATTTGCCCTTATAAATGTACACCTTAATACCGATGCAGCCATACGTGGTTACTGCGGTTGCAACACCGTAATCCACATTGGCAACCAGTGTTTGAAGCGGTACTGAACCGAGTTTCTGCACTTCGCTGCGAGCGATTTCCGCTCCGCCCAGACGACCGCTGATTAGAATCTTGACTCCCTTGGCTCCGGCATTCATCGCGTTTTCACATGCCATCTTCATCACGCGACGAAATGCGGCACGTTTTTTCAATTGTTCAGAAATGCCCTCGGCGACCAGTTTGGCATCAAGCGACGCTTCTTTAATCTCGATGACATTGACATTCACTTTGCGGTCAATCAGGGCTTCGAGCTCTTCACGAAGTTTATCAACTTCAGCGCCGCGAGGTCCGATGACCATGCCCGGACGAGCGGTATGCAGCGTAATTTTCACTTCATTCCGCGTACGAGCGATTTCTGTCTTGGCGACGGCGGCATACGGAGCGCGACGATTGAACTTCTTATCGACAAAATCGCGAATCTTGAAGTCCTCGATAAGAAACTCACCATAGTTTGCTTTCGGAGCAAACCACGTGCTGTCCCAGCCACGTGTGATACCCGTTCTAAACCCGATTGGAGATGTCTTATGACCCATATATAACCTGTATCCGTAAATTAAAATTCCGACACTGCAACATGAATATGACTGGCTTGCTTACGAATCGCATGAGCACGCCCACGATCTTTCGCACGAAAACCCTTCGTTCCAATCCGGCGACCAGCGCCATCAACACGAATCTCAGAAACGACCAGATTCTCAACATCCGCTTCATTTTCATCCGCGTTGGCAATCGCCGCCTGTAGCGTTTTTCGAACAGCTTCAGCGGCACGCTTGCGGGTAAAGGATAAAATATCCAGAGCATCCTGAACATCGCGTCCTCGAATCAGCGTCGTGACTAAGCGTACTTTGCTCGGCGACATCGGGGCATAGCGATAAGATGATTTCCATTCTGAAATTTCGCCGATTTTCACACCCAGCGCTCCGGCAAGACGTTCGACATCCTGCTTTCCGGGCTGGATTGCGAACAATCCTTTCATCCAGTTCTTCACCGCAGTTAAAGCTGCGTCTTTATCCATTCCGCCGCGAGCCAGATGGTCGGCAAGCGTCTGGACGCTGACACCCTTTTTTTGCGACTGTTTTAAGAATTTCTTAGCACTCAACATTGTTTTTAACCTTTTGAAACATCCAGCATTCTATTGCTGTTATATTCATCCGTCTGAATCCGTTTTATGCTTTAGCTTCGGCTTTGCTTCCGGAATGACCTCTAAATGTGCGGGTCAGTGAAAACTCGCCCATTTTATGTCCAACCATATCTTCGGTAACGAAGACTTTGTGAAACATTTTGCCGTTATGTACCATAAAGGTATAGCCGACAAATTCCGGTATAATCGTGCAGGCACGGGCCCAGGTCTTAATTGGTTCTTTGCGGCCGCTCTGAATCTGCTTTTGCACTTTCAGATACAGCTTTTCATCCACATAAGGGCCTTTTTTCTGCGAACGTCCCATTGACTATCCTCAATTATTTTTAGTAAATTCCTGTCGTTATTGTTAAGTTATAACACCAACTGGATTCCACGTCCATTCTTTCTGCGACGTATAATTTTGCTGTTGGTGGTTTTTCGCGGATTACGCGTTTTACCGCCTTTGGCCGGAACACCCGTTGGGGAACATGGGTGACGACCGCCGTTGGCTCGGCCTTCACCACCACCCATCGGATGGGCAACCGGGTTTTGGGCCTTACCGCGAACATGCGGTCTTTTACCAAGGAAACGCTTACGGCCGGCTTTTCCGAGGTGCACATTCTGATGATCAGAGTTACCAAGCTGGCCAACTGTTGCCCGACATTCTTTGCGGATATATCGTGTTTCACCGCTGGGCAGTATGATGGTAACATAATCGCCTTCTTTAGCCATCAGGCGTGCTACACCGCCGGCAGTACGAACCATCTTGCCGCCCTGCCCCGCGTTCATTTCGATATTATGGATTTCGACGTTGACTGGAATCGCCGATAATGGCATTGCATTACCAACTTTAGGTTCTACTTCAGCGCCGCTCTCAACTACCATTCCGACTTTTAACCCTTCAGGAGCCAGAATATAACGCTTTTCACCATCGGTATATTCAAGCAGGCAGATGAAGCAATTGCGATTCGGATCATATTCAATCGACTGCACCTTGGCAGCCATTCCATCTTTATTACGACGGAAATCGATAATTCTGTAAATCTTTCTGGCTCCGCCGCCGCGAAAACGAACCGTGGTCTTGCCATGATGATTGCGCCCGCCGGTCTTTCCCAGGCGTACACACAAGCCTTTTTCCGGTTTGCTCTCAGTCAAAATAGAGTTGTAATCGATAACCGAAGCGTTCCGTCGTCCATTACTGGTTGGTTTATAAAATTTAATTGCCATTTGCTCAAATCCTTATTTGCGACGTTTTTCGCTTATTAGAACAAGTCGATCCGATTATCCGGGTGAAGCACAACAACTGCTTTTTTCCAACCGGAGGTTACGCCAAAAGTACGGCCTCTGCGGCGAACTTTACCTTTGACATTAGCCGTCCTGACATTCAGCACTTTCACATTGTACAGTTTCTCAACAGCATGACGAATCTGAACTTTGTTGGAATCTTTATGCACCTCAAAAGAATACGCATTTTTGGTGTTCGCAAAATGCATTCCCTGTTCGGTAACTATCGGTCTGACTATAATGTTGTATTCATTCATCTTAATTACCACCTGCGGTATTAGTTAGAGTCCCGGTTCATCAGCGACATAAAGGCGTCTTTGGTGAACAGCATTTTTTGACGATTGCAGATATCGCCGGCATTCAATTCGTTGACAAGCATTAAACCCACTTTCGACACATTTCGTGCCGACTTGACCAAACTCTCATTGCGATCTTTGACCGCCACAAGACAACTGCGATTGATCTTCAGATTGTTCAGCACGCGGGCGAATTCTTTGGTTTTCGGAGCGGTGAAATTCAATTCATCAACGACGACGACACTGCCGCTTTGAAGCTTTGACAAGATTGCAGAATTTGTTGCCAGCTGGCGTTGTTTCTTAGGCATGGACTGGTTAAAATCCCGAGCCTTTTTGCCAAACGCAACACCACCGCCCACGCGGGATGGGGTACGGACCTGACCTGCACGGGCATTACCGGTTCCCTTTTGCTTATACAGCTTGCGAGTCGAACCTTCGACGAGACTTTTCTGCTTGGTTGCTGCGGTACCAATGCGTTTATTGGCCTGATACATCACCACGGCCTGTTTGATCAGGGCATGGCGAATAACACCGCCAAACACACTTTCATCAACCTTCAGGCTCTCAATCTCTTTGCCTTCACGATTATATACTGCAATGTCAATCATATTCTATTCCAGTCGGAATCCACTGAATGTTTATTTTTTCGTTTTTGCCGTACGAATTTCCACATAACCGCCGTTTGGGCCCGGAACACCGCCTTTGATTATCAGTAAATGATTTTCAGGATCAATGGAGATCAGTTTGTGGTTTCTGGCGGTAACGCGCTCATTACCCATCCGGCCGCCCATTCGTTTACCTTTTTTGATTTTACCGCTGTTACCACGGTTCGTTGCATGACTGGCAATTGAACCGCCTGCACGGTGCTTACGCTCGGTACCATGCGATGCAGGAAATCCGCCGAAATTGTGGCGTTTCATTACACCCGCGTATCCTTTACCTTTGCTGGTACCAATCACGTCAACATAATTTACGCCTTCAAAGAGATTGACATCCAATGCATCCCCGGCGTTATATTTCAATTCTGCGCCCTTTTCCAGACGCCATTCACGGACAAACCGTTTTGTGGCGGTATTCGCCTTGGCCGCATGGCCGGCTTCGGGCTTTAAAACCAGACGGGCTTTTTTATCTTCAAAACCAAGCTGCATCGCCGAATAACCATCGGCTTCCGGTGTCTTTACCTGCATCACCGTGCAAGGACCGGCCTGAATCACCGTCACTGTCGTCATTTGACCGGCTTCGTTATACACCTGTGTCATGCCGACCTTTTTTCCCAGCAACATTACCATTTTAAATTTCCTTTGAGTCTCACTCAGTCTTTTATCACTTCAACAAAACTGTCGTGCCAGAACTGACAGCTCTGATTTTTTCGGACTACGCCTTAATCTTAACAAAAACGCCCGCAGGAACGACAAGCCTGTTAAGGGCTTCGACGGTGCGGGCATTTGCATCATAAATATCAATCAAACGCTTATGCGTTCTCATTTCAAACTGTTCGCGCGACTTCTTATCGACGTGAGGACTACGCAATACGGTATAACGCTCAATACGTGTCGGCAACGGAACCGGTCCGCTGACACGTGCGTTCGTACGACGAGCCTGCTCGACAATTTCCTTGGCCGAGCTGTCCAAAGCCCTATGATCGTAGGCTTCCATCCTAATTCTAATGCGTTCGGTTTCCGTCATGGTTAACCCTTAATCTATACTTGCGACATCTACATATCTATTTTTGAAAGATAGGGAGATTACCAATTCCATCTTCCAAAAACAAGAAAAAAACATAATTTTTTAAAAAGACCGCCATATCTCAAAAAACTTTAGACACAGCGTCAATTTCTTATATTTAAAGGTAGGAAATAATTCCTATCTATCTAAGCCGAAATTATGAGACTTTATCCAGTTTTTAAACAGATAAAATTACCACACCAACCGTCATCACATCTGTATTTTAACGCATATACTCGTTGTAAGTCTTTGCGTCAAATGACGTTGGCAAAAAATCCTCGCGGATTTCAGTTGCCGTCCATAATATCTCAAATTGAGATGAACAGCCCAACTCGAATCGCACGATATTATATCATACCGTGCTCGCTCGGCCAGAAAGAGGGACTATACAACAGCTTTAAACAATTGTCAATAACTTCCTAAAAGAATTTTTTCAGAAATTTGCTCCGGCACTTTTTCATAGTTCAGGGGTTCCATGGTAAAGGTTCCGCGACCTGCTGTAGCGCTGCGAATCTGGCTTGAATAACCAAACATTTCTCCCAATGGAACTTTCGCATCGATCACTCGAACTATGCCATGTAAATAGGAATTTGTAATTTCTCCACGCCGCGATACTAAATTGCCCTGAATCGCGCCAAAATAGTTTTCCGGCGTTACCACCTGAACCCGCATTACCGGCTCGAGAAGCACTGGCGTTGCCTTCGGCAAAAGGTCGCGAACCGCAATACTTGCCGCCTGCTCAAAGGCCAATTCCGAAGAGTCAACCGTATGAAACGAGCCATCCAGCAATGTGACTTTCACGCCGACAACCGGATACCCGGCAAGAGAGCCGCTGGATAACCCATCCATAACTCCATGCTCAATCGAAGGAATAAACTCCTTGGGAATTGAACCGCCGATAATCGCATTTTCAAATTCATTGACTTTGGCATAATGGCCATCTTCGCTGAACAATGGCTCCATTTTGATAACCACATGGCCATACTGTCCCCGGCCGCCGGTCTGGCGGATAAATTTACCCTCGCCTTCAGCGGTCCCGGCAATCGCTTCTTTATAGGCAACCCGCGGCTTGCCGACACGAACTTTTACGCCAAGATCGCGGATAAGTTTATTTTCAAGAATTTCCAGATGCAGTTCACCCATACCGCTAATAATGGTTTGCCCGGTTTCAGGATCAAATTTTGACTTGAATGTCGGGTCTTCCTTTCGCAGCATCGCCAATGCTTCGCCCAGTTTATTACGTTCCGCCGCCGTAACCGGCTCAATGGACATACTTATCACCGTCTCCGGGAACGAAATGGATTCCAGCATCACATTGGTTTTGGTATCGCAGAGTGTATCGCCGGTCAATGTATCTTTAAGGCCCAGCGCCGCAACAATATCACCGGCGGAAGCCGAATCGATAATAATTCGGCTTGAGGCATGCATGTGAAACAGACGCGTAACATTCTCTTTAATGTTACGATTGGGATTATAGACGCGGGTCCCTTTGCCGAGAGTGCCCTGATAAATCCGCAGAAAGTATAAATCGCCATGTTTATCGCTGGTAATTTTAAACGCCATAGCAACCAGCGGTTTTTTGGGGTCACAAATCACATCGACCCGCTTTGTTTTATCACCGTTTTCATATCCGACTGCCGGCGGCATATCAAGCGGAGACGGCAGATAATCCACCACCGCATCCAGTAAACGGCGAACACCTATATTTCGCAACGCAGAACCAAGTAATACAGGGTTGAGCTTATTGGCAACTGTCCCCTTTCGCAACGCACGACGAATCATCTCTTCTGAGATAAGCTTGTCATTGATATACTGCTCCATCAGCTCTTCATCAAATTCAGCCGCAGCTTCAATCATTGCATGGCGATGGTGTTCGGCAGCCTCTTTGAGTTCCGCCGGAATATCCTCTTCTGAAAAACTGGCGCCTTTTTCTTCCTGCTGGAAATAAACCGCTTTCATCGTAATCAGGTCTATCATCCCGACAAATGACGATTCCTGACCAATGGGAATTTGTACCGGTACTGGATGTGACAGAAGTTTTTCGTGAATACTTCGAAGGCACATCTCAAAATCAGCCCCGATTTTATCCATTTTATTGATAAAAATCAGGCAGGACAACTGGTACTTTTGACTTTGCCTCCACACGGTTTCCGATTGTGCCTGAACCCCTTCCGATGCGTCAAACACCGCAACAGCCCCATCTAAAACGCGAAGCGAACGCTCGACTTCGGCCGTAAAATCCACATGGCCGGGCGTGTCGATCAGGTTGATGTCATGTCCTCTCCAGGGACATTTTGTCGCAGCCGAAGTAATGGTGATCCCCCGCTGCTGCTCCTCTTCCAGGTAATCCATGACAGCCGTGCCGTCATGGACTTCACCTATTTTATATGTCTTGCCGCTGAAAAACAGCACTCGTTCCGACACCGTCGTCTTGCCGGCGTCAATATGCGCCATAATTCCGATATTTCGTACTAAAGATAAATCATCAGCCATAATTATTAACTATCTTAACGAGCCTGACACCTTATTCTGTTTTTCATTCAATACAAAAAAACAACAGCCACGCCCATAACCCAACGATACCAACCAATACCGTCAGATGAGCCGGCTGTCTATAAAAAAACGGCCACGGAAGTAAAGCACAACCGTGGCAGTTTTGAAAAACAATTTATTACCAGGCAAAATGTGCGAACGCCTTGTTGGCTTCCGCCATACGATGCACATTTTCCCGCATCGTCATTGCCGCACCTTCGCGTTTAAAGGCATCAAGCAATTCGCCCGCCAGACGCTGGGACATTGGCTTGCCTTTTTTACCGCGAGCGGCCGCCAAAATCCACCGAAACGCCAAAGACTGCTGTCGTTTGGGGCGCACCTGCATAGGTACCTGATAGCTCGCTCCGCCAACACGTTTACTGCGGACTTCAAGCATCGGCTTAACGTTCTCAATTGCGGCCTCAAAAACTTCAATCGGGGGCGTTTCTGTAATCTGCTTGCCAATAATATCCATTGCATCATAAAAAACAGCCAGTGACCGGCTTTTCTTGCCATCCCACATCATGCAATTGACAAACTTGGAAACCAGCTTGCTCTGAAACTTATGGTCAGCGACTAAATACCTGCTATCGCCTTCAACGAATCTTTTTCTTCCCATTCAAACACCTTGCACTAATTATTGTGTTTTCAGTATTAACTATTTTAGAAAAACCCGTATTTACACAAACTCGGATTTTATATCAAACTTACTTGCCTTTTTTGGCGCCATACTTACTGCGACCCTGCTTACGCCCGTTCACACCGGAGGTATCCAGAGTACCGCGAACAATGTGATATCGAACGCCGGGCAGGTCGCGAACACGGCCGCCGCGAATCATCACAGTGCTGTGTTCCTGCAAGTTATGATCGATACCCGGAATATACGCAGTCACTTCCGTCCCATTGGTCAGACGAACACGGGCGATTTTCCGCAACGCCGAGTTGGGTTTCTTGGGTGTCTGCGTTCTGACGATCAGGCAAACACCACGCTTCTGAGGGCTCCCGGTAATATCCGAAACTCTCTTTTTGCCTTTGTTTCTTCGCCCATTGCGAACTAACTGATTAATGGTCGGCATATCTTCTCCAAAAGTTCTTAACCGATTATATATAAACAAGTTATAGTTTTTATTCCAATCCCAAAGCCGCTTTGACCGCCTTATCGGCTGCCGCATCGGCTTCTTTGGCCTGACGCAATTCTTCAAGCTGCCGCGGCACAGGAGGTTCGCCCATGTGTTTGACTTTGGCGTCTAAATACCTCTTGAATGCCGTTCCAGCCGGAATCAAATGCCCCAAAATGACATTTTCTTTCAATCCAACCAAATCGTCTATTTTACCCGCCAACGAAGCTTCCGTCAAGACTTTTGTTGTTTCTTGGAAGCTGGCAGCGGAAATAAAGCTGTCCGACTGCAAGGAAGCCTTGGTAATGCCCAACAACAGCGTCGTTGCCGTCGCCGGACGGGGCTTTTTACCTTTGGCTGGTGTGCCGGCCAGTGCTTCCACTTTTTCATTGGCCGCTTCAAGCTGCTCTTTGGTCACAACCTGACCAACCTTCAGATCAGTATCGCCAGGCTCGCCAACTCGCAATCCCATCGACAAATCAACATTCGACTTGCGGAAATCCAGCTTATCCACGATTTCGCCGGGCAGATACGAACTGTCGCCAACGCTTTCGATTTCGACCTTATTCATCATCTGCGACAAAATCACTTCGATGTGTTTGTCGTTAATGGTAACACTCTGAGCACGGTACACATTCTGGACTTCCCGAAGCAGGTAACGCTGCAGGGCTTCTTCGCCTTTAATTCGCAAAATGTCATGCGGAACCAAAGGACCATCCGTCAGTGCATCACCAGCTTCCACCCGGTCACCGGTATGGAAGTTCAAGTGCCTGTCGCGCGGTACATGATGTTCTTTTTCCATTCCGCTTTCATTGCGAATAATAATTGTCATCTTACCGCGGCGTTTATCACTCTTGAGCTCAACAATACCCGAAATTTCGGCCATTGCGGCAGGGTCTTTCGGCTTGCGGGCTTCGAAGATTTCCGTCACGCGAGGCAGACCGCCGGTAATATCCTGCGTACCTGCACCACCGCGAGGCAGACGAGCCAACAGAGCGCCGGCAGTAACCTGCTGTCCCTCATCGACTTCAATACGGGCCTTGGACGGCAGATAATGCACATCCAATATTTTGCCTTCACCATCTTCGATGATAACCTGCGGATGTTTATCGCCTTTGTGTTCAATAACAACCGGTCGTCCTCGCTGGCCTTTGCGTTCTTCTTCGACACGCATCGTCTCGCCTTCGACGACATCCATCAAGCGGACAAAACCCGGCACTTCGGCCAGAATCGGAACACGGTGCGGATCCCAGGAAAACATACGCTCGCCGCGTTTGACTTTCTGCCCATCATTAACCGCAATCAGACCGCCATACGGAACTTTAAACCGTTCAAGCTCACGTCCCTTATCGTCCTGAATAACCATTTCGCCATTTCGACGCAGGGCGGTTTTTTGTTTCCCATTCTCAAAATCAACTTCAACCACGTTGAGTTCAATATATTTAATTATGCCGTCGCGCGTCGCTTTCTGGTCATTTTCGATCAACGACACCGATGCGATACCGCCGGTATGGAAGGTTCTCATGGTGAGCTGCGTTCCCGGTTCACCGATGGACTGGGCAGCCATAATGCCTGCCGCCAGACCTTCTTCGGCGAGCAGGCTGGTACTTAAATCCCATCCGTAACATCGGGCGCACACGCCGACTTTACTTTCGCAGGTCAGCGGACTTCGAACGCGAATGGATTCTAAGCCAAGCTGTTCGATCTTATCTGCCGCATCGGGCGTGATCACTTCATTTTCGTGTACAATCATCTCGTCGGTGATCGGGTTGCGGACATTGTCACGGGCGGTACGACCAATAATCAGGTTCTTCAGGGCGATATCAATCGTTTCACCCTTATACACCGTCGT
>CAYTHV010000124.1:0-10008 GCA_964437685.1 uncultured Pirellulales bacterium
ACCCATCCGCACTGATTTCCGGCAGCGAGGCGGCCACCAGCGGTATCAGTTCATACGGACGCTTAAGATAATGATACGCATACAAAGGCTCGCAAATCTGGGAAACAATCAACGCCGAATACACATCGCGTGTGTCGCCCGGGTCAAGCGTCTGGACTTTGCTGACCATGGGACGGCAAATGACCATTTCCCGTTCTGTGGAAGGATTTTCCTTTTTCGAACAGCCGACCGCGGCAAGCATCGCCGCAGCCCAAATCAATTTTGTCAGACTTTGATCAAACATCTCAGCGAAATTCCCGTTTGTATTCGTCCCGTTTTTGCGGGTCGACGCGATAATATTTACTCATTCCCCAACCCGCCATCTCATTCTTATACGAGTTGGGTTTGACATTTCCAAGCCATGCATGCGCCATAATAAAACTGATTCGATGATAGGTGTAGGCGCACGGTACATCATCGTTGACAATACGCTGCGCCTGCTGATACAGAGCCGTCCGTTCAGGGCTATCCGACATCACCGAGGCATGCTCAAAAATCGCATCAAATTCCGGATTGGCATAGGCAAACTCATTTGGATATGGAATGTTCTTGCTGTAAAAAAGCTGTAAAAAACTTTCCACGTCCGGGTAATCCGCCGTCCAGCCGAGAATCATAAGCTGGTGGTCGCCTTTGCGCAGCTTTTCCAGAAATGTCGGCCAGTCGAAAAGTTCAATTTCCGTTTCAATACCGGCCGCCCCGATACTTCGCTGCATATATTGGCATATCTGACGATTGGTGGAATCCAGTCCGCCGATAGCCAGACGCATTCGCGGAATTTTGCCGCCGGCAATCTTTTTTGCTTCCTCCAGATGTGCTTTGGCTGCGGGCAGGTCATATCGGGACGTGGAAATCGAGGCAATATTCGGATCGTAACCCGGCATCATCGGCGGGATAAAACCAAATGCCTCATGTCCCCTGCCGTCAAAAAAAATGTCGATAAACCGTTTACGGTCAATCGAACTGCTGATTGCCTGACGCAGCGGTTTATTGTTGGCCAGCAGCGGATCGTTCATATTAAAAGCAATCCAGAATGTACTCGGCTCATCAAAGGTTACCATCTTGATATTGCGTTCGGTCATTTCCCGGCTCATACTCAGGCCGGAGGTAAACACCTCTCCAAAATTGTCCTTGGGGATACTCGTTAAATCAATCAGCCCCTTAAGAAACAGTCTCCATCGCGGCTGATCTTCCGGGACAATTCGCCAGACGACTTTATCCGCAAAGGGCAAGGTTTTACCTGCATCAACAAGGAAGCCCGCTTCCATATCGCCGACTTCGCCGGAATCCGGATAAAAATCGGGATGGTAGCGACGATGGCGGGATGCTTCGACATAGGCTCCGGATTCCCAGCGATCCACCCTGAATGGCCCCGTGCCGACCGGATGAAAGCTGATTTCCTGTTTGTAATAGTCCACTGCTTCCCGTGCCATCGGGGCTGTTGCAATATAGGCCATCCAGTACACAAACTGCGGCCACGGATTAGTGAGCTTAACTTGCAGCGTAAAATCATCTATCGCCTGCAACCCCTCGACGATGCGATTGTAATCCACCTGACCGTGCGGACACGTTTTGGTATATTCGCGAAATTCATCCAGCCCCGTAATTCGCCGGTCAAAAATCCACCAACTGACCGAGCGAGTCTTTAGGTCGGCGATGCGCTTCCATGCATAGACAAAATCTCCGGCGACAAGCTGTCTGCCCTGACCATCCGGAAAACAGACGTCATCGTGAAAATAAACATCGTTGCGAATCGGAATGGTATACGTTTTGCCATCCTCGGAAACCACAGGCATATCCGCAGCAAGAATGGGGATCAACTGATATGGGCGATTGAGATAATGATAATCGTAAAGGGTTTCAAAAATATCCGATGCGACACTGGTGCCGACGGTATCACGAACATCGGCAGGATCGAGCGTCTGAACCCGCGCCCGAAGCCGCTGCTGAAGCACAATCGAATCAGATTTAGGATTTGCAGGCTTTTCCCTGCAGCCAGTTAGAAAAAAACTCGACAAAAATATCCCGCTCAAAACACAAAACACCCAGCCGGAACATTGCGGTTGGCTGCGAGTGTGCTTCTGCAAATCCGGATACCAGTACATCTGACGCATTTGAGTTAAAACACCGCCTATGATTTGGGTGCAGGCTGAGCCGGCGCCGCGGGGAGCGGCTTGGGAACCAGCAGAGCCTTGCCTGTATCATCTTTGCCGAAATTGAAATTTAAACGACTCACCAGATCGCCAGGACGTGTGCCGGAACCGAACAGCAATTCATAATCTTTATCAATCGACAAGCTCTTGGCGAGGCTGACTTTAAACTTTACCGTCCAGCCGGGAAGAATCTTCACAATGACCACATCTTCCACATCGGCAATCACGGTTGTCAACTGGTCTTTCGAGGCGTCAGAAAGGTTTTCACCCATCATATAGCGTTGAAGCACACAGGAATAAAGCTGCCCAAACCGAGCCAGTAAGTCTTGCCTGGCCGCAGGCGCCGTTGTCGTCTGAACCAGTGAGCCGATGGATTTAAGAATTGAAGCATCCGCCGCTTCATCCGTCACATTCCACTGCATATATGCATCAATTCGCTTGTCAGCCAGCGACAGCAGCAGGTTTTGCGATGCGGCTGTCTGGGATCGGACGGCAAAATCGCCGATCAGAAGCCATGCGCGGGAATCATTCTGTTTTTTGATATAATCTTCGAGACCGGCGATAATCTGCGACATCTTTTTTTCATCACCGGTAACATCCGATTTCAATTGGGCAACCATCGAGGTACTGGTCAAAGCACGCACTGCCCAGTACCGAACCATCGGGTCTTCGTCGCTCAGCCGGGCAATCGCCAATTCCGCTAATTCAATACTGTTGAGCTGCGCCAGCAAAATCAATAAGTTTCGTTCGACGCGAACACGTTTATCTTGTTCAGTCCACTTGCTGACCGTATCCAAAGCCGATTTGAGGTGTTTGTCTGCCGTTTTGACATAGGCGGAGGCATAAAAACTCAGGTCTTTTTCACCTTTTTGTTTTACCAATTCCTCACGGACAGCGATAATTTCAGACGTATCTTCGGCCAGCATCAACGTGTCAATGCTCTTTTGCCAAAATTCATCGATGACCTGAATCGCCGCCGCATCCGGCTGCGTATTGGCTTGAACAGACTGCGTGCGAATCTGCTCAATTGGGGCTGTATCGACTTGCGCAACCGCCGCAAAAGACAATATTGCTGCAAAACAAGATAAAAATCGCATTTTTTTATACATAATCCGCCCTTTATCATTAATCACATAACTTATTAGACTTAGGGAGGATACCCTTTCGCCATAAAACTGTCAAGGTAAATCGTCAATTTCAATGTCTCTAACGGCAGTCAAATGGCTTTGTTTGGTTTTTTGAATAGACGACAGATTCCAGACAGCAGATATCAGATTTAAAAGAGCGGAACATCCCTAATTTTTGCCAATTGGGTCGGAATGCAAACGCACTCACCTCAAACATCTGTCGCTATACTGCGTTTTTCAACAGGATTTGAAAATAGCCGGGATTTTCTTTCGGTCTTTCAGGACTTTACCTGGTGTCCTCACCTTTTTACTGAATACAACTGTCCCCAATCCCCTCCAGCGTCATCAATCCTTGTTTTCACCGAATAAAGTGTCTAACCCTTTTATTTTGCCGAATACAAAATAGAGGCGGCTGAAAGGCCGCCCCTATAGGAAACTGTCTTCTATCTGCCATTAAATCAATTTTATGGAGTAGGCAGGTTTTCAAACTCCGCTACACCGCGGGGGGCATACGTCACACCCGCATCATTCCACCCCCCTCCAATATACCGGCCGATATACACATAATCCTCGCCTTCCTCTGTGCCGCCATTAGGCTCGCCACTTCCCCAAAACGTATAAGTACCGGTATCGCCGCTCGACCATGTCCAGATGCCCTCACTGTCCTTATCCGTGCAGCCAATCCAAAAGCGGTTCGGGGTCTCATCCTGATCAATGGGGCCAAAAGTATTAACCAGCCACTGCTGTTCATTGGCATCATTTACCGTAACTAAATGTCCACCCAATGCTACAGCCTGAGCTTCGGCCTCCTCCCAGTTGCCATAAACCACCAGATAGTAGTGTCCATTTTCTGCCCACTGGATTGGAACATCGCGGCATACACGGAAACCCATGTTCATGTCCATATAGCTTGGGGGGCCAGGATGTCTGTCAGAGACAGCACAGTGGCCGATGTTGCCATTCCAACCACTGCTACGATAAACAAGATCACTTCCGCTGTAGATCGATGATGTCCACTCCCAGACATTACCCGCCGTATCACACATCCCATAGCCATATATTCCAAAAACACCGACTTCAGTTGTTCCAAAAGGATGCACAGAACCTTCATAATTGGCCATACTATTCGTGATAGTAACACCACAACCATAAGTATAGGGGTCCTCTACTGTATGATCTGCCGCGGCCTGCCATTCCCACTCGGTCGGCAACCGATAACCGTAATAATTGCAGAATGCAGTTGCTCCATACCAACTCACATATGTTACAGGATGATTTTCGAAATCTGCATCAACTGTGAATTGGCCACTTATGTAATTGATTCGGGCTGCTCCGCCATTGGTTACTTCACCGCCTGTATAACCTGCACCCGCAAGGTCATAATAGGGCTGAGAATGACTGGTATCGCTCACTGCATAAACAACATTATCCGTATAAACCGTTATCAGGTTGGAAACTTTGGCGGCGTTGAGGAACTGACAGTACTGAGCATTGGTTGTCTCGTATTTACTCATTTCGCCGGTAAAGCCGCCATGACTGATTGGATTACCACTCCCATCCTTCATTCCTGCGCCGGAGTCGTTGATGGAGACCCAGACCATACCGCTTGGCTCAACATTGCGGCACACACGGAAGCCGCCGAATAGTCTGGACTGCCCCAGTCCCGCCACGAGACTGTACAGTAATTATCATGACTGTCCCAGCCGCCAACGCGGATAACACGATTGCTTCCATCGTAAATCGATGATGTCCACTCCCAGACATTGCCCGCCAAATCGCATACCCCATACCCATAAGTCCCAAAAGCACCCACAGCAGTTGTACCATCAGGATGAGTTGAACCATAATAGTTGGCTATACTGTTACTTATCGTAACTCCGCAACCATAATTAAATGTGCCATCAAAGTCCGCCACGGCTTGCCATTCCCACTCTGTCGGCAATCCATAACCGTAGTAGTTGCAGAAAGCTGTCGCTCCATACCAGCTGACAAAAGTAACGGGATGATTTTCAAAGCCTGGATCAACGGTGAATGAACTGCCGTTGTAATGTATTCGTGCTGCACCGCCATTGGTTGCATTATCGTAAGTATATCCTGGACCGGCGAGATTATAATATATCTGGCCAACAAAATCTGCACCACTGTTAGTACCGCTGGCACCATAGACCGTACTGCCGTTAACGGTTACATCGCCGGAAGCAAGTGCGGCGTTGAGGAACTGACAGTACTGAGCGTTGGTTGTTTCGTATTTGCTCATTTGGCCGGTAAAACCGCCGTGACTTATTGGATTCCCGTTCTCATCTTTCATCCCTGCGCCGGAGTCGTTGATGGAGACCCAGACGATACCAGCTGGTTCATTCGCGAACTCATCCAGCCAATGACCCATAAGTATAGCAAGATCTTCTATTCCGACATTTGCACTTCTATCAATATCAGCGCCACTGCACCATGAAGGACCTGTACAACCTGCTCCAAGCCAATACTCTGCAAATATGCTAAAATCAATTAAATCAACTTTCTTATCTTTGTTTAAATCAGGCGACCCAATACCTGGAACATTTACGGTTACACTCGCATAACTTACATTTCCTGTTGAGTCTGTTGCAGCATAGGTAATGATATATGTTTTTCCATTCGGATCAGTCGTACTGGATGATGCCCGCAAAGAGAAACTTTGGTCAAGTGTCCCAAAATCGGCACCTGTAACATAATTGGCATCATCTAGTTCGCTGCTTGTAATGCTGGATAATGCTACTGACATGTTAGGATCGCTATCCCATGCGGATACCGTCGCAGTTATGGGCTCCATCTGCCCATTTGCAGGCCGTAAAACATTAGGGTCAGCAGAGACGACAAGTTGCGGCGGAGTACGATCGACATATTGTATAATTGGCTCTGTTGGCAAATCAGCGACAGGCACTTCATCCAGCAGAATAGTTATTTCGCCATGATCTTCAATTGTCAATGTCACAGGATCTGCAGGATTAGCACCGGGATTAGGTATCACAGTAATTGAATAGCCGCCCGTATTGGGATCGGGTATGTTAATCTGGTCATCTATATCACCATCACCATCAATATCTTCTTCGGTATAAGTGGCCCCTGGAATTTGATTTACAGTTTTTGAAACAATCTTTCCAAAACTATCTGTAATTTCAAGATCAATTGGACAGTAGCCTGTTATGGTAAGGATGCTATTCATTTTTATTAAGCTAACAACATCCGCCCAACCTGGCCATAAAATAGCCCCACCATATGTCATTATAGACCATTTTCTTGTTTCTGATGTGTCCTCTACATCTTTTAATCCTAAGACATGGCCTATTTCGTGCATCGCAACATTTTCCAGTACTTCATCAGTTCCAGCTTCTCTATTTTGCCAAGTAACACCTGTATAACCAAGGTAGCTCTGAACAGACCATGCAATATCAGTAGCGAAGTCCACACGCCAAAATCCAGCACCCAGAGGTGTGGCTAATCCATGAGGAAGATCTTTCGGATGTAACTGGGCGCAAGTTTTATCAAAGTAAATTTTTACATCAGCAAGAACCCAAGGCCACTCATTTATATCTGTATATCCTGTGTCGTTCCATTTATTCATTGCCCGCTGAATAGCATTTCTTTGTTGAGTTGTAAAATTGTTGGCAATAGCATAAGTAAAGCCTCTTGGCCGTGATCCCCTCACCCATCTGTTTGGATGTCTGTTATCTTCATATGTTAGCCGAAAGTTAACCTGATTAGTAAAAGCATCTCCAGGTATATCGCCTACTAATCCAGTAGGCGTATCTATCATTTTAAATCTGAGTTTTTTTGAATCAACCCCTGAAAAGACTGAAAGCTCAATCGTATATTCAATGTTAGGCTGTAAATCTAAATCTGTTACATCAATACTATATTGGAATTCAGATAGTTGATTTGGGTTGGATTTGGGATACACATTTTTTAATATTGCGGGCCAATGATGTGTAGGCGCTTGATAAGCTTCATCTTCCCAAATTGATATTGTAACTTCATGTGGAATTATATCTTTTCGCCCATCAAGTGCAGTTCCTGCCATGTTACAAAATGATATCCAGCCTGAAATTGTTGCTGTGGCCGGATTAATAGTATATGTTGCACTTTTTACATCGCTCGCCAAATACCCGCCTTTCCATGCTTTTGCCTTGAGTGTAAAAGAATGGTCAACCTGAACCGTACCGCCTGAAGCTATCGTAGGGTCGCTTTCGGTGGGGTCAATTCCGTTGGTGGTGTAGTGAATCGTTGCGTCCGCAAGCGAACAACTTACTGTAACATTCTGTGTACCGGTGTACGGTCCAGCATCCGGATTAAATGTGGGAGTCGCAACTGTTGGCTGCGGTACCGTGGTAAATTGCCATAAATCACCTGTTGTTGTGCCAGCCGAGTTTACAGAGTCTATTCTCCAGTAGTACGTTGTGCCATACGCAAGCATCCCAAGATTACAGGTCGTTCCAGATTGATTGGTTCCATTCATAATATTTGTGGGTGGGTTATTTGTTCCAAGATAAACGTTATAGCTTGTGGCGCCACCACCATTGCTCCAACTCAAACTTGGATTTATAGAAACATCGATTGCTCCATTCGCAGGACTTGGATTCGTAGCTTTTTGAGGAACTGAGGGCGTAGTCCATGTGACATCAAGGTGAGGCCGATAGTTAGTTGCTTCTCGCGAACTAAAATAGGCGTACAGATTGTATGCACTCTCACCTACAGTCAAAGTTACACCATAATTGACATGTGACTGATTTACCCATGATTGGACCAACGGAATCAATTCATCTTCTGTGTCGCTAGCCCACCATGTGTTGGCCGCATCGATGATGAATGAATCCCATCTGTCATCAATATAGCTAGGCTTATTATTCCAGTTGGTGTTCGCCTCGGTCCATGAACTTGTTGTTTCATATATATCAACCATCATATTGTAGCCAGGTGCAATTGCATGAAATGCAGTTACATAAATGTACATTCGTGCCCCTGTGACAGTAGCATTGCTGGGAATTGAGCTTAAATCAAACTTTATTAACGCATTTGCCAGGAGGTCGCCAGATGCTCCCCAGTAGGCCGCATACAGCGGGGACGTGCTGCCATAAGTGTCAGTTGGGGTGTCTTCGAATACAAATGTATCCGCCACAGGATAAAATGTTTGTGCAAATGCATTGACTGATGCCCCAACCATAATGCATAATATGCCTAAATAACAAAATAGATATTTCATTCTTTCACCCTCTCAATATTATGTTTTTATCAACTGACGTTTCCTATTACTTCTCATATTTATAAGATTGGATATTCGGCCAAGTTGTTTCTGCTTTTCTGTAAAAACATTTTCTCTGTCCAATTGTTCTTGAGTGGGAAAAATATTGGTTTGCGAAGATAACCGCTGTCTTTGTTTTTCATCACCCTCAATTTTCTCCGGATTCCAGTTTTGGCTTTGTCAACCTCTTTTGCTGCAACATGTCATTTTGTATCGAACTGCGAAAACTTCAACAGCTAAATAAAGACTCAGCATGTCTATATTTTTGCGAACTCTATCAAAACCACCTTGATTTGTCAAGTGTGGAAACTACGGAGTTTACATGTACCAAGTCCGACAAAAATACTCCTAAAACAATAAATACATAAAATCGCTTCATGTTCTTCACAGTAAAAAGTAAAAATAGGAAAAATTCCACTGCTTAACACTTAAAACCTAACACTTAAAACTTTTCTTGCCCCCGCCTCCTGACTTCCTTAAATAATTAAAAACATCTTCCTGTTCTTCATGGGCTTCATGGTAGAATTTTATCCTGTTAATCCTGTCGAAAAAATTAAATCTGTGCCATCTGCGTAATCTGCGGTTCCCATTTAAGACATGCAATATCCGACAATCTTTTTCCACTTACAAAAAAATCCAAAAAGCCGCAAAAATTTCTTCTCCTTTCCCGGCCAATGCTTACAAAAACCAAACACAAAAAAATGCAGAAAAAATAATTCATAAGTCCCATTTCTGCCCCTAATATATGGAGAGATCGTTTTCCTCTGGCGGATTTCCCGGAAAACGGGGACTGGTAGCGTTGCGGCCGCCAGGCCGTGTTGTACCTGTCCCCGCTTTCCGGCCATGAACTACCGGAGCCCTGAAAGGGTTCAATGAATAATAGAAGGAGAGACATGGAAATGAAGAAATACAAAACAAACCCAATTAATCTGTGCAGTCTGCGAAATCTGCGGTTGCTCTTTTCCTGTAAATCCTGTTTATCCTGTCAAAAAACCCCTTTTGCAAAACAAACCCAATTTCCCGACCCCACCAATCTACAATCTAAAATTGCAAAACGAACCCATTTTTGGCAAGCACGGGGGCTTGCCCCTACTCCGAACTTCGAACTACGATCTCCGAACTTTCTGCAAAACGAACCCAATTTCCCGACTTTGCGAATCGAGAATCAGCAAAACCTTGACGTTTCGGGAAGAAACGATATGATATTCTGTGACGTGTGAAGATGTGAATGTGACTTTTTAGGAGCCGCTCATGAAAAAATTTGAAAATCTCGCTGAAATCCTTCAGTTTGCGATCACACTGGAGCAGATGTCGTATGAATTCTATGTTGATTTATCCAAACGCACCACGACAGAGGCGATGAAAAAAGTCCTGCTGGGTTTTGCGGAGGAAGAAAAAGCACACAAGCAGCGGCTGG
>CAYTHV010000125.1:0-9993 GCA_964437685.1 uncultured Pirellulales bacterium
CGAAATGCGGGACTATCACCAACGATACATTTTTTTCGTAATCCGGACAAACCGATCTGTTCCAGCATTGTAATCGGATGATTCGGTATGAACCGATCCAGCGTATCCGACACCCGGGCTTTATCGATCGGCCTGACTAAATATTCGACAAACCCATCCCGCACCGCCTGTAACGCTTTTTGCGACGAATCCGTCGATCCGACCAGTACAATGGGCAATTCCGGGCGAGCTTGCCGCAGCACCCGCAGAATCGTTTCACTCGATCCGTGATAGCACGACATAAAATCATCCGATACAAACGCCAGATTCCACGTCGCCCGCTCGGCGAAGTTCATCGCCTGTTGATCATTGACTGCAACGGTACCGCGCATATTCCGGCGTGCAAGCTCCTCAAGGAGACCGGCCGCCTGTCGCGAATCCCGTTCCAGGATCAGCACATTTGAAAGTATCTTTTCATCAACTATTAGGGTCATCAATCTGGATCCGTTGTTTCAGTTCTGTTTCATTTTTTTTCAGCCATTCGAGCGTATGTTTCTGTGCCAGCGCGGCGGAAGCCCATACGTTATTGGGATACTCCGCAAGCAGTTTACCGTAAAGCTCCATCGCCTGATCCGGATTCTGGCGACGCATGCAATTCGCGGCCTGGTACATGGCCCATTGCCGCGGGACAATATTTGCTTCCGACTTTTGCGCGGCAACCATATCATAAAATCGCATCGCCCGGACATAGTCGCCCATCCGGTACATGGCGTCCGCCGCCGCAAGGGCATTGAGCGGTTCTTTTACCGCATCGATTTCAGCCAGCGGCGAGACATTGGGGTCGGCTTTCTTTGGCACGCTCTGACTCGGCGGCTGAACCACGGCAATCGGTGCAGGCGAAGACTTTTGATCCGCAGCCGGTTTGGCGGGCTGTGCGATTTCCATTGGAAGCTTTAGCGTCTGAATCTGACCAATCAGTGATTTCAGTGAATCCGACTGCATCGTTGAATTCGGATCCATTGCAGAAACCTGAAGCATCCGCATCTGCTGCTGCAATTGTCCCGCCTTTTCGGTCGACTCCGACAACCCGGAAAAAACGGATACGGCATTCGGGTCTTCATCGCCAATTGCAAATGCCGCAAGACAAACCAGCAGTTTCAGCCCAAAAATGTTCACGGCAGGTCTCCTTCCTGCGACGCTATCCCGGCAAAAGCCAGCGCGGCCTTGTCATACATTTTTTGACCGGTATAGATACGCCCCAGAATTTCATACACCTCTTGTCGAACCGGCAGATCCAGGTCATTGCCGGCCAGAATCATTTTACAAATTTTCTCCGCCTGCCTGGGCTGTTCAAGTTTTTCGGCAATCTTCGCTAAAAGCAATTCCGACTGCCGGACACGAATCGGATCCTGCATATCGGCAAGAATATCGTTCAACTCACGCCGAGCCAGTGAATAATCGCCCATCGAATAATAACTTTGCGCCAATTCCAGCGTCAGCCACGCCCGCAACTGGGAATCGGCAATATATTCAATCTTTCTGCGAATCAACGATGCTGCCGTGGGAGCAGCGTCAATAGCCCGAAGTACTATCGATTGCCAGATCAACACCTCGCAGGAATCTTTCTGGCTAAGTCGGGCCTGCGGCACACTTTCAAGAATATTCAATGCCTCCAGATAGTTTTCCTGATCCATTTCCGCCTGCACCAGTTCCTGAATAATTTTGACATACTCCGTATCGGAAAGCGTCCCGCCCAGCGGAATACGAAGCACCACACTGGCCTGCTGATTTTCGCCCAGTTCAATCAAAACCCGCCCCAGCATCAGGCAGGCGTCCGCCAGTCGCTTATCGGATTTATCTTCAAGATTATCCAGCATTTCACCGAGCCACTTTTTGGCGGCCTCCCAGTCTTTTTGCAGAAAGGTACAGCGTCCCAGACCGTATAACGCCTGTACGCGGCCGTTTTTGTTGAGATTAAGCTGATAAACTTTAGTAAATAAATTCCGTGCCTCTTCAATCTGATTGCTTTCAAGACTGGCTTCGGCCAGGCACAGCGTCGCGTGATCGGCGGCGGTGCAATCCGGATACAGCATCAGCATTTCATTCAGATCGGCCTTGGCGCCGAAGTAATCTTTCATCTGTGTCCGTATCAGGCTGGCCTCAAGGTACGCAAACGGCGCCAGCGGATTATGTTCGAAATGGCTTTGTATCACCTTGAATTCCGCCAGTGAGGTGGCATACTGATGATCCAGATTATACATTCGCCCCAGTGCGTAATGTGCATTGGCGGTACGATGTTCGCCGCGATACCGAAGCAGAAAACGTCGCCAGATCGCCACCGACTCACTGATAATCGCCGAACGATGCTGCCCGAAATCGTCATAGTTATCCGGGATAAAAATGGTCGCATTTTGACCGTCGTATTTCCACACCAACCCGGCTGAACCGGCAATCACTTCAGCAATATATTGTTCCGCGGATTTCGGCAGATAAGCCGTAACCGGACGCGAGCGTACCACCGTATCCGGCGTCTGCCATACTAGCCCCATCCCGGTCAGCGAAACTAATTTTACAATCGTCTCTTCAACCGGACTTTGCAGACAGACCTGTGACCACTGACTGCCCGCGGGCTGATGCGCATCCACTTGCAGCCTGGGACCGCCCGCCCCTTCGCTGAGCCGTTGTGCCGAGGAGTTAATCACCTCGCATAACACTGTCTGGTCCAAATCTGACGGCCAGATCATTTCCATGCTGTCCGACCATAAACGTCCCGGCAATTCCTGATCTATCGGATGAAGACTCAGGGCATATCGACTCAGGCTTTCGGCTGCCAGAAAATACATATCCGCCTCAAGCGTGGCCGGAACAACCTCGCTAAATGTTTTAAGCAGTCCCAGCGTCTGATAAGCATATTTGCGGGCCTGCAGATATTCGCCGTGTTTGAAGTAAACTGTCGCCAGATAATAAGACCCAAGCCCGCGAACCAGTCCCGAGCGGCTTGTCAGTGCTTCGGCAAAATAGGCGGCTTGTGCATCTACCAGATTGGCTTGATGGAGACACGCCGCTATACGCAGCCTCAGATAATCCCGAAATTCCTCACTTCCCGCCCCCCCTACCGCAGTGTTCGATGCAATCTGACGAAAAACATCGCTCGCTTTCACTAATTCACCCTGCGTTACCAGCGCTTCGGCCATTTTCAGTGAAACGCTCTGAGCCGCCTGCGGTTGGCTTTCATCCTGTGACTCAGCGACAGCATTGCTATCGGCGACCTGAGGTGCTGTAGTCTGATTATTTTGAACAACTGGATTCACTGCTGCAACCGGCTGCGCCGCCGCCGTCGAATTGGAATCGGAAGGTAAAGATGACGTCGCTGGCTGCGCCGACAGGAAAACTCTGGGCGGGGCAAACCAAAAAACCATACCCAGAATTGCCGTAATCAGGATATTCGCCGCCACAATAAGATACAATGGGCGAAATCCCGCACTGCTGATTGTTTTTTCTGCCGCGGCACCTGCCGTCTTGGGGGGAAGCAAATCTTTCATAAATGACATATCACCCGCAAATAGGTCCTCCGAATTGACCTGGGACTGCGCATCAGACACGAACGGCCCCGAATCGGCCGGTGCCTTGTCGCTTACTGCAACAAACATGTCATCCTTATTATGGCTCATCCGTGAACCTAAATTACCTTTTACGACTCAATTTATGTCACATAATCACTCAGCGCACTATGCCACCGAGTTTCAAGTGTGCAACCTTTATGCCATCCGAGAATACCCCTCAATATTCATTCAAAAACGCTTTTTTTGAGTGGCTTTTTCGGTTTTTCAACGCTCATCGTATGCTTTCTATACAATCTGAATAATAACAAAGATTATTCTGGGTAATATATATCTTAATTATGTTGTTGTGAGGTACACCCAACAAACTGAATATAATATATATTATTTCCCTTTTTTATCTTGACCACGGATAAAGGTTGGATAAAATGAGAAAAAATATATGGAGATTACCTATGCGAAAAATCATGTTTTTTGCGGTTTTGTCCCTCGTATTCACACATACGATTTGTCCAGCAGCAGAGCCTAATGACCCCAATACCACCCAATTCCGCCAACAGCGCGGAATGTATCGGTCGGAACAGGCAATCATCAACTGGCACGATGGCGTCCAGCAGATGGTTGTATCGCCCCGGCTGACCACGGATGCAAACTCGCTCTGGATATTTCCTCTCAAGTGCCAAAGCGATCAGGCACAATTTCATCTGGCGAAAATGCTGCCGCGACTCTATGGCCCCGATTGCCATGATGTCGCAAAAACCCTACTGACCAATACCAATTACGCGGTGATTGCGACTCAACTATGGACCATTCCCATTTGTTATTTCGGGATGGAGCGTTCAAATTCTTTTGGCGGTACCGGCAGCTTTGGCGAAATTGACGCCAATGGCGTGCGTATCGAACTTCTCAAGGCGGATTCCGTGTCATCGCTGGCACAGCAGCTTAACGGATACGGCAGACTTGCAACTGAAGCCGAACTTGCGGCCTATGCAAAATATTTGACTCCGGAATACTCACTTCTGACCGTTTGGAGAGAAGGCAGCGAACCCAATTATTACGTTGCCGGTAATGACCCCAATAACGAACCCAACAGCACACGGCAAGACCCCAGGCGCTTCTATCGCCGACGGCCATGTCTCTATGTGGAATTTCCATCCGAAAAACCCTTTTATCCTGTGATTTATAAAGACGGCAGGCCCGGCCGTGTGTCACTGACCCTGACAGGCTTTTGGCAGCTCGCCGGTCAGGAACAATCCAAAGCCTTCCAGTGCAATCAGCAAATCTGCCCCGATACAAACAACTTACCGGAGGCTTTTATGGCGTCACTGCCGCCCAAAGATATCCCATTCACAACATTCTCATTATTCCCCGGAAACAATCTCATTGAGGATAATCTTTCGTTTGTTCCCGGCCGACTTGAAGGCATGGCTTACGTTGACACCGTTTCAAAAATGCCGTCTCCGCAGCTTATCCTGCTTGGATTCGTCGTGCTGGTGATCATCTCATACTTTGCCGCCGGCATCAGCGGATTACTAACTTACGGTAAATGGGGAGGCTTTGCTGCGTTTGGACTGCTGAACATTCTGACGATTATCGCGATGACTCTGGTGATGAATTACAAGAAAACCGGAATCTGCGAAATATTCCAACAGGACAGAAAAAAGGCCAATATCTATTTGGTACTCTTCTCCGTCATTATGGTTGGACTTTCATTCGCAGTGTTCGCGCTGCTCAAACTGCCATTGAAGTAACGACCATTATTGCGTATCGCAGCATTGTCCTTCTACAAGCTTACGATACACATCTTCAATGACATCGACCATCGTGTCAGGGGCGAACTTCTCAAGGACGCTTTCTAAGCCCGCTTTGCCGAGGGTTTGCCGCAGGATGGGGTTTTCGATGAGCTTGCCGCAGGCCTCCGTCAGGCCGTCAATATCCATCGGTTTAATCAGAAAACCCGTTTTCGGATTGACCACTTCTTTGGCCCCATCAATATCAAAACTGACCACGGGCTTGCCGCACAGCATCGCCTGCGGCAGCACACGCGCCAGCCCTTCGCGCAGCGAACAATGCACCAGAATATCCGAAGCATGGATCGCCAGCGGAATCTGTTCCGGCTGCAAAAGACCGGTCAACTTAACGCGGTAACGCAGTCCGGCCATCTGAATCTGTTTTTTGATTTGCTCGGTCAGCGCCCCATTGCCGACAAACAGCCAGCAGCAGTTTTCGTGCTGCGCCGCCAGCCGCCGTGCCGATTCAATAATATACTCATGCCCTTTCAATTCCGCCAGCCGCGCGACAGTCACAAAAACAACCGCCTGATCGCTGATGCCGTATTTTCGGCGAAACGCCTTAATCTCCTCATCCGAAGGCTTGCGAACAAAGGACTCCTCATCAATCGCCGAATACGCCGTCGTGTATGGCTTATCAACGCCAATACCTGCGGCCACCGCCTTTTCGGTCATCACATCGGCAACCGTCAAAAACGCGTCCGTGCATTTACCGGCGGATTTCTCAACCGCGATATATAATTTCCGCAGCAGCGGATTTTGATACGGATGAAACGGCAGTCCGTGAATCGTATGCACCACAAACGGCTTGCGTGAATCTGACTCGATCTGGCCCTTTAACGCAGCTCCCGCCCATCGCCCCAGAATCCCCGCCTTGGCCGAATGTGTATGAACAATATCCGGCTGAAGTTCTCGCAGCAGGCGTTTGAGCTGGAGATAAGCAACGATATCCTTGCCGGGCAAAATCGCCCGACGCAGCGAATCCAAAACAATCACCTCGTAGCCCGCGTCTTTGGTCTGATTGAACAATCCCCCTTCCGGCCCCAGAGCGGGACCGGTAATCAGCGTTACCTCATGCCCGCGCTGAGCAAGCAGGCGGCAGGTAATCAGCGTATTTTCCTGCGCCCCGCCGAGAATCAATCGTGTAATAATATGAACAATTTTCAATAGAATATTTCCATCAGGCAAAGCCCGCCCGCCGGAGCAATCGGCCCTGCGACATTGCGGTCTTTGGCTTCGAGAATTTTATCAACATCTTCCGGCGACCATCGCCCGCGGCCAACCTCGACCAGCGTACCAACGATGTTGCGTACCATATTATACAAAAATCCATCGGCTTGGACATCAATATAAATCCACGGTTCGTCCGATTTGACATCACATCGCAGCACCGTCCGTACCGAGCTTTCACGCGTATCGGCAGCCGAAGCGAAGGACTTAAAATCTTTTTTGCCGAGCAATCGTCCCGCGGCGGCGGCCATCGCACCCATATCCAACTTGCCCGGCCTGTGCCAGCAATGATGAATATCCATCACAGGTCGAACAGGCTCAGTGTTAATGGTGTAGCGATAGATTTTGCTCTGTGTATCGCGAATCGGGTCGAATGTTTCAGGAACTTCCGCCGCATCGAGAATCGCAATATCCTCCGGCAGCAGATGATTGAGCGCCCGAAGAAAATTCTCCGTCGGCACGGGGCTGTCGATGCTGAACGCCGCAACCTGGCCGAGCGCGTGAACACCGGCGTCCGTGCGTGAAGAACCCCAAAGCTCCACACGAACACCTGTCAATTTCTCAATCGCATCGCAAACTGTCCCATGAATGGTCGCCATCCCCGGCTGCGTCGCCCAGCCGTGGTAAGCGGTTCCATCATAGCTGATTTTCAGTTTGATCTTTCTTTGTGCCATAAGGAAAGAAGTCAGAAGTCTGAAGTCAGGAGTCAGAAGAAACTTTGGGTCCGCATTTCAACTTTTTGTGATAACTGTCAAGCAACTTGCTTGTTTCCTCCAAAATAACGCTCGCTGGTTTCGGGTTGGCATACTTTAGATCGTTGACAAGAATAAGATAATACCGAGTTTCTTCAAGAGATGCCTGAGCAATATTAAAAAAACGGGCTTTTTCAGCTGCCGTTGATTTTCGAAATCCCTCCGCAATATTAGCAGGAATAGAAACAGCCGATCTGCGAAGTTGTGAGGTCAATCCAAAAAGTTCGCTTTTTGGGAAATACTCCGTCATCCTGTAAATTTCTAAAACCAAAAGATGCGCTTTTTGCCAAACAATCAAATCTCGAAATGTTCTGGCTGCATCATTCATTCTGCTTTTCCTTCTATTGAAATGTATTTGCTTAAAAACCAGAAGCCAGAAAAAAACTTTCTGGCTTCCAGACTTATGTCTTCTGACTCCTGACTCCTGACTTCTCTTAAATCAGCTTCTCTGCAATCTGAATCGCATTGAGAGCTGCGCCTTTGCGAATCTGGTCGCCGGAAACCCACAGGTTAATCCCGCGGTTATCCGGAATCGATTCATCTTGGCGGATACGTCCGACGAACACATCGTCGTTGCCTGCCGCGTCGATGGTCGGCATCGGGAAGCGATTCTTCTCACGGTCGTCGATGATGCTCACGCCCGGCGCCGTGCTCAACAGGTCTTTGACCTGTTCCGGCGTAATCGGGTCGGTGAATTCCAGGTTGATGCTTTCGCTATGCGCCCGCAGAACCGGCACGCGCACGCACGTGGCGGTAATCGCAATCGTCTGGCAGTTAAAGATTTTTCGCGTCTCTTTAACCATTTTGACTTCTTCTTCGTTATACCCATTCGGCCCGATCTTTGAATCGTGGCAATACAGGTTAAACGCAAGCTGATATTTCAGGTTTTTGGTTGTGATAGGCTTGCCGGCCAGAAATTCCTTGGCCTGCTCAATCAGTTCCAGCATCGCCGATTGTCCCGCCCCGCTGGCGGCCTGATACGTGCTGACCACCATACGTTTAATCGGGTTGGCCTTATGCAGCGGCCAGATCGGAACATTGGCAATAATCGTCGAGCAATTCGGGTTGGCAATAATGCCTTTATGCTTTTTGATCATTTCCGGGTTGACTTCCGGGATAATCAGCGGCACTTCCGGATCCATACGGAACGCGGATGAATTATCGATCACCACCGCACCGTCTTTGGCGGCGGCATAAGCAAAATCCTTGCTCCGCTGTCCGCCGGCGGAAAACAGGGCAATATCGATCCCCTTAAAACTGTTTTCTGTCAGCAATTCTACTGTATATTCATTGTTCTTGAACTTGATTTTCTTGCCGACCGACCGTTCGCTGGCCAGACAAAGCAACTTATCCACCGGAAAATTCCGCTGTTCAAGAATATTGATAAATTCCTGTCCTACTGCGCCGGTGACGCCGGCAATTGCTACTTTCACGCCCATTTTCGGGTACTCCTGTTAATTTTAGGTATTCTTACCATTTGTTCAAAGCTAAATATTATACCTGTCTGACGCAAAAAAGCAAGATAGCCTCCTCGGTTTTTTATGTGGATATTATTTACCATAAAAATCTTGTATGAAACCCTATTTCAAACCAATCCATGCGTTGTATGTTCAACGACAGTAGCATTTCGCATAACACAAGAAGCCCTATTTCTATCAGGTTGCTGACACCGCTGGCGTTCAGCCCCAAGACCGCCCTCTCCATTTTTTTCTTTAGTTGCCAATCCGTATCCATAACCATTTATAATTAAAAAGGTTATGAGATGGCACTCATTCCCCTGTTGCCTTTGTTTAGATCATATAATTTACCGCCTCATGCTGGGAGGCTAATTCCCATTCAATCAGATCCGCGATGCTTGTTTCATCATAGGTTTTATCAATAGCAATAACGACCTTCCACCAAAAACGCTTCATAGCATAAGCGCCAAAATAATCCGCCTCCCCTTTTTCCTTCACAATATCTTCTGTTGGACCATGTATTAAACGGATTATATCCCCGAGTTTGATTTCATAGGGCTCTTTGATCAAATAATAACCGCCCTCGCTGCCTCTTTTAGATTCGACAAAACCGCCATGCTTTAATTCATTAAGAATTGACTCCAGAAATTTCACAGAAACTCCCTGCGAGGCAGCAATCTCCTGAATTGTCACCGGAGTACTGGCTTTTCTTCTGGCAAGCTCTATTATCGCTCTTAATGCGTATTTACAACGTTGAGAAATAACCATACTTTTTAATCCAATCTATTCCTATAGGGAAAAGCATAATGGTATATTTCTTGCATTGCAATACTTTTTTATCCTTATATTTTACCGTGTAAGATATTTTCTCTTTCTCTAAAATAAAACGCATGGATAATTCACAAAAAACGCTATTTAAATAAAAACAGCGACCCGTCTGAGTCGCTGTTTTGGTTTGGCTATCAAATTTTTAGGGTTTTTATTCGCCGGCCTTGCCCTGGGCAAATACAGCGGTTGCAGTTTTGATCATCCCGGCGATATCCGACAGATTCGTGGGGATAATCATCGTATTGTTGGTCTGGGCCAGCTTGCCGAATTCGGACAGGTATTGCTCGGCAACCCGCAGTTTCACCGCATCTGCACCGCCCTGCTCATTGATGGCTTTGGCGATGGCACGAATTCCCATCGCAGTTGCCGTCGCGATTTTTTCGATTTCCGCCGCCCG
>CAYTHV010000126.1:0-9966 GCA_964437685.1 uncultured Pirellulales bacterium
CTTGAGATTCGTCAAAATATCGGCTATTTGCCTGATTTTTTCAACCTTTATCCGGATTTAACCATTTGGGAGTGCTTGGATTTTTTTGCGCGGGCATATCGTGTTCCGACAGGGCAAATCACAGAAAGAATTAATCGTTCATTGCAGGATGTATCGCTTGAATCGAAAAAGGACAGCTTGATTCGTCATCTGTCTCGCGGCATGGTACAGCGAATGGGATTGGCTACGCTTTTGGTACGTGACCCGGCGTTATTATTACTGGATGAACCTGCTTCAGGTCTCGATCCAATGGCACGTATTCAACTTCGTGATATTCTTCGCAAGCTTGCGAAAGAAGGCAAAACGATCATTATTTCATCTCATATTCTGACGGAACTTTCGGGTTTTTGCACTCACCTTGCAATTATGAATCGTGGGCATTTGGTGATGTATGGCAGTGTTGAACAAATTGAATACCAGATTGCAGGACAGCAGGCGATTATTATAAAAGTTCTGGGAGATGCCGAGATTGCTGAAAAAGTTTTGCGATGTATGGATATTGTTCAAGTTTTAAGTTGTTCCGATCATACTTTCACCATATCGTGTGATGGAGGGCCGGAACAGGTTGCTGAGATCAATCGTCGGCTGGTTACTGAAGGAGTTGGTGTGATTGAGCTGTCAAGGCACAAGACCAGTCTTGAAGATTTGTTTGTAACGCTGTCTATCGAAAAAAATCTGCACATGAGCTAATATGGAGCTATTATGTTCGCAAATCCAATTATTCGTCGTTATCGTTTTAGCCAACTTCGTCCGCAGCAGTTTTGGGTATTTGGAGCGCTATATTTCTGTATTGTGTTGCTGGTTTTACTCATCAACAGCTCAATTTACCAATATGGAAATGGTGCTTATACGGAGATTACAGACCTATATAAGGGATTGTTTGTTCAATTTA
Source organism: uncultured Pirellulales bacterium (assembly GCA_964437685.1). Lineage (GTDB taxonomy): Bacteria > Planctomycetota > Phycisphaerae > Sedimentisphaerales > Anaerohalosphaeraceae > Anaeroglomus. Next base: position 932 of record CAYTHV010000126.1, read on the forward strand.
CCATCTTGGAACTCTTTTTGTTATGGCTTGTCTGTCCGACAAATTGTTCTAATGTCGTGACAAAGGAAATTGCGGACAAATCATTCGATTTTTTCCGAATGCTTCCGGTCAGTGCTTCTCAAAAAGCTATCGGAATTTTGGTAGGACGCAACCTTTTCTGTCTATTTACAGCGGCAATCAATCTTTGTCTATGTCTATTTTTTGCTTTTGCCGGAGACTTGTCTGGATCACTTATCGGGCAAATTGTGACGATTCTGGCGGTATTGACGGTTACATTGAATTTCAAAGCCCTTCTGTTCTCAGTTTTAACATATAAAAAGAATAAATCGACCAGTATCCCGGTATTGCTGGTCATTGGATTATTTGCATTTGGTCCCGTTATGGGGATGTTGGCTAATGCAGTTAAAGAACAAAAACTTGAAAATGCCCTCGCAAGTTTTTTTACGATGGAAATGCCGATCCTTTATCTGATTTCTTTATGTGCTGGATTTACAGCAATTTGGGCTTACATCGGAATACTCCGGCGATTTACTCGCGAATATGAGTCATTATTCAGCCGGGCAGGAGCGATTATATTTACGATAAGTTTCATGGCGGTCCTTTTCGGACTATTTTATAAATCGATCGTAATTGATAATTCGACAGAGGCCACAAGGAGTTTTTGGATTGTCAGTTTGCTAACGGTTGTGATAGTCCCTTTGTTTTCAATCCGCAGCTTTGATAAATATCTTGAAATCAGCCGAAGCGCCTATCGGACAAAAGGCTTATTTGTCAAACTAATGTGTAACTCGAATTATGTCTGTGGTTTGATTCTTTATGCAATCTGGCTGGGGTTTGCACTCACTGGCGGCCTTATGGCACATTCCAGCGTTTATGAGTTTCTCGGTATAGTAATGATGACGTTCAGCGCATATTTAGTTATCCTCACATTGATTGAAACATTTGTAACATGGCAACCCAGGAACGAAAAAATTGGCTATTTGTTGGGATTTCTTGCAATCCTCTATTTTGCCTTGCCTTTTATTATCGGCGGGATATTTGATAATGAAATACTATTGTTATTTAGCCCCCTTGGGTTTGTACAATTATTTGATAATGTCTATCCGATGATAATTATACTATTGCCGGTCTTTTTCAATTTGCTGTATCTTCTTCCATTGGGTCTGCTGATTGGAAAGCGTTATAATGATTTGGTGGTTATTCGAACCCAAATGGAATATCCCGTAAACGGATAACTTAATAACTGATTCATTGTTAAGCTGAGAGACTTGGCTTGGCGGCGTTATTGCCCCGTTTGCCTCCGCGGGTTATGAGTGTATGTCTTGGAAGTCTTAAATTGATATTCCTCGCAAACCACCTTATTGTAAACCGACTATGTCTGACAATCTTTTACCACTTACAAAAAAATCAAAAAAGTCGCAAAAATTTTTACCTCTTTTCCGGCCAGTGCTTACAAAACCCGAACATCAAAAAATACCAGAAAATTTTTTATAAGTTCCATTTCCGCCCCTATATATGGAGGGATCGTTTCTCTCCGGCTGGAAACTCAGCAAATAGTGAATCAGGGCAAGAAGAAGGAATACAGGAATGAAGGATTACAAAAAAACAAAACGAACCCAATTTTGCGACTTGCAAAGTCTTTTATTATGTTGCAATATCTCTCATCGCCGCAGAGCCTGCCCCCGCGAAGGCGTGGGGCGATCCCCTGTTATTCTTAAGTCCTTGGGTTCTTATGTTCTTCGGTTCTTGGTTTTTCTCAAAACAAACCCATTTAATCTGTGCAGTCTGCGAAATCTGTGGTTGCTTTTTTTATCCTGTAAATCCTGTTTATCCTGTCAAAAAACCTATTTTGTAAAACGAACCCAATTTCCAGACTCCACCAATCTACAATATACAATCTACAATCTAAAATTAAAAAACGAACCCAAATTCTGGAATCTGGTGTCTGGAATATGACATCTGTTTTAACCTCTTGTAATTCCAACTTTTATGGATATAATAATCGATCTGTTTGAATTTTATATTTAATGGCTAACTCCTTTTAGGAAATGATGTTATGGCAAAATTGACCAAGCTTGACGATATCGTGGCATTATGTAAGCGGCGTGGATTTATCTACCAATCCAGTGAAATTTACGGCGGATTGGCCAGTTGCTACGACTACGGCCCGCTCGGGTCGGAGCTGAAACGCAACGTCCGCAATGCCTGGTGGAAAGCGGTCGTTCAGATGCGGGACGATGTTGTCGGTCTGGATTGTTCGATTTTGATGCACCCAATGGTCTGGAAAGCCAGCGGCCACGCGGACAAATTTGCCGACCTTGTTACCGTCTGCAAAAAATGCAGTACCCGTACCCGTGTTGACCACTTGCAGGACAAACCCGACCACGTCGGCGACCTCGGCGAATTCGGACTGGGACACAAACTCTGCCCATCCTGCGGTACAGCCGGCCAATTCAATAAACCGATGGCCTTTAAGTTGATGTTCGAAACACAGATGGGAGCGAATGCCGACGATACCATGACGCTGTGGCTGCGGCCTGAAACTGCTCAGGGTATCTTTGCTAATTTCCGCAATGTGCTGGATAGCTCCCGCGTCAAAGTGCCTTTTGGTATTGCTCAAATCGGCAAGAGCTTCCGCAATGAAGTGACAACCAAGGCGTTCATCTTCCGTACCCGCGAATTTGAACAGGCCGAAATTGAATTTTTCTGCAAGCCCGGCACGGATGAACAGTGGTACAACCACTGGAAAGAATTCCGATTTAACTGGTATTTGAATCTTGGAATGAATAAGGAAAATCTCCGTTTCCGCGATCATGATAAGGATGAACTGGCGCATTATGCCAAGGCGTGCGTGGATGTCGAATATAAATTCCCGTTTGGTTCCGGCGACTGGCAGGAACTGGAAGGCATCGCCAATCGTCAAGATTTTGACCTGCGGCAGCACCAGCGCGGAATGCGAACCATGAATGCCTGGTATGAGACACGCGATGTGACCAAGCTGCAATTGAAAGAGGAGGCCGAAGATTGGGTCAAAGGTCCGCTGTCCTATTTTGATGATGAAAGCAAAGAGCGTTTCGTGCCGTATGTCATTGAGCCGTCAGCGGGAATCGACCGCAGTTGTCTGGCATTTTTGGTTGATGCGTATGATGAGGATGAAGTCAACGGCGAACAGCGCAGCGTGCTGCGATTCCATCCGGCATTGGCCCCGATCAAGGCGGCGATTTTCCCGCTGGTCAAAAAAGATGGCCTGCCGGAAATCGCTCACAAAATATACGATGAATTAAAGCCGTGTTTTGCGACATTTTATGATGAAAAAGGCGCCATTGGCCGCCGCTATCGTCGTCAGGATGAAGCCGGTACGCCGTATTGCATGACCGTGGATGGCCAGAGTAAAGAAGACCAGACCGTCACCGTCCGTGAACGCGACAGCCTGACTCAGGAACGCGTCAATATCGCGCAGCTCAAGAATTATCTGCGGGACAAGATGGGGCTGTAAAGTTATCCTTTGGGTTTATTTGGCCGGACGCTGCATTCGAAGTTCGGCCAAAATGTTCCAGGTAAGCAAGAGGGCCGCCTTCTTCATAGCTCGTTTGGGCGTATGGCTTGCCCGTTGCATCGGCAAGAATAACGGTTGGAAATCCTGAAACGCCGTATTGATCGATCAGCCGCTGATTTTGTGCCTGAAGGGCTTCGCTTTGTCCGGATGTGTTATGGGGAAAGTCCAGGAGCACAAAAACAAACTTGGACTGTGCTTCGTTGAGAAATAATTTTTGGCTGAAGACTTCTTCGTCAAGCCGTTTGCACCAGACGCACCAGTCAGAGCCGGAAAAATTGATCAGCAAATCTTTGCCTTCGGTTGCGGCTTTTTTCTGTGCCGCCGCGAAATCCGTCAACCAGCCGGTTGAAGCCGCGTTTGCATCCGCAGGAACAGTTGTTGGCTTAATGACGGTAATTTTCTGTGTTACGGCCGGTGCAGAAGGGGCCGGATTCGTTTTCTTGCGGCATCCGACCACGGCCAAAACCAATATCACGGCTACAATAGCACCGACTCTGATGGTAGAATTCATCATATTATATTTCCTGTGCAATTAGATCATTGTATGTCTGTCGTCTGCGGATAACGGTAAAGGTGTCGCCGTCAACCAGCACTTCCGGAAGCAGGGGGCGGGCATTGTAATTGCTGCTCATCGTATAGCCGTAAGCCCCGGCGGTAAAGATTGAAATCAAATCGCCGCGTTTGACCGGCGGCAGCGGACGATCCTTGGCGAAGAAATCGGCGCCTTCACAGATGGGGCCGACAATATCGACCGTTTCGCATCCTTCCATATTCAGGTAGCGATTTTTCTTCGGCGGCAACAGCGCGGACTCCACCTCGACCGGCCAGATAAAATGGAACGCATCATACAGCGGCGGACGAATCAGGTCATTCATTCCCGCGTCGACAATCACAAACCGTTTCTTGCCGCCTTGTTTGAGGTACAGCACACGGGTCAGCAGGATTGACGAATTGGCCGCGATGCTGGCGCCGGGCTCCAGGATCAGTCTAAGGCCTTTATTTTTGATTTGCGGCACAATGACCTTGGCATAATCTGCTGCCGATGGTGCGGTGGATGTTTCGTAGTCGGCGCCATAACCGCCGCCCATATCGAGAACCTCAATGGTAAAGTTATCCGCTCGAAGGGCATCTATCAGTGTAATTGTTTTCTGCAATGCTTCACCGTATGGCTGTACGGATTTGCCTGCAGAACCGAGATGAACGTGAACGCCGACAAGCTGAACCGTTCCATTGCGGCCATACTTATCGAAGACCTGCCGTGCCCGTTCAATATCGACACCGAACTTGGATTCTTTTTTGCCGGTGGTGGTATAAGTATGTGTGCGAGGGTCTACGTCAGGATTGACCCGCAACGCCGCTTTTGGGCTTTTGCCAAGTTTGCGGGAAATGGTAATCAGGTTTTCCAGTTCCTCTTCGGATTCGATATTGAAATATCCAATCGGCGCATTAAGTGCATCGATAATTTCCTGATCGGTCTTCCCGACGCCGGCGTATACAATTTTGGTGGTATCTACGCCGCTTTGTTTGGCGCGGAATAGTTCGCCGCCGCTGACAATATCAAATCCGCTGCCCGCCTCGGCCAGCATCTTGAGCAGGTGGATATTCGAACAGGCTTTAATGGAATAGCAAATCAGGGTGTCGATTTCCGAATACGCTTTTTTGACGGCGTTGAAATGTTCCAGGAAGGTCGCCTTGCTGTAGATATACACCGGCGTTCCCACGGCCTGGGCGATACTGTTGACCGCGATATTTTCCGCAAATAAATTCCCGTTTTTATAACTAAAATGATCCATAAGTCCAAACCTTTATATTTTTGGCTAACATAGTATATTTCAAAGACATGTAAGTATATCCAAATCTTAGCCGATGGCAACCCCTCAAAGCAAACCGATGAAAAATTTATAATTTATTTAGATAAAAAAGAGAGATTAAGGCGGGTAATTCCTGATTTGTACAAGGTTGATTATCATGGATTTGGGGATATGCCTTGCAAATTTCGGTTCTTCCGGTATGATAACGACTTATGACTCAAAAGCAGGACAAGGGCCACAATGGACAGGTCGTCCAGAACAAAAAAGCCTTTTTTAACTATGAACTGGTTGAAAAGGTCGAAGCTGGTGTTGCGCTGGTAGGAACGGAAGTTAAAAGCCTTCGAAATAAAGATTGTGAATTAGACGCATCTTATGCCCGGATTCAGGGCGATGAAGTCTGGCTGATCGGCTGCAAAATTTCCCCTTATGCCCAGGCGGCGGAAAATGCCAACCACGAACCGACGCGCAAACGTAAACTGCTGCTGCATAAAGCCCAGATCAAAAAAATCAAAACCAAGCTGGAACAGCGCGGCTATACCCTTGTGCCGCTGCGGATTTATTTCAACGACCGCGGCAAAGCCAAGTGTGAAATTGCCCTGGCCCGCGGCAAACGCCAGTATGACAAGCGTCAAAAAATTCAGGATAAAGACCAGAAGCGGGATTTGGGACGAATTAAAAAATACAAATAAATATGGATATGAGGATACCATGGCAGAACAAAACGAACCCCAAAAAGTGATTATCGACGAGGATTGGAAATCGCAGGCTCAAAAGCAAAAAGAAGAGCTGAAAGAAAAGGTTGAAGAAAAGCCGGCTGAGGAATCTGAAAAAGAAAGACGGCTTCCTCCTGCAAATTTAGAAGGTTTGCTCTCTATTTTCGCCACGCAGGCATATTATGCTTTAGGCTTGATCCGTCCGGAAGACGACAAGGATAAAGAAGTTGAGCCGGATTTTGAGCTGGCCAAATTCAATATCGATATGCTGAGTGTACTGGAAGCCAAATCCAAGGGCAATTTGACCGAGAACGAAGCGAAAATGCTGCAGGGAACCCTCAGCCAGCTTCGGATGATTTTTGTGCAATTGTCCAAAAAGTAAAGGGGGCTAACGATGGCGGCAGCCGAGCCGTATGTGCATGGGTATTCTTTACGGGAATCGGAGCGTCTGGGCGATCAGGCACAGACGTTGTCGGATTTGCTGCACGGCGACCAGATTTACCCCGTTGGATCACTGGTATTGGAAGCGGGCTGCGGAGTCGGCGCACAGACGGTCATTCTGACGCGCAACAATCCGGATGTTTCATTTATCTCCGTAGATATTTCACCGCAATCACTCGAACAGGCTCAAAAGGCTGTCAAGCAGCAGGGCAGCAGTAATGTTCACTTTCAGCAGGCCGACATTTTTCAATTGCCGTTTGACGATGGGATGTTTGATGCGGTATTTGTCTGTTTTGTATTGGAACATTTATCCAAACCACTCGCCGCGATAGAAGAATTAAAACGGGTCTTAAAACCCGGCGGGATCATCACCGTGATCGAAGGTGACCACGGCAGCGCCTATTTTTATCCGGACAGTATGCTTGCCCGTCGGGCCATTCAATGTTTGGTAGAATTGCAGGCCGCCGGCGGGGGCGATGCCCTGATTGGACGACAGTTATACCCCTTACTGCTGCAAAACGGTTTTGAGCGTATCGGTGTTTCCCCGCGGGTGGTTTATGTGGATTCTTCCCGCCCGCAATGGGTTCAGGGGTTTACCAGAAATACCTTTACCGCGATGGTCGAAGGAGTGGGCCGTCAGGCTGTCCAGTCGGGGATGATGGATACCGCCGATTGGGAACAGGCCATAGCGGATTTATATCGTACATCTCAAGAGGATGGAGTTTTCAATTATACCTTTTTTAAGGCCACAGGAGTAAAACCGACGTGAGTAATATCCTGGTCAAAATCATTCGTGATAAAGTGCAGGAAGTACAAGCCCGAAAGCAGGAAGTACCGATGGATTTGCTTGCCGAAAAAGTTGCCGGAATGCCCAAGTGCCGCAACTTTTATCGCGAGGTCACTAAATCCCATCCGCGTGGGCTGAATGTCATTGCCGAAGTGAAAAAAGCGTCGCCGTCGGCGGGTTTGATTCGGGCGGATTTCGACCCCGTGGCGATTGCTCAAACCTACGAACGCTGCGGCGCGGATGCAATCAGCGTCTTGACCGATGAAAAGTATTTTCAGGGTCGGCTGGAGTATCTGACCGCGGTTAAAGCGGCGGTATCAATCCCGGTTTTGCGTAAAGATTTCATTATCGACCCCTATCAGGTCTATGAGGCCCGGGCCGCCGGCGCCGATGCGATATTGCTGATTACCGAATCATTGCCGACAGGGCATCTGATGGATTTGCTGATTTTGGCGAACGAACTGACCTTGACAACACTGATCGAATCACACAATGCCGATTCACTGCTGAAGATTCGCAGTATGATTGGTTTCCCGCAAAAGCATTATGCCGTGATTGGGATCAACAATCGCGATTTGAGTACCATGGTGGTGGATTTGAATACGACCTCGCGACTGGCGGAATTAGTGGAAAATCCGCGTGAGCTGGTTTCCGAAAGCGGCATTAAAACACGTCAGGATGTTCGCAAGCTCGTGAAGGTTGGCGTTGGGGCTGTACTGATTGGCGAAACCTTGTGCAAAAGTCCGAGTATCGAGGATAAATTCCACGAACTTTTTGACCCGGAGCGATAACTGTGGTTCAGGCAATCGAGTTATTAAGTATCGGTCTGGTGATGGGGTTATTCGGCGGGCTTTTGGGGCTTGGCGGGTCGTCGATTATGATACCAGCGATGGTCTTAGTCTTCGGTGAAAATCAGCACCTGTATCAGGGGTCTGCGATGATCTGTAATTTTCTGGTAGGGATTTCTTCGCTGGCTGCCCACTGGAAAGCGCAAACGATGACTAAGCCGGTTTTGAAATATCTGATTCCAATGGCGATCGTCGGGATTTTATTGGGAGTTGCGATGAGCAATCTGCCTCTATTTGAAGGACGCAACAGCTATCTGCTTACGCGCAGTTTCGGCATATTTTTGATTTATGTACTGATTTATAATTGCTGGCGACTATTTCAGCCCCCAATGCCTGCGACAATTGACCCTAATGGGCATCTTCCTCAAAGGTATCCGATTTATTCCGCGATAATCGGCTTTGTTACCGGGATTGGAGCGGGTTTGCTGGGTATCGGCGCCGGTACCATTTCCACGCCGCTCCAGCAGGTATTCCTTAAAACCCCGCTCAAGCGTGCGATGAGTAATTCCGCCGCGACCATCGTGGCGATTTCATGGGTTGGGGCAATCTATAAAAACTGGACTTTGCCCGAACACGGCATAGCCATTATTGATTCATTAAAAATCGCCTTATGGATTCTTCCGACAGGTTTAATCGGCGGTTATATTGGCGGCCACCTGATGCACATTTTGCCCCGCAATGTCGTTCGGACCGTATTTATTATTGTATTGGTTACAGCGATCTGGCGTCTGCTGACAGTTCACCCTCGATAGACAATAATAATTTCAGTAAATTCGAGCCGACAGCGTAATTGCTGACAAACAACCTGAGTTGCTGGATTCCCGCCTGCGCGGGAATGACAAGAACGCGGAATCGGCTTCAACTAACTGAATTCGATAT
>CAYTHV010000127.1:0-9963 GCA_964437685.1 uncultured Pirellulales bacterium
GCTATAGATGTCTTTGATCGTTTTGCTTCCGCAATAGGTACAGGAAAACGGACAACCCCTCGACGCCATTAGCCCCACCCATCCTCTTTTGGCGTCAATCAGCTTTTGGAAATCCATGATTGTATAATCTTTGAAGGGCAGACGTTCCAAATCGGGCAGCGGACCCACAGGATTGATTTTTATCCTTCCGTTTCCGACAAAGCCAAGATTGCTGACATCTTCCACCGAGTGGCCGCAGCTGAGTTTTTCTACGAATTCAAGAAAGGCATCCTCGCTTTCGCCGCGAAATATGTAATCGAACAAGCCGGTCTCTAAAACATCCCATCCGCTGGCTAATGCATGCACTCCGCCGCAAACCGTTGGAATCGACAGCATCTCTTTCGCCCAGGAAGCAAGCTTTTGCGTATAACCCCACTGATTGGTCACCACGGAAAAAGCAAGCAAGTCAGGCGATTCCTGTTTAACTCTGGCGACGAATTCATCTTTTGACGGCAAAGGTGCAATATCTTCGCAAAGCTGCCAGAAAGCAACATTGTGTCCGGCTTTTGCCAGAACCGCCGCCAGATGAGACACGCCATAATTAAAACCAACCTGTGAACCCGAATTCGGATATATAAAAAATATTTTCATATTCAGCGTACGGCCTTCTATACTAAATCATTTGACCTGTCAATTTATCTCTATCTATCACATTTCTGCGAGAAGGATTTTCATGGGTTACAATTTTTCGCGCAGGCTCCGCTTTTTGAGTTTTCAGCGGACGTTCTTCCATCAGACGGCTTATAATCTCGTCCGGGTTGATATCGTCAGGGTGACCCAATGTATCCACGTGTATAATCCTGCACAATGTGTTTCCGCAGGCGCTCCACCTCCGAATGAATCGCGGATTATTTGAACCGGCGAAGATGGTAACGGTGGGTACCGCCATCGCCGCCGCGATATGCTGACAGGCAGAATCATAGCCAATAAACTCATCGCTGCCGCCTATCACCGCCGCAATCTCCCCGATACTGCCTTCGACCATCAATAAACCCTCGGAAAAATTCCCGACATTATCATGCTTTAATTCGGCCTGATGAACAGCGTATCCCCTGCTTTTGACTTCATCGGCAATTCCCTGTGAACTTGACACTTCTTCAGCCCCAAAACCTTTATCAAGAATAACCACACTTTTAGGATACTGTAGAAGTTCACATATCAGCTTTTTTTCAAAACCGAGACCAATTCGTTTGCGAGGATTTCCTCCCACACCAAAATTAACTGTTGTAATTCTTTGACATCCATTTTGCCGCAGTGAGTTTGTCATTTTCTGAGCCGGATTCATCAGCTTCGATTCAAGCCAAAGCTTCGGATAGCAGAAATCCGGTCGACCAAAAACATGGTCAGCCCAGATATTGGCGTGTTCGGCCATACAGGCGTTTTCTGATAAAGCTGAATCCATATGGCTGTTGAAATGCAGATAGTTTTCTTCCTCAATGATTGGAAGAACTCCCAATTGCGTGATACGGGAATCGGGGTCAATTAACAGCACTTCACCTGACCTGTTCGCTGCGGTTTCTTTTTCCAGCAGATCAACAACACCGCACCAGGTCTCAATTCGTTCAAGCAGACCTCCGCCGCGCGTATAAACGACCTCTCTTATCTGGACGCGAGGATTTCCGCCGAATATCTCTCTAAGCTTAAGGCTTCCCAATATGATAATTTCCGCATTCGGAAACAAGTTTGACATCCGCTGTATCAGCACGCTGACAATGGCGACATCTGCCCCAATGGTTATACGCGACAATATATAGATTTGCTTTATTGCTTTTGTCTCTCCATTGAAACAACGATCCTGAACGTGGATACGGGCGGTACGTCGGAATAGTTCGTCTGCGGAAAAAAGATTAAATTTATTCAGATACCGGTCTATTTTTTTCCGGCCGGAACATTGCGGCAATACGAAATTACCTGCGACATGACCCGATTATAAGCCTCAAACCGAAAATCCTCATAATCATCGCATAATTCCTCGATAATAACGCTAAAAAATACGGATGAAACAACCTTGCTTAATTCCTTGTCATCAAAAGAGGTTGCCATCTCACAGATTAGGTCAATATAATTCTCATCATAACGGTTGTTTTGATAATAATGATCCATAAAGGAATTGGCAATTTGCCTTGCCAATTGGGATAATGCGTTTCTGTCGAAGCCGCTTTTTTGCAGGGCAATATATTTTTCGCGATAGTGCGATGGCTGCATATCAATGCTCTCCGTTTAATAATTTATTGCCGGCTTCAAAAACCATCTGGGGAGTAATTTGTCTCATGCAGCGGTGATCGGTAGGACAAATCTTCTTGTGACAGGGCGAACACTCCGCTTCCGATCGAATTACAATCGTTTTCTCCAGATTCGCAGACGTATATCGAGGATCGGTCGGCCCCATAATCACCGCCACTGGAACGCCAAGGGCGACCGCATAATGCCGCGGTCCCGTATCGTTGGTAACCAAAAGATCGCATCGTTTAACCAACGGCTTTAGCATCTCAAGATCAATATGATCGCCCGCGGTATTGATAATCGGCGTTTTTGTTTTCGCCAAAATCGCCTCCGCAATTTTTTCTTCCCCCCGACCGGTTAACAGCAAAATCTTAACATCCTTTTTTTGCATGAATAATTCGGCGGCTGCGGCAAAATGTTCCGGAGGCCAGCATTTCGACGATCCAAAACTCGCCCCGGGATTGAACCCGATGATTTTATCCTCGGCTTTGATGCCGTATTTCCGTAAAATTTCATCGCCGCGCCGCTGCAAATCCGTACCGATAAAAAGTCTCGGTTTTGTTACGTTCGGCAATTTCAAATTAAGCCATCGACATATCTCTAAATAATACTCCTGCATGGGACGCGGAATAATTTTGGAACCGCTTCGAAGCGGCTTTGGCCCGCCGCTGAGGAACATCCCGCGAAAGTCTCTCCGATAACCGTATATCTGTTTTGTCCCTCCCAGCCAGACAGGCAAAACAGAGCGAAATGAATTGGTCAGTAAAATCGCCATATCCGGCTTCAGCGTCCGGATTTTCCTGATCATGCGCCGCATCCCGGCCAGGGTTTTATCCTCACAATCGATAAAATCATCAAACCACTGACCATCCCGCACAATGCCCTGAGCGTTTTTTCCGACAATGCCGATGATCCGGGCATCCGAAAAGTTCTCCCTGAGACAATCCAGAACGGGAATTGCCATCACTACATCGCCAACCCAGTTCGGACAGCGTACCAAAATCGTTTCAGTACCATGTCGCATCCCATCGACACTCCTTCCAAAATTTTGTGACAGTTCCCGATGCCATCGTATTCCCTCTGCAATTACGTAAACTGGACGACTCTCAACTACAAGCTGAAATCGCCTACTTTGCAACAATCGCCTGCACAAGCGTAAATCGTTTTGCGCCTTCGCGCAGGGCGCGGACGTTCATTTCGGTCATCACCGGATTTTTGCCGCCGAACAGCTCCCGCATTCCGCGTTCGACGCTATCCATTTTGAGTCGGCCGGTATGCTGAATATACGCCCCCAGTGCAACCATATTGGCGCTTTTGACATTCCCCAGGTCGCGGGCAATCTGCGAGGCGTCAACCCGGATCTGTTCCAGGTCGTTTCGCTTCGGCAATCGCTGAATAATCGAGGTATTCACCAAAACCAAACCGCCGGAAATAATCGTATCTTCAAACTTATCGAGCGATTGCTGATTGAGGATAATCGCCTGATCCGGCGTTTCAACAAATGGACAGGCAATCTCATCATCGCCGACAACGATCGTCGCGCTGCATGTGCCGCCGCGCATTTCCGGGCCATAGGCCACCATGCCGGTTACATTCTTGCCCTCGATCATGCATGCCCGCGCCATCACATTGCCCAGTGCGACAACGCCCTGTCCGCCAAATCCCGCAATAATAATTCGTGTTTCCTGCATCGTTTATCCGCATCCGCCATCGGCGGATTCCTGTTCATTTTACCTTTTTCCCCTTGCCCTTTTACTTATCTTTATAAACACCCAGCGGGAAGATTTTTTTCATATCCTCGTCAACAAACTTCAGCGACTCTTCCGGCGACAGCTTCCAGTCCGTCGGGCACATCGATAAAATCTCAACCAGCGAAAATCCCTTGCCGGCCAATTGATTTTGAAAAGCTTTTTTGATTGCTTTCTTTGCCATCACCACATCTTTGGGCGTACTGACCGCGGTGCGTTCCAGATAACATACCCCGTCAAGATTGCTAAGCAGCTCACAAACCCGAATCGGGCCGCCTTCTTTATTTTTGCCGCGACCGCCGGGCGTGGTTGTGCTGTATTGCCCCAGCATGGTCGTCGGCGCCATCTGGCCGCCGGTCATACCATAAATCGCGTTATTGATAAAAATCACAGTAATGTTTTCGCCGCGGTTGGCCGCGTGAATGGTTTCAGCGGTTCCAATCGCCGCTAAATCGCCATCCCCCTGATAGGTAAAGACCACACGATCCGGCAAAACGCGTTTGATACCGGTCGCTACCGCCGGGCTGCGTCCGTGGGCGCATTCGATAATATCAAAGTTCATATAATCATAGAACATTACCGCACAGCCAACCGGAGCCGTCGCGATGGTTTTTTCGCGAATCCCCAGTTCGTCGATCACTTCGGTAACCAGCCGATGCGCGATGCCGTGCCCACAGCCGGGACAATAATGGGTCTGGACGGGGTATAACGCTTCGGGACTACGAAATTCCATTATTTTGTCCCTCCCTGCCGTCCGGCCATCTGTTCAATTTTTTCGAGGATACTTTCCTGGGTAGGATACCAGCCGCCGCCCTTGCCGAAGAAGTCCACCGGACGTTTGCACTCGATTGCTAATTTGACATCTTCAATAAACTGTCCTTCGCTCATTTCCACGACAAGAAAACGCTTTGCTGTTTGCGCCGCTTTCATAAGCGGCTCCTTGGGGAACGGCCACACGCTAATAGGACGAATCAAGCCGACCTTGATCCCTTTGCGGCGAGCCATCTTGACCGCACCTTTGGCGATGCGACCCGTAATACCGTATGCGGCAATCACAATTTCGGCATCCGCAACTTCGTATTCTTCACAAAGCTGAATGGCTTTTTCGATAGCTCGATATTTTTCCTGAAGATGTGCGTTGTGATCTATCAGTCCTAAATTGGGACGCAAAATGAGAGTTTTCACCACGCGAGGCTTTCGACCGCGGCAGCCATCAAGAACATAGTCCTTGGCAGGCAAATCAACAATCGGACGATACGGTTCCATTTCAACCGGCTCTGCCATCTGTGCCAGAATACCATCGCCCAGAATCAATACCGGATTGCGCCAGTGGTCGGCATAGTCAAAAGCAGCCATCGTCAAATCATAAACTTCCTGCAGCGTCCCCGGCGTTAAAACAATCAGCCGGTAGTCGCCGTGTCCACCGCCTTTGACGGCCTGAAAATAATCGGATTGGGCGGCACGAATATTGCCCAGCCCCGGCCCGCCGCGTACCATATTGACAATGACGCACGGCAGCTCGGCCGCAGTAATATAACTAATTCCTTCTTGTTTAAGACTAATTCCCGGCGACGATGAGCTGGTCATACACCGTGCACCCGCGGCGGACGCTCCAAAGAGCATATTAATCGCCGCGATTTCACTTTCGGCCTGAATAAATGTGCCGCCAATCTGCGGCAGACGCCAGGACAAATATTCAGGAATCTCATTTTGCGGCGTGATCGGATAGCCGGCAAAAAACCGACATCCCGCGCGCACCGCCGCTTCGGCCAGCAATTCGTTGCCTTTCAGCAGAATTTTTTCGCTCATCAATGTTTACTTTCCTGAAAGGTGGGCTGAATCAGAGGACGTTTTCGCTCCAGTTTCAGCCGTATCATCGCTGATATCAATGGCTACATCCGGGCACATCCTAAAGCAAATACCGCAGGCATTGCACGCCGCCGGATCCATAATCTCCGCATAAGGATTGCCCTGGATATTGAAGTCTTCCGACATCCGTAAATACCCTTTAGGACAAAACAGCACGCAGAGTCCGCATCCCTTGCAGCGTTCAACATCAAACCGTATCCGTGTTTTTTTCACATTATTCACTGTTTTAACCTCTGCCTCTAATATACGATGGTATGCCTCCGGCGTCAACAAATTTACCGGCCTTTATCCGTAATTCAAGACTATATAAATCCATATCATGGGTTCATTTAGAGTTTCTTTAAAGCCACTTCTGTCAATCATAACTCAATAAATTCAATTGGTTATGAAAACTGACAAGGTCTGTTTCCATACCAGCCTCTGGAAATACTTGTAAAATAGCGATTCTTTCAAAAAGCATTACGCACACACAAAAGAATCAAAAAGAACCTACCTTAGATTAAAAATTTCGGCTCATCCGGTAAATGGGTTGAATAGGTTGCAAAAAAAGGACATAGCTTTATGATAGGCGGAAGTTCATTACGTGATGGATTTGGAAACATGCCGTGTCATTCATGTCGGCCAGGGAAAAGGTTCTCTGTGAACGCTGTGGCAACAAAACAAAACTAAACTAATCTATTATTTGATATGGCTGACGCGTATGGCTAAAGTGTTACAAAGTCGGAGGGGATTAGAACATCATCTAACAAAATCGGGTGGCATTTCCTCTCGAAACATTGAACAAGTCTTACCCTCTTTTGACTGAGCCATCACCATATTTCCCCCGAATGGTATCAAAAGCAGCGTCGACTTTCTTTTGTTTTTCTTCTTCGGGATCGGAAAATAACAACTGCTGGCCAATTCCTTCAGCGGATAATCCGGCTGCCCCAAAGCCTAAAAGCCGCAGAGGACCAGCCGACTTTTTGTGCCATTGGGTTAGCAACTCCCCTGCTTCCTGCAAAAGTATTTTGGTGGTATTGGTAGGTTTATCCATTGTGAAGCTTCGTGTAATAGTTTTAAAATCCCCATACCGAATTTTCAAAGAAATTGTACGTGCCTGCATTTTTTCCAACCGGAGCCGCTGGGATACTTCTTCGACCTGATGAAGCAGGACACCCAGCAGTGCCTCCTTGCCCTGAATATCGGTCGGGAAAGTTTCTTCCGCAGAAAAACTCTTTGCTTTGGCATACGGCTCTACTGGACGGTCATCTATACCTTGAGCCAATCGTAGAACATCCTCGGCCTGATTGCCAAAAACCATTGACAGCGTATATCGTGGAGCAGTTCGAAGTTCGAGAACAGTTTTGATACCCACCCGCTGAAGTTCTCTGGCAGTTACTTTCCCAATGCCCCAGATTTTAGAAACATCCATCGGATCAAGAATCTGCTGTATATTTTCTCGTGGAATAACAACAAACCCATCCGGCTTTTTAAAATCCGATGCCAGCTTGGCTAAGAATTTATTCGGAGCGACACCCACCGATGCAGTCAAACCTGTCTGTTCTTTGATGTCACGTTTAATTTTCCTTCCAATCATTTCTGCACTGCCGAACAGGGATAGACAGCCCGTAACATCCAGAAACGCTTCATCCAAAGACAACGGTTCAACGTCTGGCGTATAATGGTGGAAGATATTCTGGATTTGCCTGGATATCTCCGCATAGCGGCCCATGCGAACAGGCAACACAATAGCCTGCGGACAAAGCCGAATTGCCTGACTCATCGGCATGGCGGAATGAACGCCGAATTTGCGGGATTCATATGAGCAGGCGGCCACAACCCCGCGTTGTTTTGGGGTTCCGCCAACAAGAACGGGGTTACCTGTAAGGGCGGGGTTATCCAATACTTCGATGGATGCATAAAACGCATCCATATCAATATGAAGAATGTGTCGTTCCATAAGTTTTAAAATCAATTGATTCCCAACCAATACAACCCAAAAGCAATGACCCAATACTTGGATGTAATACATTCCTGCCGTTACAGAAAGAGAAAAAAGAGGGTACTTATTTTTTTTCGAGTGCGACCCTGTTGGCCCATTTGTCTATCTTCCGCACAATGAGTTTATAAATCAATCCCATCGCCAATATTGCCGCAACCAGTTCGAGGATCCGCCAGACCAGAATCGCGGTTGTCCTGGAAACAAAGTCATCGCTGACAAGTTGTTTAATTTCAGCGGTGGCGGCACGAAGTTCTGTCGCCGCCGCAGTTGCTTTATCCATAGTCTGCTGAATGTCCTGAATGCGTATCGGCTCTGATGCGGACTCTTTCTGTTCGGGTATTAATAGGGCAATGTCTTTGGCGACATCGGCGGTTGTTTTTGCGGCATTCCCCCACGCATCCGCCGTATCCTTGACTGATTTGGCCGTTACATCAATTGAGGCAGATGCGTCTTTCACTGTCTCCAGTGCAGCTTGAACCGTTGCCGAGACTTTCTCGGCCTGCTGGAGCGTGGTCTGTAAATTTGCCTGCTTGCGATCCACTTCCTCCAACAAAAGACTGGTTTGCTCCCGCAGACGTTCGGGCAGCCGGTCGGAAAAGGCGGCCAGTTTGGCGGCACTGTCGGAAAGGCTGTCTGTGCTGGAGACAAGTGATACGGCCATTTCGCTTTCTTCCAATTCATACAAGAGCATCAGCAATTGCCACCGCGTTGACTCCGGCAGATCGGCAATTACATCCGAAAAATGATTGGCTGTGTCGGTAAATCGATTGACCGCTGTTGCGGTGCGATCCACACCCTCGATAGCGCGAAACGGGGTCATTGGAATACCCACAATCGACTTGAGGGTCGAGTATTGCTCACTTTTAGTATCGGTAGGATAAAGTATCAGGTTGGAGTAGTTTGCCTGAATCGGATTCATCATGGCAAATTCGCGGATGCTTTTTTGTGTCGTCTCAAACGTGCCGTTGAGCAAAAACAGTTTGCCAACGTCCTCAATATGGGCTTCAATCTTCCTGGCGGCAGCAACGATAAGATGCTGATTTTTATCATACAGTTGCATTCCCTCGCCCTCTTCAAGATATATCCGCAGCCGCACACAAAATGCCCAGGTATTGATAAATGACACCACCGCATCATCCTGATTCATCATGGCATTTAAGCCCTGTAGAAATTTAACCCGCATTTGAACGGATATCATTTGCGTTTTTTTGGTATCCGATGCCTGCTCGATTTCCCTGATCGCAGCATCCAAGACGACCTTGCTTTCCGCCGCAAAATTGTCCAGACGATCGCGCAGTTCCTCTTTGGAAATAGCGTTGGCTGTCTGTCGATTTTGTCCAAGAAGGCATCCGGATAAGTCCATTGCCGCGAATAATACCAGCATCCAAACCAAAGCGAGATGAAGTTTTTTGCGAATGGCATTATAAATTAAATAGGTCATATCATTGCTCCGTTTCTATTGCAGATCAACCGTTTTTTTCCGACTTGGCGGACATGGCAGCCCGGCTCGGATAGCATTGGAAAAATCATCGCCATCGCCGCATTGGGCGGCTTTATCATTAATCCGGCTCAGCGATTTAATCGTCTCAAACGGCATACTCGTATCAATCACTTTGCGTTCATACAAAAGCGTGTCCAGATAGCCGTTGGCGATAAATTTCCAATCCATTTTGCCGTGAGCATAGGGAACGGTATGTCCCCGTATCGCCGTGGTGCAGTTTTGAGTCAGAGCGTTGTACCACTCCGGCTGCCGATTCAATTGATTGACACTGTTTAAGTAATCCAGCAGTACCTCACGAACAAGTTCCGGCTTTGCGTCAAGCCTGTACAGGTACACCGTTTCTTTGCGATAATTGGTGCGTAATCGTATCAAGTCCCGCTCATCAGCAATGATATAAATCAGTTCAAACTGTTTAAAAAATCCCTTAATCGCCGAATAGCTCTCGCCGACTTCCTTGCGGGTTTCGATTGAAATACACAAATGCTGCCCATCTTCAAAACTAAAACTCATTATAGTATGTGCGATTTTCATGGGCCCCCAGAAGCATATAAACAAATCGGCGCCATCCAGTTTCCGCAGGGCGTAAGTCTTATCATAATAGG
>CAYTHV010000128.1:0-9903 GCA_964437685.1 uncultured Pirellulales bacterium
GGGACGGTTTGCAAAACCGTTAGTCGTCGGTTCGAATCCGACCGTCGCCTTTGTTTTTGTTTCTATCCTCATTCTATAGTTTCCAAGGTTAATTCTCTGCTATACCTATAACCTTAGCCGTAATCTGGTAATTCAATGTCTATTTTGTATAATTATATTTTAATGCAACGCTTGATTCTGCGGTTGCTTTTTCGGAGAAAAAAGGAATAATGCCACTTTCTAATTTTTTTGATTTAAAGGACAAAATGAGCAGATTAGTAGAACTTTTGCAACAGGGAATCCTAATTGGCGATGGCGCCATGGGAACCATGCTCTATCAGCAGGGAGCATTTTTGAATACATGCTTTGAAGAGTTGAATTTAACACGCCCGGAAATGGTCAAGAAAATTCACAGCCAGTATGTCGAAGCCGGGGCAGACTTTATTGAAACCAATACCTATGGCGCCAATACTTTTAAACTGGCCCGATTCGGATTAGCGGATCGCCTTGAGCAAGTCATTGTTGCCGCGACACAGATCGCTCGCCAGGCGGCACAGGATAAAACTCTGATTGCAGGGTCAATTGGGCCACTGGGAATCGATCTGCCGCAGGTCCCCGAACACCTGAAACAAAACGCATTCGAAGCATTTATGACACAGGCGAAGGCTTTGCATGGTGCGGGGGTCGATTTTCTCCTGCTGGAAACATTTACAAATAATGATGAGCTTGCAATGGCGATTAATGCCGCCGTCAGTGTCAGTGATAAACCCATTGTCGCCCAGATGGTCTGTACCGCCAAATTAGAAACACCATTTGGTTTGCCGATTGAACAGGCGATAGCAATACTGGCCGCTCATTCGGCAGTTACTGCTGTCGGGCTTAATTGTTCAGTTGGCCCCTCGGATATGCTCGAAGCAATAAAAAAAATCCGTGACGTCACTGATAAGCCCCTCAGTGCTCAACCCAATGCCGGTCTTCCGCGACAGGTGGAAGGACGAATGCTTTATATGTGTACGCCGGAATATATGGCTGAATATGCCAAACGCTTCTTTGAATCCGGCGTCAAGATTATCGGCGGCTGCTGCGGCACTACGCCGGCACATATTCGTGAAATCAATAAAGCCGTCCGCCCATTGGCGAAAGCAATGACGAAAAAGCCTTCATCGGTGACAATCTCTATTTCAAGTCAACCCAAACAAGCCGGTGTTGAACCAAAACCGTTTGCCGCAAAGTCCGTTCTCGGAAAAAAAATTGCGTAGGGCTACCCTGTTTTTTGCGTGGAACTGACACCACCTCGCGGAGTTAATACCGAAAAACTCCTTCAATCAGCCAAACTTTGCGCCGACTATGGAATTGATGCGTTCAATATTCCTGACGGTCCGCGAGCCAGCGCCCGGTTAAGTCCGTTGGTCTCCGCGGTGAAAATCCAGCAGGCAGTCAATATCGAAACCATCCTGCATGTTTGCTGCCGTGATAAAAATATCATCGGCCTGCAATCCGACCTGCTTGGCATTGCTGCGATGGGAATCAACAATGTCTTGTTAATCACCGGCGATCCGCCGAAACTCGGCGAGTATCCCGATGCAACGGCGGTATTCGATCTGGATTCGGTTGCCCTGACACGCGTGGTGCAGGGGCTTAACCGCGGGTTGGATATCGCGGGGAATACGCTGCCTGGCCCGCTATCGCTTACGGTTGGGGTTGGAGCAAATCCAGCCGCTTCTGAGCTTCATCGGGAAATCGACCGCTTTCATCAGAAAGCCGCAGCCGGGGCTGAATATGCTATCACCCAGCCGGTTTTTGATATTGAAATGTTTTATGCCTTTCAGTCGGCTGTAGAAAAAAGTCAAATTCCGTTAATTGCGGGCATCTGGCCATTCACCAGCTTCAAAAATGCGGAGTTTATGGCCAATGAAGTGCCGGGAGTTGTTGTGCCGCCGGCGCTGTTGGAACGGATGTCCAAAGCAACAACCCAGCAGCAGGGCCGCAGAATCGGCATTGAAATCGCACGGGAGATGATTGCGCAATTGGCGCCGCATGTAGCAGGTTTTGCCGTCAGCGCCCCATTTGGCAATGTCAAGATAGCTCTGGCAGCGATGGATAGAATTTCTCTTGATGAGATTGATTAAACCCATTGAAAAACCATCCAAAGCCATTCAGTCCTGAAACTGAATGGCTTATTTTTTACATGGTTTCAATCACGACACACTTGCCCTGCTGGCGGAGTTTTTGGGCGATTAACGGGATAATCTTCTCCCGCGACAACACGCCGCGTTGAACAAAACAGGTGTCATTATTGGCGGGATTCTTGCCCATCCCCAGAAGAATGTGGATTCGGTCGGCCGCCGCGAGCAGATCGTATAATTCAGTCACAGCACTGATCTCTTGTAAATCTTCCGGCTGCAATTCCAGTACATTATTAAGCTGGTTGAGAGTAACAGCGCCTTCGGTTACTAAATCTATACCGTCAAGAAAATACTTTGGCGGAGCTATCAGACTGGTAGGTTCCGGTTCTATCTGGACTTCACGACCCAGCATACGAGCGGCAATTGCAGATGTTGTAGCACCGCAAATCACCTTCGTTCCGGGCATCGTCATAAATTGTTCAACGGTCGCCATATCCATCAGCTTTTCCGCCGGCGGACCTGTCCATAAGCTTAATACCCTGCCCTGGCGACATCGCATCCAAACAGCCGTCGCATCATCATAGTCGATGTCACCATTGATCATGGCTGCTTTGGATTGAACCTGCTGTGCCGGATTGTTCATCTGTTTCTTGGCCAGCAGACCGCTCAGGTATTCGGCAACGCCTTTACTCTGCCAGCCGCCCGGCATCATTTCCACGCCCGACTGCGTTATTCCATCCGTCATTAAGAGCAGGCTTTCGCCGATCCCCAAATAACAGGTGGACTCATGGGCACAAATTCCATCAATCTGGAGGATTCGCTGCGGCAGCACCATGGCCTGCTGACTTGTTATCCAGATTGCCTGCGGCGATTCATAACTAAGAATCACAGCCGCCCCATCGCTGCGGATTTGAACAATGGTGAATGCCGCATAAGGCTTGCCCGGCTGTTTCCACTGTTCCATGGAAGCGGCAACACATAAAAAAGCCTCGCGGAGTGAAAATCCTTCTTCAAGCAGCCGCTCCAAACGTGACTGACACATCCGAGCGGCAACATGAGCGGCAGTGCCTGAACCGACGCCATCGCAGACAACCGCCGTTGTGACCGTATCATTGCGAGTCACGGAAACAACATCGCCGCAAACCTGACCAAATCGCTTGGGTCGCTGGTTGATGCTTACTTCGATGTGTAAATATCTTTTAACCATCCCGCCGATTCCTGCGTATCCTGTCCCGGCTGATCTTGTGCAATGTGCATCAGATTCACCAGAAGTTTTTCATTTTCAGCAGTACTTTGTCCCATATACTCGGCAATCTTGCCCGCCATTTCGATTTGCCGTCGCAATAGGTCTCGCGCCTGCTGGAGTGTCTGATGACGAAGCAAGTTGTATTTGTGTTTGTCCTTGACTGCACGGGTTAAGTTCACAAAAACACCAACAACCTGCCCTTCAGGACGTAATGTGTAAATAATTTGATGGCAGAACAAACTGTATTTTTCATGATGCACTGTTGCTTCAAACAATTCTTGTTCGGCGGAGGCAACCTTTTGGAATGGATCCGGATCCATCAGGTAAGATACGGACTTGCCGCATACGGATTCGGTGCACATAAACAGCCGCTTAAATGACGAGTTTATATGTAAAATCGTCAGATGGTTATCCAGAATTATAATTCCATTCGGGCTGGTTTCAATAATACGGTCAGTACGCTGTTCAGCCATGCGGCGGACATACGAAACACACATTCCCGGCTCGGCCATGTGGCGTAATACCGCAATTGCCTGTCGGCGACAGGTTGAATAGCCGCATGCACCGCAGTTAAGCTGGTCTTCGGGATTTTCCTTGCCCGTTTTTTCGAGAATATGGCGAATCTGCTCTTCAGTAATCGCCTCATCACCAATACGTTCATCCGCAAAAGTCTGCCCCAGCGCCACCGGCGTCGGAAGCAAAACGCCTTCATCGGATTCATTTTGATATCGAAGTATGGCCCGTTTCCGCTCAAATAACGGCTTGCTGCTTCCGACCACCGGACCATTGATACATCCCTGCGTACAGAACAACGGCTCTATGACACAACCATCTTTCATCGTTGCCGCGCTGTCCAGCACATCGCAAATGGAATCAAAGCCGCTAACGGTAACCGTCCGTGTCTCACAATAGTCCACCGGCAATGACGCGGTTTTCAGGCAGCCGCCTTCCAGAGGAAATATTCGTGCGATTTTCACAGGACGTTCATCAAAACCGCTTTCCTCAAAATCTTCGAGGCGGATTTTGGCAATCTCAAACCATTCAAACAGTTCTGCAAAAGTTAATACCACATCAACCGAATGTTCCGTGTCGGCCTGTGCTTCGGCTTTTTTGGCAACGCAGGGACCGACAAAGACAACCTTGGTTTCATTTCCCAATTTCACTTTTAAAGAACGTCCGTGAGCCAGCATCGGCGAAACTACCGGCACCAGATATTCCCGAAGTTCGGGACGATAACGAACAATATATTGCACCACCGCCGGACAGGCCGTTGCGATAGAAGGCTGGCTGGGATGCTGCCTGGCATAGTCCGCCGTCTTTTCCGCAGCCCATACAGCACCCGAAGCCGTTTCAGCAATATAGCTGAATCCCAGTTTGCGTAACGCCGATGGCAGCCGGCGGATCTGCCAATCTTCAAACAGGCAAGCAAAGGACGGCGCAAGACTGACTGCGACACGTCCTTTGTCAACCAATTCTATCGCCTCGGCGAGATCTTTGCGGAAACTTTTGGCTTGCTGCGGACATTCGCGAATGCAGGTCCCGCATGAGATACAGCGGCGTTCATCAACAAACGCCTGTCCATCGCGAATACCAATCGCTTCAACCGGACAAACACGAACACACCGGTAGCAATCGCGGCATCGGGCGCGATTGGTAAAAACCACCTGGTTTTGACTTTGCCCAAATTGCATGAATTCGGTCCTTTAGCTTTAGTTACATTTTAACCAAAGCTGCCTGTTTTTGCAGTTCATTTCGCGCCTGCTCAAACGTACATTTATTAATAACCGTCTGCCCTATTCGTACCGTTGGTCCCCGGTCGCATTGTTCAAAACAGAATGTCGTGCGTACCTCGGCAACCTCGTCCAGCCCGGTACTCTTAACGTGTTCGAGCAGCCGTTCAAGTAATTTTTGCGATCCACGCACATAACAGCTCGTTCCGACACAGACACAGACCTGCAGTTTCTGCGGCGATCCATTATCGGATACTGTAAAGCCTGTATCTTCATACCGTTTACGATTCTTGTATTTTGTATGCAGCAATGCGTGTGCGGTCTTGCCGCCGATTTCGCCGAGCGTGTCACGATAACTCTTTTGAAGATACGGATTATCCTGAGATGCATGAAGTTCAAGCGTTTTATCCGTGCTATATAAACCTTCGGCACGGTGCACACGGGTCTGCCGGTCAAAGGTAACCGGCTGGCCGGCGCCGGAAATACATCCGCCCGGACAAGCCATCACCTCAATAAAATCAAATTGCTTCTCACCTTTGGCAATCGCCCTGGCAAGGTTGCCTGCATTTTCAAACCATGAACAATTGCGATTTTAAGCGTCACATCGCCCAGAGATATCGTTTGTTCACGCACGCCATCCAGCCCGCGAACTTCGGTAAATTCCGCAGTTTCATTCTTGACATTGGTCAGTTTTTCCGCGGCAAAACGCAGCACGGCTTCGGTCACGCCGCCGCTGGCGCCAAAGATCACCCCGGCGCCGGTCTTAAATCCAAATGGCATATCCATCGAATCGGGCGTTAAGTCTTTAAATCGTATTCCCGCCTGCCGAATCATCTGCCCAAGTTCCTGCGTGGTCAAAACCGCATCCACATCCGGCATCTCTTCCGACCGAAATTCCGGACGGCGAGCTTCAAACTTCTTGGCCGTACACGGCATAATCGACACAACAAACAAATCCTTCCGAGCGATTTTCAACTGCTCCGGGAGTGTATGTTTGGCTAATGAACCGAACATCTGCTGCGGCGAACGGCAACTGGACAGGTGCCCCAGCATATCCGGCAGATACTGTTCGGCATATTTGACCCATGCCGGACAGCAGGAGGTAAACTGCGGCAGATTCTTGCCCTGCGTTTTACGTGCCAGAAATTCGCTGGTTTCTTCCAGTACCGTTAAATCCGCGGCAAAACTGGTGTCATAGACCTTTCCGAAACCCAGCATTTTCAGAGCCGCGACAATCTTGCCTGTGGTTACCTGGCCGGATTGCTGCTCAAACATTTCACCCAATGCAACCCGTACCGCCGGGGCGATCTGGGCAACAACGACTTTCTCGGGATTTCCAATGGCCGACCACACAGTTTCGATTTCTGATTTGGGTGTAATCGCTCCGGTTGGACAAACGCTGGCACACAAACCGCAATAGACACAATCCACCTGTTTCAGTTCCTTGCCAAACGCGGGCACCACGGTCGTAGTCGCTCCGCGATGGGCAAAATCAATCGCCCCAACCCCCTGCAATTCTTCACAGGCCCGCACACAGTCGCCGCAAAGAATACATTTGTTGGGGTCTCGCACCAGCGACGGGTTGGAATTGTCAACCGTCTTCTGTCCGGCCTGACTTTTGAAACGGACTTCCGTTACGCCCATCTGTGCCGCCAATGCCTGCAGCTTGCACATACTGCTTTTCACGCAGGTCGTACAAGTCTGGTGGTGATTGGCCAGCAGCAGTTCCAGATAAATACGGCGCATCTTGCGAAGCTTTTCCGTATGCGTACGAACAACCATTCCCGGCGTCGCCTTTGTGCTGCACGAGGTTACTACCCCCATTCCATCGATTTCGACAATGCACAACCGGCATGCGCCATAGACACTTAATTCAGAATGATAACAAAACGTCGGCAACTCAATATTCGACTTGCGAATGACCTCCAGAAGATTTTTTTCATTGTCAATCGCAACAGGTTTACCGTTCAGCATAATCATATTTTTATCTGCCATCGTTAGACTCCAACAATCGCGTTAAACTTACAAGCTTGAACACATGATCCGCATTTCACACAGACATCCGCATTTAAAACATGCGGCTGGCGTTTTTCGCCGGTAATCGCACTGACCGGGCATTTTTTAAGACACGCCCCGCAGCCTTTACACAATGAAGCAATAATTTCCGGCTGTGCCAGCGCTTTGCACTGCCCCGTTGGACACCGCTTTTGCTGAACATGGGCAAGATATTCATCGCGGAAATACCGCAGCGTGCTGATCACCGGATTGGGCGCTGTCTTTCCAAGTCCGCACAGCGAACCAACCTGTACCGCCCCGGCTAAATCTTCCAGCAAGGATATCGTTTCTTCATCGGCCCGCCCTTCGATGATGTCATCCAGCAGGGCCAGCATCTGTTTGGTTCCTTCACGGCACGGTACGCATTTACCGCAGGATTCATTCTGTGTAAATTGCATAAAGAAGCGTGCAACCTGTACAATGCAGGTTTCCTGGTTCATGACAACCAGGCCGCCGGAACCAATCATCGCGCCGATACCCTTGACTGTTTCAAAATCCAACGGCATATCCAGTACTGTCGGCGTCAAACAACCGCCGGAAGGTCCGCCGATTTGCACCGCCTTGAATCCATCCGGATCCGGATTGCCAAAGCGGTCGGTTACGCCGCCGCCAATTTCGAAAATAATCTCCCGCAAGGTTGTTCCAAACGGCACTTCAATCAGTCCCGTATTGGCAACATGGCCGGTTAAAGCAAATGTTTTTGTTCCGGGCGAACCTTCCGTACCCATCGTACGGTAAGCACTGCTGCCCTGTTCGATAATCAGCGGTACCGTCGCCAGAGTTTCAACATTATTGATAACCGTCGGTTTACCCCACAATCCCGATTGTGCCGGGAACGGGGGTTTAGGACGAGGCATGCCGCGCTGTCCTTCGATGGAAGCGATCATCGCTGTTTCCTCGCCGCACACAAAAGCGCCGGCGCCTTCCATTACAGAAATCCGCAGTGATAATCCGGAGTCAAACACATTGTCGCCCAGTACTCCTGTCCGCTCGGCGTCTTCGACCGCTTTGCGAACACGTTTGACCGCAAGAGGATATTCGGCGCGAACATAAATAAGTCCCTCATTGGCGCCGATCGCACGGGCAGCAATCATCATCCCTTCAAGTACACGGTGCGGATTACCTTCCATCAGGCTGCGATCCATAAACGCGCCCGGGTCGCCCTCGTCACCATTGCAGATCACATATTTCTTCTCGCTCGGCTGAGCCAGGGTTAGTTTCCATTTCTTGCCTGTAGGGAAACCACCGCCGCCGCGGCCTCTTAGCCCGGAGGCCAGTATTTCTTCACAAACCGCCTCTGGAGCCATGGACTGAAACGCCTTACGAGCGGATTCGTAACCGCCGCGGGCAATATATTCATCAATATTCTCAGGATTCAGTACCCCGCAATCACCAATGACATAGCGATTTTGTCGTTTATAAAATGGAATCTCGTTATGCTTTGGATAAGTTTGCCCATTCATCGGGTGTCGATAAAGCAGCCGTTCAACGGGCTGCCCGGCGACAATTGCCTGCTCAACGATATCCTGAACGTCACCCTTTCTAACTTTGCAAAACAGAAAACCTTCCGGTTCAATGGTAACCAATGGCCCGGCCTGACAGAATCCCTGACAGCCGCTTTGGGAAACATACACATCCGCTTTCTTTTCTTCTTTCTTCAATTCCACAATCACGTCAAGATTACAAGCCTTTAAAGCATCGACCAATGCCTGATAAACATCTAAGGCGCCGTTAGCTACACAACCGGTACCGGCACAAATAACCACACGTCGTTTGACACAAGAAAGCGATTTATTAAATTCATCTTTAATTGATTTTAGATTGACTTTTTCGGTAATCATCCATTCTTCTCCTCGGCGACAATCGAATCAATCATTGCTGTCGCCGCATCCGGCGTAACTTGTCCATAAACCTTATCATTAATTGTCATTACAGGCGCCAATCCGCATGCCCCCAGACAAGACACCGTCTCAACCGTAAACAACATATCCGGAGTCGTTTTTTTGTCCGACGACAGACCGAGCTTTTTGAATAAGGCATCCTTAATCAACCCCGAACCTTTGACATGGCATGCCGTCCCATCGCAAACATGAACAACATATTTGCCTTTGGGTTCTAATGAAAAATTGGCGTAAAAACTCGCCACACCATAAACTTTCGCAGGAGATAGCCCAAGCCCTGTAGCAATATACGCCAGAACCTCTTCAGGCAGATAGCGATAGACATGCTGCACCTCCTGTAAAACAGGTATCAGCTTACTCGAATCCCGCTGATATTTATCGAGAATTTGACACACATTCTCAAATTTACGTGTTGTATCCGTCTTCATTTTTTCCTCACAAATAACATATAAATGATCTTTCAAAATCTCACAAAAGCATAGAAAAGGACTTCCACGTGAGTCTTTTTATGCTTTAGCGTTGTCTTATCTATTAAAGAATACAACAAATTTTATTTAGTGTCAATTATTTTTGTGAAAAAATTCATTACATATAACATTTAGAGAACTAAATTGTATTTATATTTGATTTTATTGTTACTTTATGAACAATTATATTATATAGTAATATTAGACCCATTTTATATTTTATTTATAATATCTCTTCTTTAAGCTATTTATGGACTTAAAAAAACGACCCCACCTGAAATGGCAATTGCAAAAGTCTGTTTTTTCGATACAATGGCGACAAATCAGAACTCATATATACTGGAGTCAGGATTTATGGAATACCAAGTTGATGGCAAAGTTTTTCCCGACGGGGAAGGC
>CAYTHV010000129.1:0-9838 GCA_964437685.1 uncultured Pirellulales bacterium
CGGCTGGGCGGTGATTTTCTCGAATAGCTGTGTCAGCCCGATGCGGGTTTTTTCCGCACAGGCCGCAATTTGCGGGTGGTAATACAAATTCTTATAGAGAAATTGTTCCAGTTCGACTAATTGGTCTTGCACCGAAGAAGAAAGCTCAATCAGCCGTACAGAACATCGGTACACCTGTTCTAAACTTTGAACCTGGTGAGTCTGTATGTTCGCTTTGCAAGTTTCAATCGCATCACTGGCTACAAAATCCAGAATCGCTTTGGAGATGCGCGTTCTTCGGATGACAATATCATCAATCTGCTCAGCGCCCACTGCCAGCCGTGCATCCTCATACAACGCAAGCCCTGTAAGCTGTTTTTCTTCCAGAATTCGTGACCGCAATCCATCCTCAAGATCATGACAGTTATAGGCGATACGGTCCGCTAAATCCGCAACCTGTCCTTCTAAACAAATCGGAATAGAATCTCCCTCGGGGTGGTCGTACGGACTTTGGTGTTTCGAAATCGCCATCCGGGTTTCGTACATCAGGTTCAATCCCGCAAAACCCGGGTAGGGATGCTCCAGAAAATCCACAATGCGAAGCGACTGCCGATTATGTTCAAAGCCTCCGGCATCGGCCATCAGCCGATTCAGTACCGCCTCTCCCGCATGCCCAAACGGGCTGTGTCCAAGGTCATGCGCCAGACAAATCGCCTCGGTCAGATTTTCATTCAAACCCAATACCCTCGCGATGGTTCGTCCAATCTGGGCAACCTCAATACTGTGGGTCATTCGCGTGCGATACTGGTCATTTAAGCCGGTGGTAAAGACCTGCGTTTTCCCTTCAAGCCGCCGAAACGCAGCGCAGTGAATAATCCGGTCGCGGTCGCGTTCAAACGCAGTGCGGTATTTGTGAGGTTTTTCCGCAACTTGTCTGCCTCTATTA
The DNA here is from genome assembly GCA_964437685.1 of uncultured Pirellulales bacterium. Taxonomy (GTDB): domain Bacteria; phylum Planctomycetota; class Phycisphaerae; order Sedimentisphaerales; family Anaerohalosphaeraceae; genus Anaeroglomus. Next base: position 926 of record CAYTHV010000129.1, read on the forward strand.
TTGGCTTCTCTGCCGGCATAAGGGGCTAAAGGCTTCATCTTTATTGCACCGGCAAAGCGAGCTTAACGCTTTGCTCCATCAGGATATCGTATAATTCCGTCATACTCTGACTGATCACATCCGTATCGCTGCAAACATGCATATAGTTGGTATCGCCATCCCAGCGCGGAACCACATGAATATGAAGATGCTCCGGCAATCCTGCTCCGGCACATCGTCCGAAGTTCATCCCCACATTAAATCCATGCGGATGAATGGCCGCCGACAGCACAGCCTGACAATCTCGGATCAGTTTGGTCATCACAAGCAGTTCGCTTTCGGAGGTTTGGTCCAGCGTCCCGATGTGTCGAATCGGCGCAATCAGCAGATGGCCGTTATTGTATGGGAAACGATTGAAAACAACGATTGCCTCCGGTGTCCGCCACAAGACAAAGTTTTGCCGGTCTTCTTCCGGTGAGGCTATATAGTCACATAAAAAACAGGGACTTTTTTTAGAAAGTCCCTGAATATATTTAATTCGCCATGGAGCCCAGAGATTTTTGCGTTCCACTGTCTCCCCCGCCCGCTTAAGATTTATCTTCCAGTAACTGAATGTCAATCGTCTGATCCACAACCACTGACGGCTGCGAATCTCCAAGCGGCAGCAGGAATGCAGCTCCCGCAACCACTTTATATTGCTGTTTGTCGCTTTCTACCGTTCCGGTCGAAAGATTGAACATGACCTCGCCGGTTCCTTCAAGCGATTTGAACTGGTAATCCCGCAAAAATCCAAACAGCCCGCGCATCTGGAACATCCCTTCGTAGGGTTTTGGAAATTCCTCGAGTGTTTTATCGCTGAGCTGATAGGTACTCTTTATGATCGCCTTGACAACATCTTCCTGCTGCTGGGTGGAATCCAGCGTATAAGTTGTTACTCGGCAGGGTGTATTCGGAATGGGAATCGGCCATGCAACTACCTGGGTATTCGTCCATTTCATCCCGGGCTTGACGCCGTCCAGCGGGTCCTTTACCGAGGAAATAGAATCCCACAGATACCACTGCATCGCGACAAAATCGTAAATCATATCGGGGTTTTTGATATTCTGATCTTTGCGGGTAGTGTCAAATGCAGTTTTGCCGACCTCCAGCAACAGGGCTTCAAGCTGGGAGAAGTCCTGGATTTTTCCCGTTGGAGACAACTCCAGCACAAACAGCTTGCCTTTGAGATTTTCAACCGCATCCCCGGCAACTCCGCCTTTGCCCGTAAACGAACCGCGATGAACCGCCGCCGACTCGCACACACATTCCAGCTTCGTCAAACCAAATGGATCGACCTTGACCGGTTTATACGCCATCACCATTTCCAGCGTCTCGGTCATCTTCTGAGGCTGGGCCTGCTTGCCCCCCGATTTGCTGCTGGTTAGTTCAATCGTTACCTCACGCACCGATTTCATCTGGTACCGCAGGGTCTTGCCCTCTTGAAAATTGACCACCAGCAGATTCTCACTGCCTCGAGGAATAATTCGCTCTCCGCATCCGGTCAGCCCAGACAACAACCCCAGCAAAGCAACACACAGCAGACCATTTACAAGCGGCTTGCGCAATCCCATAGAGAATCCTTTCACCTCAGAGAGCTTTTTGATGCTTATATACTACTGAATTTTCTTTAAACTGATTCCATTCGTCAAACGCATCATCAGTGTATCCGGAAGTGCATCGGCCGGGGCATTCTGCGGCATCTCTGACGCGGTATAGGTGCTGACCAGATTCTCTTCAAAGCTCATCACGCTGCCATCGGCAGGATTAAAGACCAGCGAGCCGGTAAAGTCATCCTGACTGTCGAACATCTTGGCAAACATTCCCATCGCGCCGGCAGAACTCTGTCCTTCGGTTTTTTTGCCAAGGCTTTCTTTGCCGACCATATTGACAACCACTTTGTCTTTGCCAGCTTCGGCGACAGTGTAGGTCTTTTCAAAAGTCTTTGCTGCCAGCAGTCCGGGAGGAGAAGGAATAACCTGAGTCCAGCTTTGCTTAGTCGACAGGGCTTTGGCGCCTTCGGGCAGCGGGAGCTGGTGACGTTCTACGATGCTTTCATCCGCAAGAATTTTTTTGGCGATATTCTGTCCTTCGCCGGTAATGGCAATCGCGCGAATCGCCGCAGCATCCAGGACTTTGACCTGACCGGTAGAACTAATTGAAATGCGATAGCTCTTTCCTATCAGATTGTTCAGCGAGTCCGCCTGCCTGGCGGCGTCAGCGCTGTCAAATTCATAACGGGGTTCATTTTTGCTGACCATCTTGCATTGGATACCCTTGATGACGATATCCGCGACCGCCGTTCCATCGGTTCCGACTTCCGCGACAGTCTGATCAAACTTGACGGTCACAACCGTGCTGGTCTGATTCTGATCCGCCTTCTTCATCGTCGGCTGTTCGAACTTGTAATCTTTGATCATCGTGGTCGTAGATTCATAGCTGGCCGTCTGGCCCGGCTGCATCTGCAAAACCATCTTCGTCGAAGACGAACATCCGTTCAACGCCAATGCCATTACGACTACCGCTACCACACTCCAGGTCATCATTCGCAACATAACTTAATCTCCCTAAACTAATCGTGTTAAGTTTAATATCCTATTTACTCACAGTATCGGTGGAATTATAGCCAGTTTATTGTGCCTTGACAAGGCTTTCTTTGTGCTATTTCAAAAATAAAATATTGTATAACCTGTTTATACCTTGAAAAATTAAATCCTCAAATCCTAAAAATCAGGGTTTTTTCCAAAACCAAAACCCGCTATAATGCCCCCTCTAAATATGTATAACCAAAACCTTAATTTCTGGAGTAAAACAGATGCATAGCGATACCATTAAAAGCGGTTTTCAACGGGCGCCCCACAGGGGTTTGCTTCACGCCTGCGGAGTCAAAGAACAAGACATGAACAAGCCCTTTATCGCCGTAGCCAACAGCTTTTGCGAGATCGTCCCCGGCCACGTCCACCTCAATAAAGTCGCCGAAGTGGTCAAACAGGCCATTCGCGATGCCGGCGGCGTTCCCTTTGAATTCAACACGATCGCCGTCTGCGACGGTATCGCAATGGGCCATACCGGGATGAAATACTCGCTTGCCAGCCGTGAAATCATCGCTGACGCAGTCGAAACCATGGTTCGTGCCCACTGCTTTGACGGCCTGATCTGCATCCCAAACTGCGACAAAGTAACCCCCGGAATGCTGATGGCCTCTGTCCGGTTAGACATCCCAACCCTCTTTGTTTCCGGTGGTCCCATGGCCGCGGGCAAGACCAAAGATGGCAAACCTGCTGATTTAATCACGATTTTTGAGGGTGTGGCGGCCTATAATGCCAAAAAAATCTCAGAAGCCGACCTCAAAGACCTTGAATGTGTTGGCTGCCCCACGCAGGGCAGTTGCTCCGGAATGTTCACCGCCAACAGCATGAACTGCCTCTGTGAAGCCATCGGTATGGCCTTGCCCGGCAACGGAACAATCCTAGCTGTCGATTCAAAACGTCAGGAATTATATAAGCAAGCGGGTCGCCAAATTGTCGAGCTTGTCAGGAAAGATATCCGCCCTTCGGCGATAATCACGCAAAAATCACTCGACAATGCCTTCGCCCTCGATATGGCTATGGGCGGCTCGACTAATACCGTCCTGCATACCCTTGCCTTAGCCAGCGAAGCGGGAATAGAGTATAATCTAGATAGGATAAATAAGATAAGTGCCAAAGTTCCCAATATCTGCAAGGTTTCCCCATCCAGCAGTTGGCACATCGAAGAAGTAGATGCCGCCGGCGGTATCAGTGCTATTATTAAGGAAATCAGCAAGATTCCGGGGCTTTTAAATCTGGATTGCATGACTGTTTCCGGCGTGTCGCTTGGCGAACGGGTCAAAAATGCCGAGATCAAAAATCCGGAATGTATCCATACCTTTGACAAAGCCTATTCCAAGACCGGTGGACTGGCCGTCTTACGCGGCAACCTCGCCCCCAGCGGCTGCGTCGTCAAAGCCGCGGGCGTTGCTCCAAAAATGCTCAAACACACCGGCCCGTGCGTGATCTTCGATAGTCAGGAAGAAGCCTGCGACGGTATCCTCGGCGGCAAAGTCAAAGCCGGCGACGTCGTCATCATCCGCTACGAAGGCCCCAAAGGCGGGCCGGGTATGCAGGAAATGCTAAGTCCGACCAGCTATATTATGGGCGCAGGTCTGGGCGAATCGGTCGCGCTGATTACTGATGGGCGTTTTTCCGGCGGGACACGCGGAGCCTGCATCGGCCACGTCAGCCCCGAAGCCGCAGTCGGCGGCCCCATTGGTTTGGTCAAACAAGGCGATATCGTCGAAATCGACATCCCGAACAATACCATCAACGTCAAGCTGTCCGATGCGGAATTAGCCGAACGCAAAAAACAGTGGAAGCCGCGCCCCGCACGCATTACCAAAGGCTGCCTTGCCAAATACGCCGTGATGGCCACCAGCGCCGACACGGGTGGAGTGTTGAAGTGGTAAGATGAAATAGAATTTATCGGGTGGCGCCTTCAATCGCAGCTTGTGGGTGCCGCCTGAATTTTAAGGATTTTACTTGTATGCGAATTCTGTTAATTACTTCATGTATAGGTATTTTTTTTGTTGTTGGTTGCAATCAGAAAGATATTGTGCAGTCAACTGATGGCAATGCTGTATTGTGTGAACTGAATGGTTATACATTTAATGCGATACAGACCGAAGATGAGAAGGAAACAAAACTTGTTACATCGTACAAAGTAATAACGGAACGAATTGTGATTTATTGTGATGGAAGATATATTTGGGAAAAGCCTCAAGATGTTGAGAGAAAAAAAGAAATATCTGTGCAGGAAGGCCAAGTCCCTCCGGACATTTTTTTGTTGCTTAAAAAATCAGCCGCATCAAATAAATTTACATCTGTAAATGGTATTCGAACTTATATGTATGATTTTTGCAACAGTATATCTCCACACCCAAAAGGCGTTGGTGAATTACTTGGGCATATCTATCAAAACCAAACTACCATACAGGGTAGAGATATTCCCTACTAATAACTTTTGATTTCCAATTTTCTCTTTTTTAAAATCGTCAGGTTCACCTTCAATCGAAGCTTGTGGGTGCCAAATTAAAATTTTTAATTTATCTCTTCAGGAAAAATTATGGAATATGCAATAGGTAAACCCGGCAGGATGATCGTGCTGCGGCTTTCGGAAGGCGACAGTCTTTATCAGTGCATTGAAGAGGTCGCCAAACGCGAAAATATCAAATCCGCTTCAGTATTGATTACCGGCGGCATCCGAAAGGCATCGGTGGTCTTAGGACCCAAAGAGGAAAAACCTGTCATTACCGTGGATATGCAGCCTTTCGAAGGCCCCGGCGAAGCGCTGGGTGTTGGAACGCTTTTCCCCGATGAAACCGGCCCTAAGCTTCATATCCATGCGGGGCTTGGAAAAAAAGGGGAAACGATGATCGGATGCCCGCGCGGCGGAGCGAGTGTGTTTTTAATTCTTGAGGTCATCATTATCGAAATCGAAGGCATTAACGCTCGCCGGGCATTGGATCCGGCATCAGGAATGAAGCTTCTAAAGTTTCTGTAAGTTGATTCAAGTTTAACGTTTTAATTTTAACTTTTCAGGATGAATAACTTATGAACAGCAGAGAACGTATCAAACAAATTATTTCCGGCAAAGCAGCCGACCGCTGCGGTCTGTGGCTTGGCAACCCGGACCCGGCTACATGGCCGATTCTTCACAAATATTTCGGTACATCAACCAACGAAGAGCTTCGACTGAAACTCGGCGATGACTTTCGTTGGATTTGTCCAGACCTCATTGCGGGCACCTATCAACATCCGAAAAATAAGGGCATGTTTGACCTCGGTAAAAAAGAAAGTCATGGCACAGGAGGCCCGTTTGCCAATGCCGCAAACATCAATGACGTCAATTTCGAATGGCCAAACATAAAATACATCCATCTTGAACCCTGCCTTGAAGCGCTGCGCAATGCCGGCCCGTATTATCGTGCCAGCGGCTTCTGGACTTGTTTTTATCACAATGTCATGGATCTTTTCGGCATTGAAAGCTATCTGATCAATATGTACGCCAACCCGCAGCTTGTACGCGATGTTACCGACCGGGTTTGTGGATTCTATTACGAAGCCAATGAGAAGCTCTATGCCGCGGCGGGCGATCTGATCGATGGATTTTTCTTCGGCAATGATTTCGGCACTCAGCTTGATTTGATTTGCGGGCCGACACAGTTCGATCAATTTATCCTGCCCTGGTTTGAAAAATTTACAAAGCAGGCTCACCGCCACAGGTATCAGGTTATTTTGCACTCCTGCGGCGCCATCCACGAAGTGATTGACCGCCTTGTCAATCTGGGCGTCAACTGTCTCCACCCATTACAGGCGCTGGCCCGCAATATGGACGCCCAGACCCTGGCACGGGACTTCAAAGGCAAAATCGCGTTTATGGGAGGCATCGACACGCAAGACCTGCTTGTCAACGCCACACCTGAGCAGGTCAAGGCGGATGTTCGTCGAGTCAAAAAACTGCTGGGCCCCTGCCTGATCGTCAGCCCCAGCCATGAAGCGCTGCTGCCCAATGTGCCGCCGGCGAATATTGAGGCGATGGCTCAGGCTGTATTGGAAAACTAAACTTTTATAGAAAGAGTCTTGTGCTTGGTAAAATAAAAAATAGTTGGTACTCCTGCGGATTGCATTTCGAATGCAGCGGCTGCGGCAATTGCTGCGCCGGGCCGGACGAAGGTTACATTTGGATTTGCGCTGAGGAAATAACCATGCTCGCCAAACATCTCGGCATGTCTGAAGCCGACGTTCGCAAGCGATTCCTCAAACGCGTCGGCTTTCGTACCAGCATCATCGAGGACAAACGTACCCACGACTGCATCTTCTTATCCAAATCCGCCGATGGCTGCCGCGGCTGCGCGATTTATTCCGTCCGCCCCAATCAGTGCCGAACCTGGCCATTCTGGGATTATAACCTTAATAATCCCGACGACTGGAATGACGCCGCCGTTAAATGCCCCGGCATTAACCGCGGCCCCCGCTTTTCACTCGAACAAATTGAAAAACTTCGTACACAGAAAAAATGGTGGGAATGAACACTCAAGAACCCAGGAACATAAGAACCCAGGAACACAAGAAGTTTCAATTGTCAAGTTTCAATTGTCAATTACTTGTCTTGCTCGCCCTGCTTTTGTCTTCCTGTACACCGGTAGAAAAACAGCCTCAACCCACTGCGCCTGCAGCGCCGCCGAAAACCTCTCCAATGCCAACTCCGCCTGCGCCGGTGAAAACGCCGCCGCCCGTTTTGTCGTCCAATCCGCCGTCAATGAAATTCATTCATGCCACTTACGTCCATGCGTACAAGCTGGCAAGCCGCACCCAACTGGATCAAATCCGCTACGACCAGTTTAATGTGATTTATCTGATCGCCTATCCCGCGTGGAAAACCGAGAGCTTTAAATTTTCATCACCAGCCCAGATTGCCGCCCGCTTTGGCGCCGACCATGCCTACCCCGCAGGGGAAACCGGCGATGCACTGGTCCCGGACTTTATCGATCGCGCCCACCGCTCCGGCGTCAAAGTAATGCTGTGCATTCAGGACGGCGACTTTCTGAATCTCTGCTATGACGCCGTCAAACGCGACCTGTTCATCCGATGCGTCGGCGAGTTCATCAAAAAACACAACTATGACGGACTGGAAATCGACTGGGAAAATGACCTCGACCTGGCTATCCACGCCGACTTGATGGCGCGGTTTCGCACTTGCTTAAACGGCATCAAAGGCCCATCAGGCAAACTATACCTGACGACCGCAATTTTGCCGGGCAAGAAATACACTCCCCAACTGGCTTCGCGATTAGTCAAGAGCGTCGATTGGATCAACATCATGACCTATGATTTCGGCGGCGGGCTCTATGGTACAGTCCCTACACACAATGCAGACCTGACCCGATTCAAAAAATATGCGGCCAACTGGGCGGTGTTCTCCTCGAAAAATCTCTGTCTCGGTCTGGCCAATTACGGCTATCTCTATCACGGTATCAAACCTGGCCAAACCAGCCCGACGCCGCTGAGAAACATCGGACAATCACTCGATTACAATGAATTGCTGCCGCTGCTGGCCAATGGCTGGCGTGAGTCGTTCGATTCCAAGGCGATGGCCCCGTATTATTTCAGCCCCAGCGGCAAAGATTTTGCCACCATTGACAATAACCAGAGCCTGAAAGCCAAGATGGACTGGCTCATGCCCCGTAATTACCGCGGCGTATTCTGGTGGGAGTTCAGTAATGATTTCCAATACGCCGCCCCAGGCAAAAAAGCCTCCACACACCCTCTTATCGGCCCGGTTGAATCTAAAATTCGCTCCGCTGTTCAATAAATAACACTAATGATGTGCAGATTCATCCTCGCTCTGCCTGTAGGACGAGGGCATATTTTGTTTATATAATTTTGCAATTTTAATAAAAATTTCGAAAAAATTTCTGAAACAAACTTGTTGTGTTTTCTCTCTTATAAGATAGAATTATATCCAGATTTAGTTGAAGGGGAATTCACTATGTATTCGATGCTATCTGCAATAGTGGGACTTGAAAAGGCTTTTGTAATTTGTGCGGTTCTCGGCGGCGGATTTTTCATTCTGCGGCTGATTATGATGTTTATGGGTTTCGGCCATCATGATGTCGGCGGGGGTACGACCGGGGTCGATGGAGCAGACAGTGCCGATGCGGGGGTTCACCACGACTCGGCGGATTCGGACATCAGCTTTAAGACGCTTTCAATTCAGGGACTTACAGCGTTTTTTATGATGTTTGGATTGGTCGGATGGGCGATGCTCCGAGAAAGTAAACAGTCGGCTACAGTATCCATTCTGGTTGCTTTTATCGCAGGT
>CAYTHV010000130.1:0-9835 GCA_964437685.1 uncultured Pirellulales bacterium
TTCGACCAATCTACAATATGCAATTTCCAATCTACAATCGAAAAAACGAACCCAAATTCTGGCCATCTGACATCTGGAATCCGAAATCTGATATCTATATTTTTTCAAAACGCCGTTTTTTTACAAAAAACTCAATTTGACAAACCCGCCGGAGCTTGTTACACTCTGGCAGATACGAATTTAACAAGACAATAATAATCTTCTTTGGAGGTCATATTAATGCAGGAATACGAACAGCTCAAAACGCTTGTTGCTGAAATCGAAAACGATATTAGTAAAGCCGAAGGTGGTAATAAAGCCGCTGGCACTCGCGTCCGTAAACAGATGCAGGTCATTAAGCAGGCTGCCCAAACCGTCCGTAATAAGGTTCTGGAGATTCGTACCGTCGATTAGTTTTCATCCTATTCAATGCATCGAACCGAATTTTCGTTCGGCATAGAGGTGTTGTATAGACAGAATACATAGAAAGATTGTCAGTATGCCCCCAGCCCTGTTATTTGATTACAAACAACTGGATTTAACTCGTCTTGAATTTGACCGCAGTGTCATTGCGGAGGTCAATCCGCAATCTTACGAAATGTCCCAGCTTGACGGTATTATCTGGCACGATCTCAGCAAGATGATGTGCCTTGGATACAAAGACGCGACGGAAAAAGAATTTTGGGTTCGGGGACATATCCCCGGCCGTCCTATCATGCCCGGCGTCATTATGATTGAAGCGGCTGCACAGCTTTGCAGCTTTTTTATGCGTAAAATCTATGGACTCAAAGGCTTTATCGGGTTTGCCGGTATCGATGAAACCAAGTTTCGCGAAACCGTTGTCCCCGGCGACCGGCTTTATTTGCTCGGCCATATTCACAAAGTCCGCAGTCGTCAATTCGCTGCCAGGGTGCAGGGGGTTGTCAAAGACAAGCTGGCTTTTGAAACCGTTATCAGCGGGATGAATGTCTGATGACTTCGCGGCTTGAGGAGTTATTTGATTTCTCTTTAAGCCTCGGCATTGACATAGAAACAGCAACGGCCCTTGCGGAGATACCCTCTCGCAGGGGCCTTATTCTTTTTGCCAGCGCCGACGATCACCCCATTCAAATCCTGATGTGTGCCGACTTGCGGCGAAGCGCCCGTGCCAGACTGCTGACACGCCCCGATCCCCCGGCTCGCAAAGCCGACATTGCCGCCGTTTGTGCGCGAATCTATTACTCCCCCATCGATGCGGAGTTTGCCTGCCAAATGGCCTATAACCGACTTTGCCGCACTTTATTTGCCGATTCTATCGAGAACCTGGTTTCATTGCCGAATCTCTGTTTTGTGCGATTGGATAAACGGCTCAAATTGGCCTTTTTTAATGTCTCGGAAAAATGTGATATCAAAGATGTGTGTGTAGGGCCATTTATTTCTCGCAGGAACGCTAATGCGTTTGCCGAAATTCTGAACGCCGCATTTGACCTGTGCCGAAACCCGGAGTGCCTTAGTGCAGGGCGATTTGAAAGCTGCCCTTATTACCAGATGAAAACCTGCCTCGGCCCGTGCCTTGATCCCTCGCAAATGGCCGATTATACGCAGAATGTCGATGATGCGATAGCGGTTGCCTCCGGCAATCACCAGCAAGCCCTTGAGCGAAAGCAAAACCGGATGCGGCAGGCCTCTGCCAATCTTGAATTTGAGAAAGCCCGCCATATTCGAGATCAGATTGAACTGCTGGACAAGCTAAATAAGCCTGAATTTCAGTATATCCGTCCGTTGCCCCGTTTTTGTATACTGCATATCGACAAGCTCAAATCCAGTAAGAAAAAACCGCAATGGGTCGCGTTTATCCTGAGCGCTTTTACGTACACTGAAATTCGCTTTGAGACAGAAACGATTGATGCGGTTTTGGACGCTCTAAACCAGATGTCCTGTCCGCCTGCACAGCCGGAACAGGATTATCTGCCAACCGTCAGCCTGTTTCTATATCGCTCACGCCGGCCGGGTCTGTGGATAGATTGTTCAAAAGAAGAGAAAATCTCCCGTCAGTCGCTGCTAAGCCAACTTCAAACCCCGATTACTGAGGACACCACAACAGCAGACTGTCCATCAGCGCAATAAAAAAGGGCCGAGACTACTCGGCCCCAATTCTCCCTTCGCAAAAGAATTGTATTTAGTTTGCGATTAGCAAAGAGCAATGTACGCAGCAAGAGCAAGCAAAAAAATTCGTTTTTTCGGTTCCACAAACGGCAGCCACATAGTTTTGTAAAAGCGACTCATCGTTTTGACCTTTGCCAAATAATTGTTATTTTCACAACCCCCATAGCCGAAGCCATGTCACTTATCACAAGGGTTATTATAAACAAACGGGGGTTTTTGTTCAAGTTTAAACGAGGGTCTCTGCCGTAACCTGAGCAAATGCAATAAGATATAAAAATAAAAAATGCAACTTCAAATACGGCGAAAAACGTTAAATAAATTCGCCAAAGCGAGCGTCCTATAATGCTGTTGGCGTCAGTTCGATTTGCTGGATTGGAACAGAATACGCCATACGCGAATGCAGGAAATAGAGATAGGCTGCAATCATGGGTTTTTTCAAAATTCGCTCGGCGGCACGGGCATATAACGCAATCTGCCGGAAATACTGTTTTGCGAGGTCAGCAACTGCATCACTGCGGATTTTATCGGTCTTGAAATCAACAATAACTAACCCTTCCTGTGTTGGAATGATCATATCAATGATGCCCTGAACAACCACCGATTCATCGGGGCAAGCCAGCCCCAACGCCGACACTTCAAGAGCGATGGTAAAGGGCCATTCCCGGTGGACGGCGGCAGCATTGCGGATAGCCAGTTGGCCCGGTTCGGTTGTAAAGAAATGTGCAACAGCGGTGGGATTAATCTTCTGTGCGATATCCGCGGCAAGCAGGTTTTCCGCAACCAGCCGGGCAATCGTTTTTTCGACTGCGGCGACATCAACGGAAATGGACAAAGGCAAATACTGAAATACCAGGTGTACGGCACTGCCCAGTTCGAGGGCGCCTTCGCGAGGCTGAGATGCCAAAGGCTTAAAATCAAAACTGTCATTAAACTGAGGTTTTGAAAATTCATCATCTCGATGACTAAGAGCGCTGACGGAGAACTTGGCTTCGAGTTTGGTCATCGCGGCATACGGATATCGCCAGGTCAGGTCACGGCGCAGCATATCAAACCACTGCTGAGATTCGGGGCTGTCTGTAACATCTGTTGAAAGCTCAACGGTCTTTTCCCGACGGCGTTTGCACTGCTGGATATCGCCGGCCAAGGTATCCAATTCCGCACGGGGAATGCGCGAGACAACAAACAAATCGTCTTCAACCATGCTGCTGCTGTCCGAATTAAACAATCCAGCAACGGTCGGCGTATTCGATAGCGCGAGCAACAGCCAATCGAGATGGCTTTGAGCGCTAAGCAATTCAAATTGCGGGATTTGGGCACAGCTTCGGACGCGAGTAATCATCGCAAGACATTTAGCCGAACTCTGCGAGCCGGTCAAAATCAGGCGATCCCGGGCACGGGTCATCGCGACGTAGAGAATGCGCATCTCTTCGGCGATTTCCGGCAGCAGTTTATTAAGACGAATCAACTGGTATTCGGGGGTTGGGCACCTGCGTCCCGAATCCGGATCGAGCAGTTCAAGTCCCAGCATAGTTGAATCAATCCGGCAGGGGTCGGCAGATTCATTTTTGCGGAAGGGACGATTCAACTCCGCCAGGAAAACTACGGGGAACTCCAGACCCTTGCTTTTATGGACGCTCATCACGGTCACGGCATTTTCGGCGAAGTTGTCCGGCTGAGCGGGAGCCCAGTCGGATTCATGCTCGCGCAGCTTTTCGACGAATTCGACAAACGCCGACAAGTTGACGGCTTCGGCGGCGCCGACGAATGACTCAAACTGAATCGCACGGTCGTGAAGCTTAAGCAGGTTGGCGCGACGCTGCGGGCCATTGGGCAATGCCGAGACAAATGCGACGAAACCTGTTGTATCCAATATACGAAGAATCAACTCCGACAGCGGCTTGTGCTGCGCATCGGTACGCCAGTTTTGCAGGGTTGTCAGCGCATCTGCGGTCTTGCAGCGAAGTGCCGCATCGTCGCCCTGCTGAGCATAATGTACGACCGCATCGTAAAAACATTTCACATCCCATCCGGCACTGAGACGAATCGCGGTAAGATGTGAATCGGTAAACTGGAACATCGCGCTGCGCAGCACAGCGGCCAGCTCGATATCCCGCAGGGGATTATCCAGTGTCTTAAGCAGTGAGATAAAATCTGTTACCTCGGTCGCGGCGAAATACCCGCACTGGCTCTGCGAGCTGACGGGAACGCCGGCCAGCCGAAGCAGCTCAATATACTCGGCTGCACGATGCGACAGCGCCCGCATCAGAATGACAATATCGCGATACTCCACTGGACGCATCCGGTGGGTGTGTTTATCCATGACCTCAAATTCCGGCGTGCCGGTATCGGCGCCGACTATCTGCTGGATACGGCGGGCGATAAATGCCGCCTGCCGCTGCGACGCGGTAATCGCATCAAAGGCTGGGTTGGATTCGGCGTTTGTGCTATCTTCTTCACCATCCTCGCTACTGCCGCCATCGTCCATTTCTTCCTGATCAAGCAGGACCCACTCAATCGCTTTGCGATTAGTTGGCGTATCGCCCGCAAGTACCGGAAAAGCATCCAGCCCGGCAACCAATTCGGCCCGCCGGTCGTAATTCATCCCGGCCAGTGACACGGTCATAATGCGGGAAAAGATGCGATTGACAAATCCCAAAATTTCACGGCGCGACCGGAAATTGTCATTCATATCAATACGGACGGGCTTGCCGGAAGCATCCGCTTCATCGGAGGCACTTGCCAGTCGATTCAGAAAGATGTCGGGGCGGCTCTGGCGGAAAGAATAAATACTCTGCTTGACATCGCCGACAACAAACAGATTGTCATCACGGCAGACGTATTTGAGAATGTCGGATTGAACCTGGTTGACATCCTGATATTCATCGATGAACACATACTCAAATCGTTCGCGCAGGCGGCGGGCGGCATCCGGCTGCGACCGCAGCAAGTGCAGCATCCGATGTTCAAGGTCGGCAAAATCCAGCACATTCATCTGCCGCTTGGCGCGGGCATAGGCATCATCAAACCGCATCAGCAATGACAAAACCGTTTTGGTCTGTGTGGTATTTTGTGCGGCAATGCGCAACACATAATCCGGATATATAAAGCAGAGCTTTTTGAGTGACTTTATTTTATCCCGTGCGTTTTCGACGGCCGATTTAATTCTGTCGGCATCGTCTTTATCAACGCCGAGGTCTTTTTTCAATGACGGCATCCGTTCAAACGAGCAATTCCGTATTTGCTGAGTACAGTTCGTCAATTTATTCCGGCTTAAAAGGTCAAGGCAGTTTTCTACCACCATCAGCAGGTCGTTAATATAGCCGGTCAGATAGCGGCCGCCGGTAATCTGTGCATCCGCAGTAAGGGCAAAGGTCAGCATTTCTTTGACAATATCGAATTGGCTGCGCAAATATGCCGATTCAAGCTGGACCAGCGTATCCGCAGAAACCGCGGCGGCGGATTGATAAAATGCAGCCCGGTCGGGGACGCTGTCCAGAAAATCGGACAGACGCGGGATCGCTTCAGTAAAGTCATACGCTCCCCCACGCAGGTTACGTCCGCGAAGCAGCGTCTGCATCGCTTCCGACAACTCCGGCTCGCGCCAGGCAGCTTCGATCGTTTGCGTGAGAATCTCGGCGCGAATCAGCTTGCGCTGGTCAGGATCGAGAATGCCGAAACGCGGGTCGATCTCGGCAAGATAAAAATATTCCGTCAAAATCCGCTTGCAAAAGGAGTGAATCGTACCGATGTACGCCGCATCAAGACGACACAACTGCCGACGGAGACGGCCATCCGCCGGACGCTGGGCAGACATTTTTTCAAGCTGACGGGCGATGCGGGTTTTCATTTCTTCCGCGGCAGCTTCCGTAAACGTCAAGACCAGCAATTGGTCAACATCCGTTGGATGCTCGGGGTCGCAGATGCGTTCAACACAACGGCGACTTAATACGGCTGTCTTGCCTGTGCCCGCCGAAGCGGCGACCAGCACCTCTCGGCCGACGGTTTCAATCGCTCGTTTTTGCGCGGATGTCCATTGCTGAGTCATCGGGACTCCTCCGCACTGATCTGCTGTATCGCTTCGGTTTTATCCGGCGTCGGCATAATATTGTAATCGTTCAATTGCCAGTCGAATTTACAGACCGGACGAAAATCGCAATGTTCGCACGGACTTTGCTTGCCGAGCCGATAGGGATAGGGGCGAATCTCGCCGGAAACAAGCCGACGGGTTAATTCGCGGATTTTTCGTTCGGCAAAATGGAGTATCGCCTTAAATTCTTCCGGCCGCAGCGCATCGCTGGTTTTATAATATGAATACGGCTGCTGCTCTTTGGAGTCGAGTGCAAAATTGTAATATCGGCTGCGCAGCTCAACATCCGCATCCAAGTCCAAAGCGAAACGGCCGTTCAATACGCCGCGTGCCTTAATTGTCGGCAGAGATACATCGCACTTTTCATACTCCGCATCGAGGGGCTTTAACTCTATCGGCAAATAAAACGCCCCGGCAAGATCATCCATGGCGCGGCCTTCCAGGGTCAGTTTTTGCAATGCCAGCAAATACACCGGCAATTGCAAATCCAGCCCATTATAAAATTCTTTCCAGCTCATTGTCTTGATGGATGTTTTATAATCGAATACTATCGCCGTCAGTTGGTTATCAATGTCGGCGCAATCCACACGGTCAATCCGCCCGGTCAGATTCAAAATCTTGCCCGGCTCAACGACCACCGAAAGACCCGCATCGGCAAAGTCATATTCCGAAACACGCTGGCGGAAACTGCCTGCCGCATTGACGGCTTTCATTGCGGGCAAAAACCGGCACAGGCGACGCACGGCCTCGCTGAGAATATAGGTATTATGCAGACTTTGCCGAACAAACGCGGAAAGCTGCGGCGTATTGGCAATCGCCTGCTCGGCCAGACGGCGGCAACGGCTCTGCAACTGCTCGGCGTCGGCAGTTGTCCAGTCCAATCCATCCTGCCGCAATTCCAAAAACAAGGCATTCAAAACCGTATGATAAAATTCGCCAACGTCCACCGGCTCTAATTGTACGGCTTCGCGTTTCTCAAGTCGTAAAATATACTTGGCAAAATAACGATAAGGACAGCTTGCGAATGTGGTCAGCCTGCTTTCCGAAGACCGCATCGGCCACGGAAACAGCGACTGATACAGCTGCGAATCCAACTCCGCCTTGTTGCGCCAAGTCAGGGCATATTCGGCATGGTCGGCAATCCGCTGAATCTCCGCATCGCCGCTGGTTTTGCAATGCGCCCAAAGATGCCGTGCGGCGGACTTTGTGTTTTCATCGGCCATCGCATCCGGCCCCATCGCCGCACAAAGCCAGTCGGTCAATGCCTGCGTTGAATAGAACCGCAATGGGTCTGACGCGGCGGCACTATAGCGAATCTGCAAATCGGAAAACATCATACAGAGCCGCTCGATCCCCGTCCACGGCATATTCGGCGAACTGCTCTCATCGAGCATCGGATACGTCAATATTATTTTTCGTGATGCACGCGTCATTGCAATATACGACAGATACCGCCGGGCGTTTAACGCCTGCTCCTGCGGATGGGTCAGCGGCAGCGCTTCGGCGGCGGCAAGACGTACATCCTGTTCGGTCAGTAAATCTTCACCCGACAGCGGCACGGGAAACATCGCATTGGTCGCACCAATCAAAAACGCAATCTTGATATCCGGATGTCGGCTGCGTTCGATTGAACCGATCAGCACCTGGTCGGCTGCCGCGGGAATCAGCTTGAGCGACAGCCCCGACAGGGCATCAAGCAAAATCTCAATCCATTCGCCGGTCGATAAAGTCTGCCCATCGAAAATGCGAATGCATTCATCAAAAACCTCGGTCATTTTTTTCCAGACATGCCGATTGGCAAACTGCGCATCAGTCGGGTCATGCTGCGATTGGGCGGACAACTGCTTCGATACCTCAAGCTCATTCAAATATGCAAACACCGCCTCGGCAAATTCAGCCGGTGGCAGCGGCTGCTTTATCCGCTCGGACAGTTTCCGCAGCGGTGCGGCAAACTTTCGCCGCAGCGCGTCAATCTGTTTCACATCACACAGCGTATTGCCCTTTTCAAACGTCCATGGCTCATCGCTGAACCAATCCTGCCCACGAATGCCGAACGCACGGCAATAATTATCCAGCCGATCCGCTGCGGCATCATCAATATGGCGCAGCCGGTTTTTCAGCAGCGAAATCATCTTTGTCAGGTCAAACCGCGACTGAATCGCCCGCAGCGTCGCCGTCAGCAGCTCAATCAGCGGGTGCGACTGAATCCCCTGCGGACGGTCGAGAAAATAAGGAATGCCATTGCGGTCAAAAGCCGCTGCTAAATAATGCGAATACGCATCGATACGCGGAACAATCACCGCCATATCGCGATACCGCAGCGAGGTATCCCGCACCAGTTGACTGATGGTCTCAGCGACATAATATGCCTCGGCCCGCGCATCGGTCAGGCCGACAATCTCAACCGCCCCATTACATGTTGTCGGCGGAGTTGGCTCGGAGGCAAAGAATTCCCGCTCGATGCGCTCCAGCGATGGAGCGGCAGTGAATCGCGGATGGGTATTCAAGACAACCGGCCTGGCCAGCGGAAACTGCTGCTTTTGCAGGATCGCCAGCATATCCACATACGTCCGTTCCGTCGGCGCAAACAGGGAGGATAAATCCAGTTTCTCCGGATCGGTATTATTCAAATCTATCGCCTGCGGATCCAGGCACAATGCGATATCCGCATCGGAACAGACCGCCAGCATCTCAAACAGCAAATCCTGCTGCTGGAGCGTAAATCCCGAAAATCCATCCACCCAGATTCGAGCGCCGCGAAGAAATGCCATATCCTTAACCTTCGCCCGTGCCTCGGTCAGTAATGCATCGGGGTTGAGCATGTGACGTTCAGGGTGGTTTATCCATTCAAGGTAGGTTTTATAGATTGTCGCAATGTCGGCCAGCTTTCGCCCGGTCAGGCTGGAGCTGTCTTTGACCAAAACCCGCTCGGCCGTCCCCGCCAGCATCTCCGGCGTGCAATTATCCTCGTGAAGCCGACGAATCAAATCCGCAATCGCCGACGAAAAACCCGCGGATGCTTCATTTCGCAACAGCCCCAGCTTGCCGGCACAGGCCGACAGCGACCGGCGCACCAGCAATTGGCGTCCCAGCGATGATAATTCATTTTCCGAACTGGATTGACAGAGCCAGAATTGAAGCCGATTAAATGACATGACCCGCAACCGGCTGTAGCCGGCGATACCCGGACAGGATAAAATCGCCCGTTCAATCTGAAAGGTCGCCTGCTCCGGTACGAGAAAAATCAGCGGCATATCTTCCTCAACGCGCAGATGCTCGGCGATGGCATCAATGCACCACCGTGTCTTACCCGAACCGCTCGTACCCAGGACAAACCGTATCGCCATGATGTTTTTCTCCGTAAATGCCCTTTGTACCATAAAAACCGCAGGCGTTCAATGTTTCGTTCCGGCAATGAGATAGGATGAGAATCAAGCAAAAATTGAAGATCACCTGTTTAAGTCGTCCTATTGACGGCAAATCCAGAGCCAATAAGATTCCTGAGCCGCGGCCGTCAGCACAGCGCTACCGGTGCTGCTGCTCATCGCGCGCTGATCGGGCGCACCGGACGGCTGCCGTCCCAGCCGTCGGCTGCTGCGGCCACCATGGCGTAGAAGCCGCGCA
>CAYTHV010000131.1:0-9833 GCA_964437685.1 uncultured Pirellulales bacterium
ACTGGTTTCTTCCAGACCCGCTGCCTGTTCGGTCGCGCCTTCTGCCAGGGACTGTGACGCCGCGGACACCTGACCAGCGGCGCTCGATACCTGCGATGCACCATCCGTTAGACCAGAAATGATCTGATTAATTGGCTTCACTATGCTGCGGGTAATAAAGATCGACAGGAATATGCCGATGACAACACTAATACCTAAACCAATAATCATCGTGATATTCGCAGTATTGAGTGTCTCCGACGCTTCTTTGGATACCTTGGCAGATACATCCGTTGCTAACATAGAAGCTTCCTGCGCAGCCTTCGCAACCTCATTTCCAACTTCGGCAGCCTTTTTGGTCAACTCTTCCTTAGTTTGCCAATACTGCAAAAACGTATCCATACACTGGGAAAATTCAGTACCGGCGGCACGACATCCTTCGATTTGTTTAAGATTATTTTCTTGTCTGGTGATAGCTTTCAATTCATCCAGCTTGGAATTAACATTATCGAATATCTTGCGGGTACTGGTCAATAATTCCGGATCCCGGCTGGCAATCGCCTGCCATGTGCCAATGCGAATTTCATTGCCGAAATCAACAATAGTATTGACCAAATTGATTTTGCATAGACGGTCTCGCTGGGCATCGGCTGCAACCTTCAGATCGCCGCCATTACCGTCTGCTGTCTTATCAATAGTTTCTGTCATCATATCATTCTGATTTTTCAGAAATTCCCGACAGATTCCCATGTATTTGTCGGCAATAACACTGGATCGTGTCTTTTCCATTTGCATTTTGTTGATCAATTCAACACGATCATCCAGTAATTTTTCATACTCAAGCGTTTTCTGCATTGCAGCAACAACTCTCTCCTCCAACTGCGTATTGTTATATTTTTTTGCATGCTCCTTTGTCTTGGCAAGATATTCTTTCAAGTCAACTAATTGTTTTTGAGCTTCTTTTAAATATAGCGTATCCTCAGTAAACACATATCCGCGGGCGGCAAACATGGCCAGTTGTGCAGACCGTTCAACATGGGTTGAATACGTCATATCTGGAACTAATTGATCTGATAAAGTTAAAGAGGTCGTCTTTGCACCCATCATGGACCAGCTTGCCAGCCCGCCTAAACTAACGGCAATCAAAATGAGAAATGCAAATCCAAGGCTGATTTTCATTGACAACTTCATGTTCTTAAACATTGTGATTCTCCTTCTGTTTTGTCTGGCCCTGTATTCCTTCATAATGAAAACCAAGCGAGCCATTTGCTCGGTTCCAAAATATTCAAAACACCATAATTGGGGATACCTAATTTTGGAGTCTTTTACTATTCCCTCTACCCGATGTATCGGAATACCCCCAAGTGTTGATAACTGCATACTGTACAAATTTTCTAATTTACATCCATTTTATTTCAAATTAAATTGTATATAATTATAAAAATCCATATTTGTCCTATAATATCAATAATAATCATGTAAAAATCAACTGTCACCTCGATAATCTCGATTTGGCGACTAATTAAATTTTCGATTCCTAAAAAAATCAAAAAATATTTGATTATGAAAATAAAGCCCGATAACTGGATTTTTTATTTGAATATCACGCATACAGTCCATAGAATTTTCCCTTTGGAACTAACAACAGAAACATTCATTATAAATGGTTTTTATGAAAATTGTTATTGCACTGGATTCATTTAAGGGAAGCTTGACGGCCTCGCGGGCATGTGAAATCGTTTCCGATGCTATTACGGAAAATCGCTCCAACATAAAGATCCTATTAAAACCCATGGCAGACGGCGGCGAAGGTACCGCCAAAGCAATGATGACCGCAAAGAACGGCATCTGGATACCCCAAAAAGTAATGGGGCCTTTGCCCGAGATGCAAGTCGACGCGGGCTTTGCATGGTTTGAAAAAGACAAAGAAGCCCTCGTCGAAATGGCCACGGCAAGCGGCATTGAACTCCTCAAAAAAGAACAACTTAATCCCTTAAAAACAACGACTTATGGTACCGGACAACTGATCAAAACCGCATTTGAATACGGAGCGAAAAAGATTTTGCTGGCAGTTGGTGGCAGCGCAACAGTCGACGGCGGAATCGGTGCAGCAATGGCTTTAGGCTGGAAATTTTTGGATCAGTCCGGCAAAGAAATCCCCCTTGGCGGCGGCGGTTCAATCAAGACCGCCAAAATCAGCAGGCCAGAAAATCTCAATTTACCGCCGGTGGAAGTGTTATGCGATGTAGAAAATCCGCTTTGTGGAGAAAATGGCGCCGCCAAAATATTCGGCCCGCAAAAAGGGGCAACTCCCGATATGGTAGAGCAATTAGAGCTCGGTTTATCCCATATTGCCGACCTGGTCAAAAGTTCTATCGGCAAAGACCTAAAAAATCTCGCCGGAGCAGGAGCCGCCGGCGGCCTGTCCGCGGGAGCGATGGCTTTTATGAATGCCAAACTTGTGTCCGGCGTTTTCACAATCATTAAAGAAATAGGGCTTGAAAAGGCCTTGCAGGATGCGGATTGGATTATTACCGGCGAAGGCTCATTTGACCACCAATCCCTTAAAGGCAAAGTGGTGTCGGGAATATTAAAAATCGCCCAAAAGACAAACACTAAAGTCGCTGTCATTGCCGGCGGCGTTTCCCTCCCGCCGGAAGAATACAAAAAACATGGCATTCAAATCGCCATCCCCTGCAAAAAGCAAAACATGACATTACAGTATGCCATCGAAAATTGCGAAACGTTATTATCCGCTGCAACCAAAGAATTTCTTAGCACCTTAAAATAAGATATTCCTACCGGGCCTTTTGATGCCTTAGTCGGTCAATCGTAACGGCAATGACAATAATCGCACCTGTTACGATTTCCTGCACCCAGTTGGGCAGCCCCATTTGAGAACAGCCGCTGCGGATCGTCGTCATAATCAGCGCCCCGATAATAGAACCGGTAATCGAACCTTCTCCGCCGGAAAGACTGCCTCCCCCGATCACGACCGCGGCAATCACATCCAGCTCAAGCCCAACCGCCACCGTCGGATCGCCAACCGTCAGCCGTGAAAACTGCAAAACTCCCGCAATGCCCGTAACCAGCGAACTAAGGGTATAGACGAGAACTTTTACCCGGTCGGTCGCAACGCCGCACAACCGGGCGGTCTGTTCATTGGAACCAACCGCATAAATATGCCGTCCCAGTCGGGTATATCGCAGCATGGCCCAGGCAGACAATGCAAGCCCCGCCATAATCCACACCCCCGGCGGCACAATCATCCACCGGTCGTCCGGCCTGAGCGTTGCCAATAGTTCATTCAGCCAGTTTGACGGGGCATCTATCTTTTGTTCACCCGCAAGACCTTTTGCTATGCCTCGTCCCATCAGCATCATCCCCAGCGTGATGATGAATGGTACCACTTTCAAACGTGTAACAAGCAAGCCGATAACCAAACCGCACAGCATCCCGACAGCAATCCCGCTGATTCCGGCAAGCAGCGGCGACAAATGCCACGATTGCAGCGCCAAAGCGATGACCACCGTACTGAGCGCAACGGTAGAACCAACCGAAAGATCAATCCCACCCGCAATAATAACCAACGTCATACCAATTGCCGCCGTACCGACAATCGCGGTTTGACGGGCAATCGTTTCAAGATTTCGAGTCGTGGCAAAGCTCGAAGGACCGATCACGGCGAAAAGAAGATAGATCGCCGCAAGTCCAAGCAATGGCCCCAGCGTGTTCAGCCAGCTTCGCCAATTTTTATGTGTTGATTTCTCTGCCATCTGTTTTCCCATCATTTCATCAGTAACAGCTATGCTTGCCCGGTTGCCTCAAGCATAATTTCACAATCGCTCACCTGGTCTGCAGGCTTTGCAGTCCCCAAAACACCCCTGCACATCACCGCAATACGATCACAGACTCCCATCAATTCCGGCAAATAACTGGATACAACGATAATGGCTTTGGGTTTTCGTTCGGCGCTGCCGACAGCAAGGTCGTCAATCAATTTATAGATAGCGGCTTTTGCGGCGACATCAATACCGCGCGTCGGCTCATCAAGCAGCAGCACGTCCACATCGTGCTGCAAAAGCCTGGCCAACGCGACTTTCTGCTGGTTGCCTCCGGAAAGATCGCCAACGGCCTGCTGCGGCCTGTAACACCGTATATCTAATTCATCAATCCAGCGCAGAGCCGCTTTATTTTGCCGACTTGGCCGGACAAAGCCCAGCCTGCCAAATCCATCCAGCTTTGAAAGCGTTATATTTTCCGCAATACTCAGCGAAAGCGCCAAACCCTCTTCTTTACGATTTTCACTCAGCAGCCCAACGCCCTGCCGCCACCGCTGAATCGGCGAGGCAGCCCCAACATGCACACCGATCTTGATCTGCCCGCTCGCTACGGGTTCAAGCCCGAAAATCATCCGCAGCAGTTCCGTTCGTCCAGCCCCCACAAGACCCGCGATACCAAGCACTTCTCCGCAGCGTAATGAAAGCGATGCGGATTCCGGCCTGCCAAAACCGCTTAAATCTTTGACTTCAAGAACAGTCTGCCCCGGCGTATGGACACTGCGCGGATACAAGTCGGTCACTTCTCGCCCAACCATCAACGATACAATTTCATTCGCATTGAGCGAAGAGGCCTGTGCGGTAGCAACACTTTTTCCATCGCGCAGCACCGTCACTACATCAGCAACTTGCTTAACCTCCTCGATAAAATGCGAAATGTAGATAATAGAATGCCCCTGTTTTTTCAAAATACCGATAAGCTCAAAGAGCCGCTCGACATCCGCCTTGCCCAGTGAACTGGTCGGCTCATCCAGCACAATCACTTTTGAACCAACGGCCAATGCACGGGCGATTTCAACAAGCTGGCAGGCGCCAACCGACAATCTGCCTACTTGTACCTCCGGACGAATTTCGGCATGATTGAAAAAAGCCAGCGCATCCATCGCCCGCTGACGGATCTTCTTTTTTTGCAAAATACCATAACGACAGGGTTCAACGCCAAGCAGAATATTTTCTTCCACCAAAAGATGCGGCACAAGCGAAAGTTCCTGATAAATCATCGCCACACCCGAACGCCGAGCCTCAAGCGGATCGTTGGGGCAATACAGTTGACCATCCAGATGCATCTGGCCGCAATCCGGCTGGATTGCGCCGGAAAGCACTTTCATTAGCGTACTCTTACCCGCCCCGTTTTCGCCGACCAGTGCGAGTACCTGTGAAGACTCCACCGCGATACTGACATTGTCAAGAGCACAGGTTGCGCCAAACGACTTGCCAATCCCATTCATCACCAGACGCGGCGGCATCGTCATCTCTCCAGCCAGCGATCCAAATCCGGCGTGAGTATTTCGCGAATTTCCGGCGTCTCCATATTCTCCAGCGTTACCACCGAAGAACCGGTATCCATTAACCTTTCGACGGGCTGCCCTTTAAGATGCAGTATCAGCGTTTTGACGCCAAGATATCCCATATGCATTGGGTTTTGCAATATCAATGCATCAATTTGCTTTGCGGCCAATGCCGCGACAAGTTTTTCCGAGCTGTCAAAGCCGACAAACCTGACCTTGCCGGCAAGCCCGCCATCCTGCAGCGCCCGCAACATGCCAAATGTTGTTGATTCATTGCAGGCAAATATCCCATCAATGTCGATTCCGCCATCCGGCCTCTTAAACGAGGCCAGCATATTTTCGCTGGCTTTGTAGGCGGTTTCCGTAGTCGCCCCGCCATATTGATTGGAACTGACAACTTGAATGCCTTGAAATTCCTTCATGCTGTCCAGAAATCCCCGCTCGCGTTCCATCGTACTTGTAGAGCCTTCCGCATAGCGGAGCATAACAACTTTGCCATTCCCCTTAAGCAATTGACCAAGATGGGTTCCGGCTTTTTTACCGGCGGCATAATTATCCGTAGCGACAAAGCTCGTATAATCATTACAGTCCAGTGCGGAATCAATAATGACCACCGGAATATTGCTGCGTACCGCGTTGACCACGGGTGTCCTCAGCGCCGTATTATCCAGCGGCGCAAGCACAATACCGGCTACATTGCGATTGATCATATCCTCAACCGCGTCGATCTGCGACTGCCGGTCATCCTCGCGCAGCGGCCCTTTCCAAATAATCTCAGCTCCTTCTTCCTGTGCAGCCTTTATCGCGCCGGCATGGATCGATTTCCAGAATTCATGAGTCGTGCCCTTGGGAATGACCGCAATAATCAGTTTCTCGGACTTTGACTTCGCCGGCTCATCTTTACAACCTGCAAAAGCCAGCATCAGAATGGCCGCCAACAGAATCATTATTTTTTTCATATATACTCGCTTATTGGGGAGAAAACGACTTTAATAGTTCGCGTACCGCGTAAGCAACTCTTTCCTGTTTCTTTTCCTCGCTGACCGTGCTGAGCGAAATCTCGGCGTTAAAAACCCCAAGCCATACCGGTATTTTTTTTCTGGCATCGACAATCTGTACGAACAATGCGCCGCCGGCGTAGCCTTCCGGGGACAAAATTGCGGCAATCCATTCATTGCCCTGTTCTTTACTGATAATCATGAGATCGTCCATCTCCTGCTGGACTTTGAGGGAATACCCGACAAAAAAATCCGCATCCGCAGGGTCGCTGGCTTTGTATCCTTTTGCCGTTAACTCATTGGCCAGCGCCGTTTGAATCCGCTGGTTAATCATCGCCGCATCATCATTTTGACTCAGGTCAAACGCCTGCTTTACCAGTGCGAACTGGCTGCCGACAGAAAACTTGACTTCAGGATTGCTGGACATTTTTACATTCATATTAGAGAATGTTTTGGGGGGCGTGTCCTTATCGCACCCCCCAGCCCAAATAACCGCCGCCAGAATAATGAACAGAGTTCTGCTTATCATACGCTTATCCTTGCATCGAAAGTTTTCACTGTTTCGTTCCGGAATGTAATTATACGCATAAGGACCATAATTACAAGGCGATTTTGTTCGTCAAAAAGAGACGGACAATTAGTTTTTAATACGGCCACTTCCACTGGTCGAACTCCGGCTTATCCACACCGTATTCGTATGCGTAATTCTGGCATTCGATCTGCATGTTGCGCAGCTTTTCCTTAACATGGGCGCCCGCGACATGCAGGGCCGGTACACGGTCGATCACATCGATAGCCAGGCTGAACCGGTCAATCTGATTCTGGATAGCCAAATCCAGCGGTGTATTGATATTGCCTTTTTCCTTATAGCCGCGTACATGGAGGTTCTTGTGATTAGTACGCCGATACGTCAGGCGATGAATCAGCCATGGATAGCCGTGGAAATTAAAGATAATCGGCTTATCCACCGTAAACAGGCTGTCAAAATCCCTGTCGGAAAGACCATGCGGATGCTCTGTAGATGGCGTTAGTTTATACAGATCAATCACATTGACAAATCGTATTTTGAGAGCGGGGAAATGTTCGCGCAGCAATACCACCGCCGCCAGCGCCTCTTTAGTTGGAATATCGCCCGCCGAAGCCATAACCACATCCGGCTCAACCCCTTCGTCATTGCTCGCTTTCTGCCAAAGCCCGATCCCTTTGGTACAATGTGCGATAGCTTCATCCATACTCAGATATTGCAGATGCTTCTGCTTATCGCAAACAATCACATTGATGTAATCCGTGCTTCGAAGGCAATGGTCGGCCACACTCAGCAGACAATTGACATCCGGCGGCAGATAGATACGGCAAACATCCGGACTTTTATTGCAAACCACATCCAGAAACCCGGGGTCCTGATGGGTAAAACCATTATGGTCCTGTCGCCACACCGTTGACGTTATCAGCAGATTCAGAGAAGACACTGGCGCCCGCCACGGCAGATGGCGGCAAATGGTTAGCCATTTGGCATGCTGATTAAACATCGAATCAATCACATGAACAAAGGCTTCGTAAGTGGATAAGAACCCATGCCGTCCGGTAAGCAGATACCCTTCCAGCCAGCCCTCCAGCGTGTGCTCCGAGAGCATTTCCAGCACCCGCCCGTCCGGCGACAATTCACCGCCATCGGCATCCTCAGGCAGATAGTCTGCCAGCCACAGCTTCTTGCTCACTTCATAAATTGCGTCCAGTTTATTCGATGAATTTTCATCCGGCCCAAAAACGCGAAAGTTCATCATATTTTGGCGCATCACATCACGCAATAAACAGCCGAGAGGACGCGTATTTTCCGCTGTAATTTGCCCCGGCTTTTCAATTTTAATAGCATAGTCGCGGAAGTCCGGCATGCGCAGCGGTTTTCGCAGCAAGCCGCCGTTGGCATGGGGATTGGCGCTCATTCGGCGGGAACCTTTTGGCGCCAGCGCCTTCAATTCCGGAATCAGCCGTCCATTCGCATCGAATAATTCTTCCGGCTTGTAACTGCGCAGCCATGCTTCCAACTGGTTTAAATGTGCCGGATTGTCGTGCAGTCCGCCCAGCGGCACCTGGTGGGCACGCCAGAAACCTTCGACTTTCTTGCCATCCACCTCTTTCGGCCCTGTCCACCCCTTGGGGCTTCGCAGCACGATCATAGGCCATCGTGCCCTGTCCGGCTTGCCGCTGCTGCGTGCCTCCTGCTGGATACGCTTAATTTCCAATACGCAGTCTTCCAGCGTCGCAGCCATCTTTTGGTGCATCGCTTTCGGCTCACTGCCTTCCACAAAATGCGGCGTCCAGCCGTACCCTTTAAACAGGTCCTCAAGCTCTTCATGCGAAATACGAGATAGCAGCGTCGGGTTATTAATTTTATAGCCGTTTAGATGCAGAATCGGCAGCACCGCGCCATCGCGAATTGGATTAAGGTATTTATTCGAATGCCACGAAGTCGCCAGCGGACCGGTCTCCGATTCGCCGTCGCCAACCACAACTGCCGCCAGCAAATCAGGATTGTCAAACGCAGCGCCGAAAGCATGAGAAACGCTGTAGCCAAGCTCTCCCCCTTCATGGATCGAGCCGGGTGTTTCCGGGGTACAGTGACTGCCAATGCCGCCCGGGAAAGAAAATTCTTTAAAAAAGTCACACATTCCATCCACATCCTCACCCTTGTTTGGGTACACCTCGGAATAGGTTCCCTCCAGATAAACTGGCGCAAGCACCCCCGGTGCTCCATGCCCCGGCCCGGCCATAAAAATCGCTTCCAGCCCATACTTGTTAATCAGGCGATTCAGGTGAATATACGCAAAACTAAGCCCCGGACTGGCGCCCCAGTGCCCCAGAAGTCGCTGCTTAATATGTTCCGCCTTGAGAGGTTCACGAAGCAAAGGATTCGCCCGCAGGTAAATCATTCCCGCCGCAAGGTAGTTACACGCCCGCCAGTAGGCGTCAATCTTAAAAAGTTCTTCCGCCGTCAGTCTTTGATTTGTTGTCGTCGCCGCAGCCATAATAAATCCTTTCATCCCTTCTTGGTTCAGGGAAAAACAAAATTAGAGACTTTATGACATATGATGTGTCCTCATGTCTATTTTACCAAATAGCTACCCTTGCATTTCACGGATTATCCGCCAAAGACGCTTGCGCTCATCTTTGAAGAGCTATACATACTATAGCTCCCTCCCACAACAGTCAAGTAGATAGTCGATATCGGCTGGGTGCAACCCCCAATTCCCGCAAAAACACCTTACGCATCCAGCAGCAATGCCTGGCACGTTCCACACGGCACCACATAATTTCCGCCCCGATAGAATTCACCGGAGAGTTCTTTGGCTCAATTCAAGAGGGTATATGCCCACTTACCATCAACAGCTTTTGCGGGGGCTAACAAAAACTAATTAAATCCCTAATTTTTCTCTAACCATTCCTTTGCATACTCCGTAAGCGTCCGGTGGGGTGTTGGAAGTCTTCTGTGTAGTGGGTGGCTATTTTGC
>CAYTHV010000132.1:0-9782 GCA_964437685.1 uncultured Pirellulales bacterium
CCGTCGTTAATCAGTTAAAACTGTGAACGGTTACGAAATTTGAATGGGATTTCTGATGGGCACCAAGGTATCTCTTGACCAATTTAAGGGTTGTCTTTTGGGATTGGCTGTAGGAGATGCTCTCGGAGCTCCATTCGAAGGATTATCCAGCGATCTGATTTACAGTGAATATGGTTCTCCTCAAAACATCATTGAGAAACCATTTTCTGACGTTCTTTACTATACAGACGACACAGAAATGATGATTGGCGTTTGTGAAACTCTAATTGAATGCGGCCGAATTGATGAATCTATTCTATGCAGAAATTTTGTTAATAATTACCATTCAGATCGGGGCTATGGCGCCGGGGCACGAAAAATTATTGACTTAATTGCCACTGGTCAGGACTATCATCAATTAAGTCGTACTATTTTTCCTGGAGGTTCTCCGGGTAATGGAGCTGCAATGAGAGTCGCTCCAATAGGACTTTGCTACTGGAATGACACTGATAGCATCCTTCTGGAAGCTCGGAATTCTGCTTTACCCACACATGTTCACCCAGTTGGGATCGAAGGCGCTCAACTGCTCGCGATAGCTATTTCGATTGCACTCTGCCGGGACAACATTGAATCCAAAGCGTTGTTTCAACAACTTCGCAAATATGCAGTAACCGAAGATTTCCAATGGCAGATTTCTGTTGCAGAACAACTATCACCAGAAGATTCAATCCGTTCACTGGGCAATAGCCTTGAGGCCCATCGGTCTGTTGTGACGGCAATAGCGTGCTTTGCCGCTAATTTGCATTCATATCCACATACAATTGCTCAAGCTATCTTCCTCGGAAACGACACGGATACTATAGCCGCTATGGCAGGGGCGATTTCTGGTGCTCATCTTGGCGTTGAAGCCATCCCGAGACATTTACTTGATAAACTTGAAAATGCCCGAAAGGGACGAAATTATATTGAGCATTTGGCAGAACAGCTTTTTGAAAAATTTGTAGGGTAAAATAAATTTGATATGCTTGGTAACCTGCCCATGTCCTTTCGCATGAGAAAGTTTAATGCAAAGGTTACTCGGCGTCTTTTCTGAGGTAGCAGTATGAATCTGACGGTGATTGACTGGGGTATCGTCGGGATGGTCATTGTGCTGATGACGATTGCCGCACTCAGCGCAAAACGCTACACAACCAACG
Source organism: uncultured Pirellulales bacterium (assembly GCA_964437685.1). GTDB lineage: Bacteria > Planctomycetota > Phycisphaerae > Sedimentisphaerales > Anaerohalosphaeraceae > Anaeroglomus. The sequence goes on from CAYTHV010000132.1 coordinate 1,176, forward strand.
TTGCGGATTTTCTTTCGGCCAACCGCTGCGCGGAGCGTTATCTGCTCAGTGTATCCGAAGGCATCGCCGGCATCGGCGTAATTACCATCGTCGCGATGTTCGAGGCCTACTATGCCGCGGGCTTTTCGTTCATCTGGTGGAGCTTATCACAATACTTTATCACCATATTCATCGCTTTGTCCGGCTGGATCATTTACCGCTATCGACAAACACGGGCGATGACACTGGCGCAATTTTTTGAAATGCGATACAGCCGGCAATTTCGAATATTATGCGGAGCCGTTATATTTATTTCAGGCACGATTAACTTTGGTCTTTTTCCCGCCGTCGAAGCTCGATTTTTCATGTATTTTATCGGTATTCAGCCCCACGAAGTACAGGTCCTGGGATTGTTCACAATCGATATTGTATATTGTCTTTTCCTGATTATTCTGATCGGTCTTTCATTATTTTATGTCTTCATTGGAGGTCAGATCGCCGCGATGGCGGTAGGATTCGTGCAGGGCACCTTTTTCAATATTTTTATCTGCATCACGGTCGGCTTTCTGCTTTATCTGTTTCCCTGGTCGCAAATCGTCGAATCGCTCACAAACAAGCCTGTCGGTGAATCGATGCTGCACCCATTTCAGTCAACCTCAATCAAAGATTTCAATGTTTATTACTTTCTAATTATTGCCTTCGGCACCTTTTACAGCTTTATAAGCTGGCAAGGCACGCAGGGGTATTACACCGCCGCATTGAATCCGCATGAGGCCCGTATGGGTAGGGTTTTGGGCAGTTGGCGAATGATGACTCAAAACCTCATGGTGGTTTTACTTCCGATATGCGCCTACACGCTGATGCACAACCCGCATTGGAGCGACCAGGCGTCTAAAGTCAATGCCGCACTTGCGGGAATAGGTAATAAAACCCTGCAAGCCCAACTCACCACCACCTTGACTTTACCTCAATTCCTGCCGGTTGTTTTGATGGGCGGATTTTGCGCCGCGATGCTCACTGCATCAATCAGCACGTTAGGACCCTATATGCAGTCCTGGGGCAGCATTTTTGTGCAGGATGTTCTGATTCCTCTAAGAAAAGAAGAAAAACTGGATACTCGGCAGCATATCAAACTGCTGCATCGGTCAATCTACGGCGTGGGACTGTTTGCTTTTCTGTTCAGCCTTTTCTTCCCTCAGAATGATTACATTTATATGTTCTTTGCCATTACCGGAACGATCTGGCTGGGCGGTTCGGGAGCCGTGATCATCGGCGGATTATATTGGAAAAAAGGTACCACGGCGGGAGCATACGGCGCGGTCATCATCGGGATGGTCGTCGCTTTGATCGGGTTCGTCCTGCCGCGAATCTGGCCGACGCTCTATGGAACTGATTTTCCGATCAACTCACAGTGGATGTGGTTTATCGCTATGGTCAGTGCAAGTTTATCCTATATTGTCATTTCACTGCTGACGTTCAAAAGTGATTTTAATTTAGACAAAATGCTGCATCGCGGCAAGTACGCTGTCGAGGTCGCTGCAATTGACGACAAGCCTGTTCGCGGACTTAAGGCTTTATTGGGAATAGACAGCAGCTTTACATTCAAAGATAAAGTTTTATATTGCGGAGTAACCGGTTTTACCGCGGCAATGGCCGCCGTTTTCGTGGCAGGCACAATTTATAATCTTATATTTACGGTTTCAACTGAGTCATGGACTCAATTCTGGTATTTCTATGTATGGCTTGCCTTAATTCTCGGCATCGTCACAACCGTATGGTTTACATGGGGGGCATTTATAAATCTAAGAAGAATGTACCAGCGGCTGAAAACATTAGTACGCGACGACACCGATGATGGCCGCGTTGACAATGCCCCGACAGAATAGTTTTAAGAATTTTATGCAAAATTCGTTTTGGCAGACAAACCTACCCGGCGGTTTTTCGGAGGTAGATTTGCAGGACGGCGATGTCGGCTGGGGTGATGCCGCCGACGCGGGAAGCCTGACCTAAGTTCAGGGGTTTGATCGCGGAGAGGCGCTCGATGGCTTCAAACCGCAGGTGAGAAACTTTTGTATAGTCCATCCCATCCGGAATGCGGACATTGTCGAGATTACGCAGATGGTCGATATCCCGCTGCTGACGGATGAGATAGCCTTCATAACGCGACTCGGTAGCGACGGCATCGACCGCCTGACGCGACAGATTCAACGCGGCAACTTCCGGCTCCTGCCAGAGTCTTTCAGCTAAGCCGGTCTGCGGCTGCTTGATCAGGTCCCACAATGATTTGCCCTGCCTGCGGGTTTGTTTGAGGAAGCCTCGCAGGGTTTCCATCTGGGCGAGCTTGTTTTCAAACGCACGCCAGCGAATGTCATCGACTAAGCCGAACTGTCTGCCGATGGGCGTTAGCCGTATGTCCGCATTGTCGCTGCGGAGCGAAAGGCGGTACTCGGCACGCGAGGTGAACATTCGGTACGGCTCATCGACCGGACGGGTCAGCAAGTCGTCAATCAGCACGCCGATATAGGCTTGATCGCGGCCAAGGGTCAGAGGTGACTTACCGGCAACTTTCCGCGCGGCATTCACACCGGCAATCAAACCCTGTCCGGCGGCTTCTTCGTAGCCGCTGGTACCGTTGATCTGGCCGGCCAGAAACAGTCCGGCGATGGTGCGGGTTTCGAGACTTTCCCGAAGCTGTGCGGCGGGACAATAATCATACTCTATCGCATAGCCGTAATGCACGATCTCTGCCCGCTCTGTTCCGACCATCAGGCGGAGCATCTGTTCCTGAATATCCGGCGGGTAGGATGTGCTGATGCCATTGCAGTAAAACGTCGTCATCGCTTCGTCCTCCGGCTCTAAGAAGACTTGATGGCGATCCTTGTCGGCAAAACGGATAATCTTGGCTTCGATACTGGGGCAATAACGCGGGCCGACGGAGGTAATCTGGCCGCTGTACATCGGCGACAGGTGGAGATTGTCTTTGAGCAGTTTGTGAATCGCCGGATTCGTCCAGGTAATCCAGCAGGGAATGTGCGGGCGGTCGAGCTTTTCGGTCAGGAACGAAAACGGAACCGGCTCTTCATCGCCGGGCTGGGTTTCGAGTTTGTCACAGTCGATACTGTCCCCCGCAAGGCGGACGGGTGTACCGGTTTTGAGGCGGCCAACCGTCAGCCCAAGCTGACGGAGGCTATCAGAAAGTTCATTGCTGGCCGGTTCGTCGAGCCTGCCGCCGGGCCATTGCTTTTCGCCCAAGTGCATCATGCCTTTAAGGAATGTACCGGTGGTGACAACAACCGTCGGTGCGAGATATTCGCAAGCATCCAAACAACGGACGCCTGTTACAACGTTGTCTTTGGCCAGGATCTCCGCCACAGTCGCTTCGACAATAGTTAGATTGGAAGCAGATTCAAGGGCGCAGCGAACGTAATCTTTGTATTGGTATTTGTCGGCCTGAGCGCGGGGACTTTGGACGGCGGGACCTTTGGAGCGGTTGAGCATGCGGAATTGGATGCCCGACGCATCGATGGCAAGCCCCATCAGGCCGCCAAGGGCATCGATTTCGCGGACGATTTGACCTTTGGCAAGGCCGCCGATGGCAGGGTTGCAGCTCATTTTGGCAATGGCATCTTTGCTCATGGTAATCAGCAATGTTGCAGCGCCAAGACGCGAGGCCGCCCAGGCCGCTTCGGCTCCAGCGTGACCGCCGCCGATAACAATGCAATCAAACCGACGGCTCATTTTATGCCCCCTGTGTATCCGCTAAGGCTACTGCGGAGGCCATTGCGAAATTTCCCGTATGGGTAATGCTCAGTGTGATTTGTTCAATACCCGCAGCATCGGCAAGCTCTTTGACCTTGCCGCCCAGGTTGACAATCGGCTGGCCAAGGGCGTTATTGACCACTTCGATATCCGTCCATGCAACGCCGTCCCGCCAGCCGGTTCCAATAAGCTTCATCACGGCTTCTTTGGCGGCAAATCGACCGGAGAGTTTTTCGACACGGTTTTTGACCGCATCGGCATCGGCCAGTTCCCGCTCGGTAAAGACCCTGCGGAGAAACTGTTCGCCATGCCGACCGAGCATCTGCTCAATTCGACTGACTTCGACTAAATCTATTCCGTGTGCGATAATTTTCATTGAACGACAGAACCAAAATTGGGCAACCATAGAGGATTGCCTCTTCAATCATCACAAGATTATTTGCTTTCACTCCACATTGCATAGGCATCGATGACGCACTGGTCGACGAATTGTTCGGTCTGCAAAATTTCCGCCTGAGCCATTAACTTATCGGTCATTTTATCATATTGTGTCTTGCGGTATTGAATCTGTAAATTCTGTTCGATAGCATTCTGCACATCTTTGAAATCTTTGCAGCCGGATTCCTGCCTGCTCTCCAATTTTATAATCATCAGATGTTCCTGCGAAACCAGCGGGCCGGCAACTTCATTGGGTTCCAATGTGACCGCTTTTTCTTCAAGAATTTCATACGGCGACGGCAATGAACCTCCGCCGGGGGTAATCGCAGGCCACAGACCGCCCTGCTGAGCCAGAGAACCCTGCGAGTACTTTTCCGCCAGCGTGCCGAAATCTTCACCGGCCTTGAGTTTGTCAAGAATTTCCACCGTCAGACGAACGGCCGCGGTTTCCTTTGTTTCGCTTTCATTAACTAATTCGTCCGGCAATTTTTCGGCGACAATGTCAATCATACGAAACTGAATCTTGCCATCCCAGCAAAACATGTCCTTTTTATGCTGGTCGTAGTATTCCACCATTTCCGTATGGGAAATCGGCCGTTTGTCGGTAAATTCCTTGGACAAATAGGACTGCGTTAAAATCAGTTTTCGCTGGAAATCGCGGAAGGTCTTCCAGTCATACCCCATCGACCGCAGGGCATTATCCGCCAGTGCACGATTGTTATCATAGGAAGACAGGAAACGGCTCAGTTCACTTTCCACCGCTTTATCCAGGGCATCGTCGATCGTATCGGGGGCTTTTTTCTTTGCTTCCTTATAAAGCAGGATATCCGTAACCCGGCTGCGCATCGCCGAGCGAAATGCCGGTCGTGCCGATTGTTTAAACGCCGAAAGTCCCTGCTGGGCCAGCGGTTTAAGCTGCGGCTCCAATAGTATCGCAAGTTCTTTGGTCGTCAGTGTTTCCGAGTCCACATTCAGCGTTATCCCGCCGGTCGGCTGGGGCAAATCATATTTATTGGGGAATGGAATCTCCTTCATCTGCTCAGGGGTGTATTTACCCTTTGAACCTTTCGTGCAGCCTGAAACCATCATCGCCAGCACCATCGCGGCAACCACTATCCACACAACATCTTTCATAATAATCCTTAATGAAATCTTTGTTTATAATACAAGAGGGGGATTATACACGCTTTTGCTGTTAAACTCAATGGGGGCGTTTGAGCAATTTTCGGAGGACACCCAGAAGGGTTTTGGGCTCAAAATAGGTCTTTTCCAGACGAACATAGACGGTTTTGGGGTCGGGGATGCTGACCCGGCCGGGACAGCGGGCGAATAAGTCCGCAACGTGAGCCCCCTCTTCAAATGCGAAAATCAAGTCTAAATTCTGCACTATCAAGCTGCGAATCTTCCAGCGGGATGCATAAATCCGCAACTCGGTCATCTCCAGCAGCATCCGCACCGACTCAGGCAGCGGGCCGAATAAATCCCGCAATTCCTCCTCGAATCGTCGGATATCGGGCTGGTTCTGCATCTTGGCCGTACGGCGGTAGATTTCCATTCGCTGGCGGTCGGAGGAGATGTAATTTTTCGGAATGCCGACGTGAAAGCCCAAATCAATCGAGGTTGTCGCGGTCTGCTCGACCGGCTCATTGCGCAGCTTCTTGACCGCGTCGCCAAGCAATTGGCAATACAATTCATAGCCGACGGTATTGATATGGCCGGACTGCTCGGCACCGAGGATGTTGCCCGCCCCGCGAATTTCCAAGTCCCGCAGAGCAATGCGAAAACCCGATCCCAATTGTGAAAATTCCTCGATGGCTTTAAGCCGCTTTGCCGCCGTGGGGTTAACCGGCCGAGACACCGGCAGCAGCAGGTAGGCATACGCCCGATGTTTATAACGTCCGACACGACCGCGAAGCTGATGCAATTGCGACAGACCGAACCGGTCGGCATCGGCAATGATCATTGTGTTGGCATTGGGGATGTCCAGCCCGGCTTCAATGATGGTCGAACAAACCAGAATTTGCGTCTGTCCTTTGACAAATCGAACCATCGCATCTTCAAGATCGTGCTTGTGCATCTGGCCATGAGCAATGTCGATATTCACCGCCGGGTCATCCAGCAACGCCCGCAGCATTTCCGCGGCCTTGTCAATGGTCTGTACCCGGTTGTGCAGGTAAAAAATTTGCCCTTCGCGTCCGAGTTCAAACCGAATGGCCTTGCGAACCATATCCTTGTCAAACCGGCAGACCCGCGTGGTTACGCTGCGCCGGTCCAACGGAGCGGTCGCCAGCGAACTAATATCGCGCAACCCAATCATCGATAAATGCAGCGTTCGCGGGATGGGCGTAGCGGTCATCGTCAGAATATCGACATTGACTCGAAACCGTTTGAGCCGTTCTTTATGCTCAACGCCAAACCGCTGCTCTTCATCAATAATCAGCAGACCTAAATCCTTAAATCCCACATCATCACTGAGAAGCCGATGCGTACCAATCAGAATATCGACCTTGCCGTGCCTGGCGGCAGATATAATATCTTTGACGGTTTTCGGCGGTGTAAATCGATTCAGAACTTCGATGGTCACCGGAAAATCCGCAAACCGCTCAGCGAACGTTCGTCCATGCTGAACACACAGCACCGTCGTCGGAGCAAGCATGGCAACCTGTTTGCCTGCCTGAACCGCTTTGAATGCCGCCCGCATCGACAATTCCGTTTTGCCATAGCCGACATCGCCGCACAGCAGGCGATCCATCGGAATCGGCGCAGCCATATCGCCTTTAATCTGCAGCGCCGCAGTTAATTGATCCGGCGTTTCCTGATAGGGAAATGACTCTTCGAATTCTTTTTGCCAGAGGGTATCGGAGCCAAACGCAAAGCCGCCCAGCTTTTGACGCTGGGCCTGCATTTCCAGCAATTCGGCGGCCAGTTCTTCAACACCTGTTGCGACCTGCTGTTTCTGCTTTTCCCATTTTTTGGTGCCGATGCGGCTGAGCATCGGACGTTTGGGCATTGAACCGATGAACTTATGAACAAGATGAATATTGGACACCGGCACGTGAATCCGTACCTTGTCGGCAAACTCCAGCGTCAGATATTCATCCGACCGGCCGGATTTTTCCATCATCTCAATGCCGATAAATTTTCCGATGCCGTAGGCCATGTGAACGACATAGTCGCCCTTGTGCAGATCCATCAGACTGTCAATCGGGGATGCGGACTTGAGCGTCCGAATTCGCCGACGCACAGAAATTTGCCCAAACACCTCGTGATGACTTAGAACCACTATCCGCAAATTCGGCAGGATAAATCCCTGATGCACAAAGCCAAGCGGCAGTTTCATGTGCGGCGGAATGCCCCCCGCCGTCTGCTGAAGAATTTCTTTAACACGGGAAATCTCCGCTTCATTTTCACAATACAGAAAAATCTGGTTATCTTTGGCACGTTCTACCAAGTCCGACAAGGCGCTGCGGCCTTCTTTCCAGACGGTGCCGGCCTTATGTTCGAACTCCTGTGCGCTGGTTACGTCGAGATGGATACTGTCGGCACCGGAGGCAAACCGGCTGATTTCCAGACACGTCAGCCGACTCAACGCCTGATAGATTGCCGACCACGCGTACATCCCCCGTGCATCATCCAGCCGACTGATAAAGACATCCGCAACTTCGGCAATTTGTGTCGGCTCTTCCAGGATCACGATGGTATCGGCAGGCAGCACATCCAGAAACAATTCAGAGCCGACTGACTTGGCAATGGTTTCGCCGCCGGCGGCGATGACCGTAATTTGCTTGAGCGATTCACCCGAACGCTGCGTGTCCAGATCAATGAGTCGGATGCTTTCAATCGTATCGCCAAAAAACTCGATGCGGACCGCCTGCGGTTCAGATGCCGAAGAGCCTAATGCCGAGAAACTAACGGGGGCGAAAATATCTATGATACCGCCGCGATGGGCAAACTGTCCCGGGAAATCCACGCTGTCGGTGTGTTCAAAGCCGCCGTCATTGAGCCAGGCAAGAATTTGCTGCGGATCAATGACCATGCCTGTCTTTAATTCCAAGCCGTGTTTACGGAGGCGTTCAACTTTGGGGACGGGCTGAATGAGCGCCTGAACGGAGGTTGAGACGATAAATTTGGGTTGCCCCCCATGCGATAATTCCAAGACCATTCGCAACCGCTGGGAACCGATTTCATCGGCGACCATCTCCGCCGAGGGCGGACTTTCCCAGACTGGAAATGTCTGAACCGGCAAGCCCGAAAAAGTTTGCAAATCATCGCAAACCCGGTCGGCATCATCGATATGAGCACTGATAAAAAGAATTGGCCGCTTGAGCGACCTGATAATATGTGATGTCAACAACGGCGCATAGGATCCCCATGTCCCATCGGCTTTGACCGCCCCCTGAGCAGGTTTAGCCGCCGCCAGCCGGGATATAA
>CAYTHV010000133.1:0-9646 GCA_964437685.1 uncultured Pirellulales bacterium
AGACTTCAGATCAGGCTCTTGAGTTAAAGTCTTTGACTTATCGTTCAACGGGATATCCGCTTGAGCTTAAGGCGAAATTTGAGGCAGATAACTGGTTTACTCGGTTGATCGAGCCGGGTTTCAGGACGATGGCGCTGTGTGCCGGCGAAACTTATATGGATTGTCCCTATTATGAGCAGTTGCAGTATCTCGGCGATACACGCATCCAGGCTTTGTTGTCTTATGTCCTATGTGATGACGACCGGCTTGCACGCGAGGCCATTGAAATGTTCGGCTTGTCGCTGACCCCTGAAGGTCTGACGCAAAGTTCCTATCCCAACCGATTCAAACAGTGCATCCCCTTGTTTAGCCTTTTATATATTCCGCTGCTCAATGACTTTCTGATGTGGCGGGGCGATCTGGATTTTGTTCGTCGTTATCTTAGAAAGGTTGAGACCATTTTACATTGTTTTGAGAGTTTTTCGAAACCGGATGGTCTTATTGGCAAATTGCCCGGCTGGGTGTTTGTGGATTGGACAGATTTAAATAAAACCGCCGCAGATGTTGGTTGGAAAGATGGGGCGCCGAGGGCGGCTTCTGAGGGCAATAGCTTTTTACCCAGCTTTTTCTATCTTTACGCACTTCAGCAGGCGGTTAATCTCTATCGTTCTACCGGCGACAATAAACGTGCAGACTGTTTTGAGCAGCAGGCCTCTGTGCTTCAGGCAATATTGCGTCAAAAGGCATTTGACGCCAAACAGCAGGTATTTGTTGATGATGCCGGCGGAGTGTATCTAAGTCAGCATACGAATATCCTTGCGATACTGACGGATACCCATCAGGGATTAGCGGACGGGGCGAGGTTGATGGAAAACATCTTAAATGATCCTGCGGCTGCCCGGGCGACGGTGTATTTTAAATTTTATCTTTATGAAGCAATGTATCATGTTGGACGTGCGGACATGATATGGCCGGATTTGCAATTGTGGCATGATATGGTGGATAAAGGTCTTACCACATTTGCGGAAAAGCCTGAACCGAGCCGAAGCGATTGCCATGCCTGGTCTGCTCATCCACTTTATCATTTTGCGGTGTCGATATTAGGCATAAGACCGACTGCTCCGGGATGTTCGGCGCTTTCTATAAGACCCTTGCTAAGAATCAAATCAAATCCGCCGCTGCCGTCCGAGCTGGGTATTACATTGAATACGGTTGCTGGCAAATGTGGTGTGCATCTTAAGGCCAGCGGTGATAAGTGGGATATTTATAAAGAAATTCCCGCAGGCATTACGGTATCGGTTGCAGCGTCTTAGTTTGAGTCTGGACAAAAGAAGCGGATTTTCTGTAATTTTAGTTTCACTAAAAAATATTCAGGGTTAAATTATGAATTTGAATGTGCTTGACTGGTGTATTGTTGTCGGATTCCTCGGTTTTCTGTTTTTCATGGCGAATTATACCAAGCGGTTTATCAAAAGTGTTGCGGATTTTCTTGCCGCCAATCGTTGTGCCGGCAGATATATGCTTGCTGTTTCTGCCGTGATGTCCAGCTCCATCGGTATCATTGCCTGGTTTGAGATGTATTACAAAGGGGGCTTTAGCGCTGTTTGGTGGGCGATGTTGATGCTGCCTGTGCCGATCATTATTGGGCTGTCTGGGTGGTTAATATATCGTTACAGGCAAACCCGTGTCATGACATTGGCACAATTTTTTGAGATTCGTTACAGCAGGAGTTTCAGAATTTTCACCGGCATTGTTGGATTTATCTCGGGCGTTATAAACTTCGGTATTTTCCCTGCGATTGGCACGCGATGCTTGATCTACTTTATGGGGCTTCCGGAGTATTTTATCGTATTTGGGATGACGATTGCTACCTATCCATCACTGATGGCCATGCTCTTGTCAGTGTCATTGTATTTTACATTTACGGGCGGCCAGATCGCGATTATGGTTACGGATTTTTTGCAGGGTGTATTTTGCAATATTGTGTTTATATTAATCATCGGGTTCCTGGTAGTAAAATTCAATTGGCTCCAAATATCCGAATCCCTGGCGCAAGCGCCTGCGAATGCATCTTTGATCAATCCATTTCGTGCCGGAAATGTGCCTGATTTTAATATGTGGTATTTCATTATCGGCATGGTTTCTGCGTTTTATAATTACATGTCCTGGCAGGGGTCTTCGGGGTTTAATTGCGCTGCCATTAATGCCCACGAGCAGAAAATGGGGCGTGCGCTGGGCAATTTAAGAGATGTTACGTCCACCTTTTTTTACCTGTTGATCCCGGTGTGTGCGTATGCGGTGATGACCCATCCGGATTTCAGTGTACAGGCTCAACATGCAAAAAATATACTCAATGGAATTCAGAGCGAGACCATCAAAGGGCAGGCGATTGTTCCTGTGGCGGCCGCGACATTTTTATGCCATGGGTTGCTGGGTTGTATGTGTACGGTAATTATGACCGCGTTTATCGGGACCCATACGGCGTACATGCATTCATGGGGAAGCATTCTGGTGCAGGATGTCATTCTGCCTTTCCACAAAAAACCAATGGATTCCAAGCAACATCTGTTTATTTTGAGAATTGCGATCGTTGCGGTGACGATTTTTGTCTTTACCTGGAGTTGTTTATTTAAACAAAATGAAAGCATTTTCATGTATTTCGCAATTACCGGAGCGGTGTATCTGGGTGGAGCGGGCGCCGTGATTATCGGGGGATTGTATTGGAAACGGGGTACAACCGTTGCTGCCTGGTGGACGATGATCATTGGTTCCCTGCTTGCGGTAAGCGGGATACTCATCCGGCAATTCAATCCGGATTTTCCCATAAACAGCCAGTGGATATATCTGATTACTATGGTTGTTTCCTGTGCGTTGTATGTTGGCATCAGTCTTTTGGGGCCGAAAAAAGCATTCAATATTGATCAGATGCTCCACAGAGGCGAGTATGCGGATAGCGAATCCGAGATTCAGGATACCAGTACGTGGCTAACCAAATTGGGTATTAGCAGGCAGCTTTCGCTGCAGGACAAATTAACCTATATCTTGTGTATTGGCTGGACGGTGTTATGTTTTGGGGTGTTCATTATCGGGACTGTTTATAATTCCTTTTTCAACCCCAATGTGTCGGATGCATCATGGCTTGCATTCTGGCGTATTTGGGTTATGGTTTCCTGTCTGATTGGCGTGTTGGTCACCATTTGGCTGACGACAGGCGGAATCAAAGATATGATAGTGATGTTTAAACGACTGGCGGCGTTAGATCGTAATTATTCTGATGATGGTACCGTGGCTGAAAAAGGGGCAGTGGAAAGCAATGAGAAACAACAGGTATAATAAGATTCTAATTCAGGAGAAAGAAATGGTATCAAACAAAGATTGGTTATCGAATCATATAGAATTTAATGTGGTTAAGATTGGTTTTGTGATGGTTGTAGCAACGTTGGTATTGCTTTCATTGGTTATGCCTTCTTTTGCGGATTCGGTTCAAATCAATGATGCTGCGGATGCATGGCGTATTTCTTTGAATGCGAAAGAGTTTAAGCCGGTTATGCAGGGAAACACAACTGGGGCACTGGACAGTCAGGTGATTGGGGTTGTCTCAAATCAAAAAACAATTGAGCAGGCAAGTTCCTCTTTTGTACGTCAATATGAGACAGGTTCTGCTTTCGAAGTTGTCGGTCGGATTCCCGACAGGAGAACTATGAAGTGGACGCTCAGTGTTACTCCTGAAAAAGTAAAACCAATTCAGTATTACCTGTTGCGATATAAAGCCAAAGGGATTTGTCGGGACGATACGAAGTTTGGTGTGGTTTTAGTATCTGGAAAAGATGCTTCCGGAAGCAGTGTTTCTGAAAAATTAATCAACTGTTCACAAGTTATCAATGATGATATGTGGCATGTTGTAATCGGGAAAAAGCCGATCAATTTTACTGTAACTACAGTCGAGGTCGAGGTTAGTACGGTTGATTCTGTTGGATCATTTGCACTAGGTTCTTTGGTTTTTTCCAATGGGATTCCGGATGAACCGGAGGCCGCTGCATACCAAATAAGATTAAATGAGATTAAAAGAGGACAAAGTGTTCTTGAGCAGTTTGATATCAGTGCATTGCTGAACGATACATATGATAATACGGTCAACCGTGTCTTAAGTAAATATAGTATACTGGTTGATGGCTGTGACATCTTTAAGTCCGAGCAGTCATTGATTGGCGGTGTGCCGTTTAAAATAAAGACCGAAGGTGACAATATCGCCGCCTCGCCGGAAGACAATTCCGTAAATCAACAGCAGGTGGATTTTCTGGGGTATAAAGTAACTCGTCAATATTTCTTTCCCGTTAGTCGCGATGATGCAATGAATATCAGTGTTGATCGAAAGGCAAGTGAACTATTTTTAATTCTGGTGTCTGAATTTCCCCCTGCGGCAGGTCGTTATGGCCTGCCCGAAGCCCCTGTTTTCTTGAATGACATTGAAATGTTTTCAATTGAACTGGTGTACGATGATGGGGAGTCTGATTTTGCCTTTCCATATTCAATTGCAGACCAAGGCTATATTATCCGGCGGACGGTAGGCGCCTATGTGATTCCGGTTGACGAGAATCGAAAGCTCAAGTCTATGGTTTTTCATAATCGTTTTTTTGGCGCAACGGTCGGAGTCGCTGCAATAACGCTCAATACATCTCCCAACAGGATTTTTGCGCAACTGGTACAAGAGCCGGAAATGACACGCGTACCTCAGTTGCCCCAGCCGCCATATCGATCTGTTTATATGCAAAAGGATGGCGATAAGGTCAACGGTGGAAATTCCTATTATGATGTTGTCATCAATTGTCAAAATGGATTTACGATAGAGAAGCTGGCGAACCGCTGGTCTGCCGGAGCGGAACAGGTTTTAGATACAAATTCCGGTTTACAGGTCATCATAGGCGGCCAGATACTCACCGGCAGGGATTTTGTCGCAGAAAAAATCGAGGTAAAGTCCAATCAGGCAATTGTGGAGCTTAGGAGTAAAGTAGAGGCTGTTCCGCTGAATCTGACGGTTTCGTTTGTGGTGGATGAAACGTCCCAATTGATCATGCGGCTTGCTGCGAAAAATACCTCCACCAACTCCATCAGCCCGCAAATTCGATTTCCCTATCTTGAAAATATTCGAATTGGTACATTGAAAGATACCTGGATTTGTTTTCCCCAGTATCGGAATGTGATCGATAATAAAGAAGGGTTTCATCTGGCGAGCAATGACCACGCCTTCCCGATGCAGTTCTATGATATTTATAACCCTGAAATCGGGATGGGTTTGGCGGTCATAACGCATAATTTAAAACACAATCCCATGGATTATTCAGTGCAAAAAAACAGCAAGGGGGTTTCTGCGTTTATCCAATACCCCGCGGAGTTTTATACGATGGCGGGAGGACAGGCAATCGAATTCCCGGAAACAGCGATTGTTTCGCACCACGGCGACTGGCGTCAGGCGACCATTGCTTATCAGGACTGGCTTAAAACATGGTATAAGCCTAATTTGTCTCCCAAGAGAGACTGGTTTAACAAAATATCTCTTGTCAAAGATTATTTCCTGCACGAAACGGTATCTTTAAGAGATTTAAAAGTTCCATCCATGTACAACCAGAAAAATGGAGAATTTCAAATCAAGGAATATTTAGAAATCGATAAAAAGTACTGGGGTGGTTTATCGCCGGACATGATGCATTTTTTCCATTGGTCATACCTCGATGAAGACAAAGAGGGAGTAAAGGAATATGGCCAATATGACTATGACTATTTTGGCGGTCGTGAAAAATTCAAGTCTGCGATTAATCAGATACAGACCGTTTATAAAACGCCTGTTTCGCTCTATATGGCTCCGGACCGTTGCAGTACTGGTGCAGAAGTCGGTAAACAACTTGGCGCCAAAGTCGTTAAACTGCGTGCGGATGGTTCGCAACTGGCAAATTCGACAACGTGGTATGTATGCCCTCAGCAAAAAGACTGGCTGAATTGGTTTGTTGAAACGGCTAAAAAAGTTCAAAGCGATACCAATGCAGACGTGATGTATTTTGATGTTGTCGGATTCTGGCGTACCAACACCTGCTATTCGAAAGAACATGAACATCCGATTCCAAGCTGGTATAATCAAACGACATACGAGTTGGTGAAAAAGCTTCGTGAGACTTTGCCGCCACATGTCGCAATCTGGACAGAATACCCCCTGACTGACCAGAATACCCAGTTTACGGACGGCAACATTACTTATTATTATCTTACATTATATGAACTCTGGACAAAGTCCCATGATGTTCTGGAATCTGCCGAAATGTATTCAGAACCATCCATGAATTTGTTCAGGTTCATTTTTCCTCATGTCAAGCAAATCGACCTGCCGATTGGAAATGAACGTGCGGTAAATGGCATGAACAGGCTTAAGTTTACCTTCTTTAATGGGGATGCCATTTATGATAACGGCTGGCTTTCTATGACATCCAGAGCCAGAGAGGAAATAATGATCAAGTCTGTGGCGATTAAGAAAAAATTCAGCGATTGTTTTTATTCTGCGGATATTACTCCGTTGGTTCCGACCGAACGGGCGGAAGTGTATGCAAATAGTTTCACCGGAAAAGATAAAACCGTCTGGACGTTATACAACAGCAGATACACGACCGTTAATGGGCCAGTTTTAGCGATAGAACACCAAGAGGGTGCCACCTATTATGATGTATGGAACGACAGGGTTCTTTCGCCGCAAATTGTTGACGGCAGGGCGATTATCACTCAAAAACTTGGTCCTCAGGCACTCGGCTGTATTGTCCAGCGTAGAAATAGTAAATAAGAACACAAAAAGAACTATTGGGAATTTTATAACATTATTTATGATAATGAATTATGAAAAAAGGCGACGTTTTGAGTGTGTTTTGCAGGGAATGATATTTTTTCTTTACTTCCAGATTGCCTTGGAGTATACTGTAAATGATATATGTTATAACACGAATACCTAAAGGTTTATTATGATGATAGATAAAAAACGCATATTGTTTCTTTTAGGAATGAGTCTAAGTTTTATCGCAGCGGCGGTTTTACCAAACCCGAGTGATGGCTGGGTTGATGCAAGCGCGATTACGGTTGCCGCCGCGGGTCAGTGGCCTAGTTCCGGGGTTGCTCATTTGATCGATGGTTCGGGACTATCGGCAGATTTAAAGCTTAGTACGGATTCAACTGATACCCAACACTGGCTGTGTCATATTGATGATGGCCGCTGGCTGCCGGGATGGCAGCAGGGAACTTATGTGCACAATACTTCTCCGAGTGGGATTGTTTATACGGATGGTTGGGTTCAATTTGAATTTAGTACACCTCAGGTAATTAGTCAAATATGGGTCTGGAATTATAATAACCCCAATTATCTTGCCCGCGGCTGGGAGTCTGTTGCGATTGATTATTCAGCTGATGGAACGACATGGACGCGTCTGGGCGGAGGCGATACTTATATGACGTTCGCCCAGGCAACGGGCACATCAGATTATGAATGTAATAATATTATTGATTTAGGTAATGTTGCGGTTAAAAAAATTGTTTTAAGTCTTGGATGGGCCGGCGGTAATTATGGTGACCCCAGCTATGCGGGTTTGAGTGAAGTCCTGTTCAGAATCCCTGAATTAACTGCCGAAACCCCAAATCCCGAAAACGGTTCTCTTTCAAATACTAATCCTGTACTGAGCTGGACAGCGGGAACGCTGGGAGTTTATCATGATGTGTATTTCGGCGATGATCTGGCAGCGGTTCAAAATGCAATCTTGCTGGGTGGGGATGTCAATGGCAGCGGTGAAATAGATTTACTGGATTTAAAACTTTTTGCTGAACAATGGCTGGATGGTTCTTCGGTCGGTTCGGGATATTCGGCAGATATAAATGGCGATGGTTCTGTGAATTTTAGTGATTTTGCCATTATTTCAAAAAATTGGCTTGAGTCGGGAGATGGAATCTTCAAAGGGCGTTTTCCCCGAGGCAATGCCAGCTATGATCCGGGTGAACTTCAGCCTGGTGTCACCTATTACTGGCGAATTGATGAGGTTGCTGGTACGAGTATCTGGACGGGTGATTTATGGAACTTTACAACGACGTCAGGAACGAATGTTGCGGCTGTTTCCCTGGGTGCAATACCATTACCATCTTCTCAAGTAGAAAACACAAGTTTTCAGGTTGAAAATATCATAGATGGTAATTCCAATACCTTTTGGGTGTCTGATACTGGGACTTTCCCCAATTGGGTAGAGATAAGATGGCCCCAGCCAATATATGCAGATGCCGTGATTATTGATGAGAAAGCCGGGTATCTATCGGCCTCATATCGAATTGATGTGTTCCGTGTGGACACAAATTCATGGCAAACGGTTGTTGGTCCCAAAACAAACTCAACTCCAGGTCAGACCATAACAGAAATATTTAATGCAGCAGAGGTAACAAAGGTTCGGTATTATGCACTGACCCCGTATGGCGGGGCGACACAGTCCGGAATTACGTCTATGCAGGTTTATGGAACACGGGACTGGATCAATGCCTGTAAGTCAGAGCTGCCGCCGTATAAACCCGACCCGGCGTCATATCCGGCGGTTAGTAGTATTGCAAATTATAAGTGTACATATTTTGCTGCAGACCCGATAGCGGTTGTTCCCGGCGCCAAAGTGCAGATTAATCTCAAGATGCGTAAATCCAATGCGGATGCGACAAATTATGGGTTCCAGGTACGTATTGGCGAACTTGCGATTAATTCCCGTTATTTTGAGTATGCCAACTATGCGGACTACACGGTAGCGATTTCGGAGATTAATCCTGCGACGCCGACCAGTCAATGGGTTATAAACAGAGACTATTCTTTGTCTGTGAGTGTATATATTCCGCAATGGGCTCCGCATGGTACAATTCCTGTTATTGTCACTCCATTATGCGCAGCTTCACGCGGGACAATTACCAATGTCGCGAATAATATCATTGGCAGCTTCAAGATTCAGCGATTTGCGACAGATCCCGTTGCGTGGCCTACAGAAGTGCCCACAACGACGATTGCAATTGAAGACGACCAGGCGAATCTGTATGTAAATGGAAGTCTCGTCCAGCCATATATTATGACAACGCCGGACTATACAACCTACCAGAGTATGGGTGAACAGCTTGTTTCCGGGTGCAGACTGTGGCGTCTATTGACGACCAAGCCGGTAGATGCTTCGTATGGGACGCCTGAAGGAGATGCGGAAAATGCGGCGTGTTTTGCCGAACTGGATCAGAAAATAAATAATCTGCTGAAAGTGGATCCGAATGCCTATCTCTTGCCGATCTTTGGTATTCGGGCAAGTGAAGCATGGTCTGCCAGATGGCCTAATGACAGTACGATCCTGTCAAATGGAAGTCGTTTTCCGTATTCCTATTCACTTTCGTCCTCCAGATGGGCGAGTCAACTGGACTATGACTACCGTGCTCTGGTGGCACATCTGATGTCGCAGAGTTATAGCGGCCATGTGATTGGTGTTGGTTTTGAAATGGCCAAGGAAACTCAGTACTGGGGTTGCTGGGAAAATAAATCTGATACGCCTCGAAGTACAATGGTGTTAGGCGACTTCAGTTCCGCGCATATATCGGCGTTCAGAACATGGCTTCAGGCCAAATATGTGACTGAGGCTGC
>CAYTHV010000134.1:0-9630 GCA_964437685.1 uncultured Pirellulales bacterium
ATTATGGGACGTTGTCGTAAAAAAATTAGCCTCTAGAGCTACGTTTTCATTGAATCCAGTTGGATCAGGGCGATGGGGACAAAGACAAAGATTGGTGCCCAGGCCCACAATTCTGGACGAACTTGGTTAAAAAAAACTTCTGTCGCAAACATCTTACAGACGAAGGACAGGACAAAGCAGCTTGTTGAAGTGGCGAAGCTGACCATGATTGCGGTCTTCATATCGCGCGGGTCGCGGCAAACGAGTACCGGCAGGGCGACCAGCAGCATGACCAGATTTAAAATTGGGTCGGTGATTCGCGTATGCTTTTGCAGATAGAGTTCGGCCAGATCACCCTGGCGGGTGCCCTTACTATCTGCCAGTGCGAGCAACTGAGTGGAACTGAGCAGCGATTTATAGCCTTCCTGCCGGCGCATCGGAATTTGTTCTGGCGACAGGTTACTTGCAAAAAAGTCAACTTTGGCGGTCTGGTGAACCACTGCTTTTTTGTCTGAGGATTCCGGTACACGCAGCAATTCACCGCCTTTTAATACCCATCCGCCCTGGTCGTAATCATACGTGGCGGATTCGGCCTTGATGCGCCCGATAACGACAAATTGACCTTTACGGGGTAGACGTTCGCGTAAAATGACAAAAGGCGATTTTATTGTGCCGGTTTGCGGATCAAATTGTGTGGTACAAATCAAATTGCCGTTGGAGTCTGAGGCAAACCACAGGTCATATTTTTTGAATCCCGGCATATCATCCTGACTGCGGGTTAGCTGCGAAGTCAGCCGTGGAATCAGAAATTCCTGATCGGCAACCTGAAGGGTGGTCAGCAATGCCGCCATCGCGATAATCGGCGTGATGAATCGTTTAAGACTCATTCCAGAAGCCATTACGGCGATCAGTTCGTTATTTTTAGTCATTCGAACCAGTGAAAAAACCGCCGCGATGACGGTAATCACCCCGGCCATATCACGGAACCATAACGCGGTACGCGAGCCATAGAATGACAGGATATTCAGTAAGACCGCTTTGATGCCCAATTCGGAATGCTCTGCAAATTCATCAATATTGACGAACAAATCCATTGCGATAATCATCCCTATCAGCACGCAAAAGGCGATTAGATAGCCGATGAGGAATTGTTTAATGACATATCGATCCAGAATCTTCATTGATTTTCCTAAGTTTTCAACAGGCGACGATATAAGCATATCGTCAGCAGTGTCAGCAGAATTAGTCCCAGCCACATGGTTGTTACGCCCATCGCGGCGGTTGTCGCATCGTTTTTGGTAATTTGTTTGCCGGCGACAATAAATATAATCAGTACTCCGGCAGGTACGGCGCTGGCTCCAAAGGCGCTGAGCAGGTGGCCGCCGCGGAAAAATACGCCCAGCGCGATGCCGGTTAGAATCAGCGATACACATCCAAGTCCCCAAACTAATCGGGAATTAATTTCCGCGTCGATTTCATCATTGACGCCGGACAGTTTGTATTGAACCTGCTTGAGATTGTTTTGCAATCGAGCGCTGGGTTTCGGCAAGGGAGAGTTGGGCTGCCCGATGCCTGCCAATGCGTCCAATACGGAAAGGGGGCTCAATTTTTCTTCAACCGGGGCGGGGATATCGACATTGTTGATGAATTTGACAATTGCGACATTTTTGATGCCGTCGCCGCGATCCCATGTTGGATTTTCAAGATTTAGTTCCAGCCGCGGCGCTGCCTGGTTATTATCCAGCCGACAGGTAGCGGTTTGGCATTCCCGCTTGATTTTTTGATTCAGGACCCGGTCATATTCGACCATCTGGATCGGGGCAACTAAATTCAGGGTTAATTCTTTGGACGAATTGACGGTGCAGCCGGCCGCGGTCAGAAAATAATCGCGTCGTCCGTCGGCGTCCTGAAGCAGTACCTGCGGGGCAGCGCTGGTAAATGTCTGCTGAAAATGGGCGCATACGACCTCCAAAAGCATCTGGTCATAAGCCTGCATGGCTGCTTTGCGGACGGGGGGATATTTAAGTTTGTCGGCGCGAATGCTTTTGAGTTTGTCAAGTTTATAAAATTTGATGCTGTCGGCCAGCAGCGGCTCAAATTGCCGTTCGATGACGGAATTGCCGATTTCGACGGAGGACAGGTCGTCAAT
This sequence comes from uncultured Pirellulales bacterium, assembly GCA_964437685.1. Taxonomy (GTDB): domain Bacteria; phylum Planctomycetota; class Phycisphaerae; order Sedimentisphaerales; family Anaerohalosphaeraceae; genus Anaeroglomus. Next base: position 2,129 of record CAYTHV010000134.1, read on the forward strand.
TCGCGTGGTATCCTCGGCGATGATTTTGACGTTATTATATTCGGAATGCGTTTCAAATTTGACTTTGGCGGATTTGGCAAGAACCATCCGCTGAATGTTGGCGTCTTTGGTATCAATGATGATGACGCCTTCGAGTATGTTTTTGTCCGGGTCGGCCTGTTCGGCATAGATTTTCAGAGTGGATTTGGGCAGGGTATAGTAGCCTTTACGCTGGAGGTTGCGGAACAAAATCTGCTCGGCATTGGCTTTAACGCTTTCCTCGCTGCGCTGGACAAAAGCCGGGGCCACGTGGAAACTCAAGATCAAATTGGCGATGGCAACCAGAGTCGCCAGGCACAGGCCCGGATAAACCAGTGTCCAAAGACCAATCCCGCTGGCGCGGCAGGCATCCAGTTCCCGGTCGGCGGCGAACCGGCCGTAAACCATGGATGCGGCAAATAATGCGCTCATTGGCAGCACAAATGTCAGGGTAATCGGCGTTAGATACCCGATCAGGTGCAGAATCTGGCCGGGGCTTACGCCGTAATCCTGAATGGGCTTGAGCAAAAAGCCCAGGCTCAAGATCAGCGTCATCGCCACCGTGGCAAGGATGAAAACCTTGAATAACTCTCTAAAAATATAGCGGTGTAGGGTAAAAATCATACAGTTCTTGAATCCAGACTATATATACCTATTTTCTACGGGAGAACTCTCTAATGTCATGTACCCATTGTGGCAGAAATGAGGTTTTTTTCAACAAAAAAACCAAGCGACTTTGTGTATTGACGATGGAGATAGTCGATGTTCGATTGAAAAAGGGGAGATTGGATTCGTTTTGCAAAAACAGATTATGTGGGAATTCGACGGATTTGAATCTGCTCAATGAAGCGAGAGAAAAAACGAAAGCGATAATTGATGCGACGTATGCGCCGTTTGTAGGATGACTCCAAGCCCCGCACCTACCCGACAATTGACGACTTGGAAGCCGCTGTAGATGAAGCATGAATATGGATTTCAGAGTAACACGAGGAACTTTCAAGTTTATGTTTATTTCCGTGGATTAAATAGGCCTTTAATTGTCTGAATTTGCTGTTATTAGTATTATAAAGAGGGTTGGATAGCATAAGAAGACCAAATCTGTCGCGTATCTGTCTGATTCAGAATTTGAACTAACTGACTGTGGGAACTACGGTATCTGGGTATATCTCAGCATTTCACCTGTTTCTAATTGGCTATCCTTATATAAATTTGGTATAATTTGGGTAATCTTCAGATGAAAGAATAGATGTTTAGCGGTAGTAGAAGGCAGGATAGAGAGAAAGAGACAATTTAAGTACAAAATACTGACACACTGAACGACAGGTGAATCTGGCGACGGAGGTTTTTGTGTTTACTAAAAAACAGCTATTTGCAAATGGCTTATAGCAAAATTGGAAAGGAAAGAAAATGAATAAGGCAATTATTTTCGCCGTGGTTCTTTGTATCAGTGGTAATCTTCTGGCCTATTCCGGAGGCATTGGGACACAAGCCGACCCGTATCAAATCAGTACGGTCGCCGATTGGCAGGAACTGGAGACGTCGAATTGGAGTTGGGGCGGCCATTTTATCCTGACAGGGAATCTGGATTTGGCGAGTATCCCTGTAATGCCGATAGGAAATACACACTCTCTCCCATTTACCGGCGTATTTGACGGGCAGGACTTTACCATTAGCAACGCTGTTATCAATCAGGCTGGCACCAGCGATGTTGGTTTATTTGGCTATGTTGCAGTAGGCCAGATAAGCAATCTTGGGCTAACGAATATTACGGTTGCCGGACACAATAATGTCGGCGGGTTGGTGGGGCACAATAGCGGCGGTTCCATTGCGTTCTGCTATGCAACCGGGTCGGTCAGCGGAGTTTCCGGCGTCGGCGGGCTTGTAGGAGATAATAGAGACAGCGCTTCCATCCTCGGCACAATTACTACCTGCTATTTTAGGGGTGAAGTCAGCGGAAATTCTATGGTCGGAGGATTGGTGGGTAATAATCATGTCATAACCAGCATCGCGGAGAGTTATGCCTCCGCACAGGTAACTGGAACACAGCCGGATGTTGGTGGACTGGTTGGAATCAGCTTTGGTCCCATCACATCCTGTTTTGCCGATGGCGAAACTGAAGGCCCATCTTATGTTGGCGGACTGGTCGGATCGCTTGCTAATGGCGGATCCGTCAATTCCTGCTACGCCATATCGGTTGTCAGCGGAACAGGGTCAAATGTTGGTGGACTAATTGGCTATATAGACCAGCAAAGTTCAGTTGCCGTCTCGTTCTGGGACATGCAAATCAGCCGACAGGAATATAGCGCCGGCGGAGAAGGCAAAACGACGATTGAGATGCAAAGTGAAGAGTTATACCTGCACGAGGGCTGGGATTTTCTTGGCGAAACGGACAACGGCACGGAGGATATCTGGACAATGCCCGCCGTCGGCTATCCAATTTTTACATGGCTGGACAGACCTGCCAATGATTTGATGGCTCACGCGGTTCAATTGCCGGTTGAAGAAGCGGTTCTGCAGGGGACTTCGCTATTTGCAACAGGGCAAGATATTACTCTCAACGGGTATAATGACTGGGCTGATATGTGGTATTATTTTGATTGCACAGCCAATGACAAATTTACCATTACGCTTGACAGCCGTGATATCGACACCACGTTGGCGGTCTTTGATGTAAGGGGGCGGGAGATCGTCTTCAATGATGATTTCTTCGGCGGCAAATCCGTCGTGATTCTCAAAGCACGCACGGGCGTGCGATATTACATCCGTGCGGCCGGGTATGACGGACAGCGAGGCGAGTTTGAGATTTCGCTGGTAAGAGGCGCCGTGCAGGCAATTCAAGGCGACCTGAATTATGACGGCAATGTGAATCTGTCGGATTTAGCCCTCTTTACGAATAATTGGCTGATGGGACAATAAATAGAATCCTTTCCGAACCTTGTACGCTTCTGCTGTTAGGCTTTTGCCGACTTTATAGTCAGAAAACGATAACATTTATGTAACAACTCTCCTTTAAAAATCTTGAGGAACACAATGACTTATCAATGCATACCCTTATCAACCAGGGAATATAATCTGACTTTAAGCCGGGTATTAGAGCATCCAGCTAAATCCAGGAAATACAATACCTTCAATGAAAAATATAAGTCTGTTTCCAGGGCGATAAAGGTGTTAGAATCTTCTGACCCGGGTAAACATCTGCTCCAGATAATAAAGAATCTAAAAGATGAACAGAAAGCAGCACAAGAGAGTATGGCAAAACTGCTCGATTCAGAATACCGTGCGATGCAGAGAGAATCTAAACGACAGAATACAAAACTTTAAAATCGAAGTTGTGAAATCTCATTAGAAGCAGCACTTGATGATCAGGGTAAACGCGTCTAAATTTTCAGTATTGACAATGGCGTTGTCCATGAATAATTTCGCCTCGTCAGTAATTCTATTTTTCCGCCTTATTTTTCTGTGCTTCATGGTAAAATCATATCCGGTATATCCTGTTAATTTTATCAAATAATCGAAAGTCTTTTTCAGATTTTTCTTGTACGGTATTTGTTCGCATTGTATAATGCGGGATAGGTGCGGGAGAGAAATCCTGTACCGGAAAACGGGAGCTCCGGGGGGGCACCTTCAAGCCGCAGGCTTGTGGGTGCGTTGCCGAGTTGTACCTGTCTCCGCTTTCCGGACAAATAAAAAAAGGACAAACCGGACATAAAAAGGAGGATACGGAAATGCAAGAATATAGGAATGAAGGAATACAAGAATACAAAACAAACCCAAACTCAATCATTTTACAATTTACATTTTCCAATCTAAAATTAAAAAACGAACCCAATTGCTCTGTTTTTCAACTCAAAAACGGGCTTTGCCAAAAATTGTATACCTGTATTCCTGCATTCTTGCATACCTGTTTTTGCAAAACGAACCCAATTTTCCGATTCGCGGAGTCTTTTATTGCACCGCAGTATCTCTCATCGCCTCTGGCGATTCCACACTTTTGCCCTTTTCCTTTTACCTTTTGCCTTTTTTCAAAACGAACCCATTTGAAAAATAATGAAATGGTGCATTTTTTTGTCGCATAAATGGCCGGGAATCTGTCTATAATGATGAATTCAACCAACCTGAATGGAAATAATGCGGCGCAGGCTGCGGCGATGTCGGTAACCGGTTTCGACAGACCCATCCGGCGGCATGAACCCCTTTAGGTACACTGGAGGCCTTCGGTGGCAGTATCGGATGCGGAATTAGTTAAAGAGGTTTTAGACGGCTCGAAAGATGCCTATGCGGAGCTGGTGCGCCGCTATGAACGTCCGGTCAAAGCCGCGGCGATTCATGTTCTCGGCAATTTCCACAGCGCCGAAGACGCCGCACAGGAGGCCTTTGTCAAAGCCCATCAGCAATTGCATCGGCTTTCCAGTCCGGAGGCGTTCGGCCTGTGGCTGATGACCATTACCCGGCGATGTGCATTAGATGTCGCCGAGAAGAAAAAGCCGGATGTGCCGCTCGATCATGTCGCGGAAATGCCCGCCCACCAAAGAAATGGACATCTCGATGATGAGAAACGGCAGCTTCTGGGTGGCCTGATGCAACTGGGCGAATCGGAAAAACAAGTCCTCCTGCTGCGATACTTCGGCGGCCATACCGTCGGCCAAATCGCGGACATCACAGGCCGCAGCATCGGAACCATTACCAAGCAGCTTTCGCGGGCGCATCACAACCTGCGACAGAGGATAAAGGAATAACACAATGAACCCAGAAAAAGATATCGAAGTTCAATTGGAAGAATTGGCAAAAGCGGTCGCTTCCAAAGACTCCTTTGTTCAGGACGTAATGAGCCGGATTGAAACCTCTTCTGACAAACCGCAAAAACAGTCTATCAAAAACCATGTTGTCAGGAGATTTTTTATGAAAAACACATTCAAACTCGCCGCCGCGGCGGTGATTCTAATTGCGGTCCTTATTGGTATCAATCAATTTGGAGGTTCGATTGACGGAGCCAATGTAGCATGGGCGCAAGTCGTAGAACAACTCAATCGATATGAAAAATATAAATGCCGTCAACGCGTTGTCCGTGAAGAAGGGCCCCAATTGCCGGCAATGAATATATATCATATAAATCTGTCACTAAGGCGGCAGGAAGTCGAGGATGGCTCGATTCATATCATTGATATGCGGGACAAAGACGCGATAACCGTAGAGCTTTATCCGTCTCAAAAGAAAGCTATCGTAACAAAACTGCTTGGTTTCGGTCCTAAAAAAGATCCGGATATTGTCGACATGGTCAAGCAGTTTGAGCAGGTTTCAACCGAAAGGCTTGGAACTAAAAAAGTGAATGGAAAACTCTTGCAAGGTTTCAGGCATCAACCCAATGAATACAATGATTTTATCATGTGGGTTGACCCTGAGACAAAACTTCCAGTTGAAATAGAACTCAAACATCCTCAGCAGAAACAGACTATCTTTATGGATGAATTTGAATTTGATTTTAAGCTTGATCCATCCGCTTTCAGTACGGATATTCCCGATGGCTACACAGTGGAGACGATAATCAATGACTATAGACCGGTTGAACCGAAGGAAATAGCTGCCAAAGATATCCAAAGCGGGCTTAATCATACTGCGTATACGGTTGAAAAATTACCCTGGATAGAAAAGATTGTTACCATTGAAATGATTAATCCGCTTGGTACAAAAATACTGGTGTACATAACTGGAGTACAAAGCGGAGATGGTAATATAATTATATTAATTCAAGGAAATTATTATGATGTAACGAAAATGGTATGGATATTCAACCAACAGCTTGTCCTTGAGACGAAAAATGGAGTGAAGCTATATACCCATCCAAATGGTTCTATCTACGCACAACTATATCTTGAGAGTTTTGCTAAGGCAAAACCTGAATTTTTTGATATTAAAAATCTTAGTGAGGAGCGATTTACCCGGATGATTGTCATGCCGGATGGGGTGGTTTTGGGATTGGCAGTCAATAGACAATTGAGCGATGAAAAATTACAAGAGCTTTTGGATTCTCTTGCTAAAGTTGAAGCGAATTGATTATTTTCCGGATTTTTATCTGTGGCAAATATAAAGGCTGTCCGGTTTGGGCAGCCCTATTATTTCGCTATTCTGTCCAGTGGGTAGCTTCTTTCGGGACGTCAGCCAGATTGGAAGCGAAGAAGTCTGCTTTGTGGAGTTTTTCGCGTGGGAAGGAGGTCGTCAGCGCCAGGCATTTGGCTCCTGCGGCTTTGGCGGCGGCGACACCGCTGACGGCGTCTTCAATAACAAGGCAATCTGCCGGGTTTAGCTTCAGGCGAGAAGCGGCCAACAGAAAGATTTCCGGGTCGGGTTTTTTATGCACCACATCTTCGCCGGTGATGACGGTGACGAATAAATCAGTGGATAATCCGATTTCTTGCAGATTTCCCTCTACTTTGCGGACATCTGCGCTGGAAGCGACCGCCAGCCGTTTACCTTCACGGCGGCATTGGTCGATGAAAGTCCTTACGCCGGGCAGGGATTCTAAGTTGCCCCGAATGATGTCCATATAGATGTCATAAGTCCGTTTTTTAATGACGTTAATATCGACCGGGAAATTGTATTTTTCCGCTACGCCGCCAAGGTAGCGATTTTCCCCCATGCCGGTAAAGGGCAGGAAGTCTTCGGGCTTGACGTCAAGCCCCATTTCCTCAAACATCAGGCACCCGGCCTGGCAGATGAATTTTTCGGAATCGACCAGCACGCCGTCCATATCAAAGATAATTCCATACGGTAACTGCATTTTATGTTTCCTAAGTTGTTGATTTTAAGTTCATCTACGGGCGGCCCCGTTCGATTGACGAACCGCCGAATTGTACCCAAAACTCCTGCTGGATAAAAGCCTTAATATCAGGAAAAAGACTGGACATTTTTGCTATGGCGCAGATAATGAAAGCTTGCTTAATGGCGAGATGTTCGCTGTTGTCCTCGTGGCTCAATGGATAGAGCGTTGGCCTCCGAAGCCAAAGGTTACAGGTTCAAGTCCTGTCGGGGACGTTTGTTTTAACTTTTTAAATAGCAATAAGTTAAGTTTTTTTGCAATTCTCACTTTTTCCCAGAAAACACCGTTTTTGCCAAAGTGGGTCAAAAGTGGGTCAGTCAGATCAGATGCCGGGATTTTTCCAAGTACTTGAGACTGTACCATTTGTGCTTTTTTAATGTCTTCACTCTGAACATTCAGGTAATAAGTTTGTGTAGTACGAATATCCTTAACTTTACTGCCACCTGCACGATGAGGACAGCCAGAATGCTATGATGGAACTGGCAAAGAGCCATGATGTTGAAATTGTACCTGCCCCCAATAAGGGCAATTTAAGGGCAACGGAGGAGTCTAAAACAAGCAACAATCTGCAAGTGCATGAATTACAAGAACTTATGGATGTGATTTTGGCGGATAAAGAAAAAAACGGAGAGGGCGGGATTCGAACCCGTCCTATACGTCACAATATTAG
>CAYTHV010000135.1:0-9621 GCA_964437685.1 uncultured Pirellulales bacterium
GATTCAATGTTAAGGATTGTAGCGTCTTTAGTTTTTGGAAAAGGTCACTCATGAAACGCTTATGGACATCAAAATTAAATGGGCCACAACACGATGTCCGGATGGGAAGTGGTGAAGATGTCGGCATGCAAGAGGTCGTGAGTTCGGGGGGGAGGTAGTTCTTTCCGCAGAAAAAGCAGGAGCTTCAGTGCTTTGTAGGTGATTGTAGGGTATGGCATGCAAGAGGTCGGGAATATTTGACGCAATATTTAGTAGTAAAGCATGTAGCGAAAATGATACACTTTTAAGGATTTTAACGACCACCAGTTTATGCTTCACTTTGGCGGTGTACTGGTTTCTGTGATCGTCGAGTCCCAGCAGTGCTTCATGCGATTTTTTTTGAAGGTGGCCGGCTGCGCGGAAATGCGAAAAATCGTACACCAAGAGGCCAATCGGGCCGTTTTGGGGTCCGTTACAGCAACCAGGAGGGATGTAGCGGTAGGGAGCTTTCGAATTCGGCAATCCGCTCAGCTTCGTAGTCTCCGGCATAACGGCCGGCCAGGAAGTGGTCCAACGCTTCCGCCTGAAAGCGTTCCCAGCTCGCGTCTTCACGCCCCGGGACGATGGGGTAGAACAGGACGCCGTTGTCTTTCGCCGCGGCCATATCGCCCATGGCATCGCCCAGCATGATCACTTTATCCTTGTCATATTTGCCGGTGCTGACAAGGCCCAAATGATGATATTTACTCCCCATTTCCTGGCCGGCAACAACCTTCACATACTTTCGAAGATCGTGTTCGGCCCATTCCCGTTCGAGGGCCTCGGTTGGGGTGGCCGAACAGACAATCATATCGGCAGAGGGAAAAGCCTTTTCCAAGCTTTCTCGCACAAACGAAAACGGAGGCACGTGGCGGACAATCTCGGCGACGAGGTCATTGACCCGGCGGCTCCATTTCAAAACCACTCCAAATTCTTTCCGTTCATCCGCATTCGATGACATTTCAATCGCCTTTATGAGGCCCGCATCCGAAAGCACACTGTCTGAATTACTGACCCACTGGACATAATAGGGGAATTGGGGGACCGTGAAATTCCTTTCTTTAACCATCGGATGGGACGGCAGCAGTTCGGTTAAAATCCGTACCATGGTTTTGTGGCGGTTTGAACCGCGTGTGTTGCTGTAAAGATCGGCAAATTCCTTACACTCCCGGGCGGCCTGAGCGACCGGCTGCAGGCCAAAATAGGCAATCATCATCGGGCAGAAACATTCCCGCTGCTTGATGCCCATGGCGTCGAATGCACAGCCATCGGAATCGATCGCTACCAAGTATTTTTTTGTTGGTTTCAGGCCATACAAGGGCTGTTGAGGATTTGACATCAGGTTACTCCGGCTGAATCTGGTGGTATTTTTCGCCTTTAAGATATCGGTCAAAAAAACCGATCACTATCGGCCTCAGATCTTTTGGCCTTGCCGTCGAAATAGTCGATCAGCGGATAAACATTATCGTTAAGGCGTTTCATTTCGTCCAGAAGTTCGGTATAGGGTTTATAATCACTTGTGACAACCCCTTTGTTGGAGTCTCGGTTGGAAGGTTCAACAGACATATCATTGGGGTCGTTGTCAACATACTTAAACCAGTGCCAGCCGACGCAGTTTTTGCTTTCCATCAGGCCCAGCGAAAAATTTTGATAAAATAGTGCCCTGTCTTTTTGCGTTTTCACCAGCCAGCCGGCTCCGGAATTATTCGGCATGCCGGAATCTGCACCTTTGGCATACCATTCCGTAATCATAAAGGGCTTGCCGGACTGGCGTACCCACATCGCCATCAGTTCCGCATCCGGCGTCCACGCGCGGTAATAATTGACGCTCACGACGTCAATATATTTCCCCGCCGCGTTGAATACCGCAGGCGATTTAGCCGCGTAGCCATGCAATCGCGAACCCAGACAGAGATGGTTTGAGTCATATTTGCGAATGGCCGCGGTTGTCAGCTTGAAATAGCGGTCAAACATATAACCGATAAACTCAGTCCTGTCTTGATCGGTGATATCCCCAAGCCCTGCCGCCCTGCCTTTGCGGGCGTCAAGCCATTTCTGGGCTTCTTTGACGTTGTACTTCATTTCGGGATACTTGACCAGGTCGAGCTTGAGTGTCCGGTCCAGAACATCCTTTTGCATCTGCAATTCATTATCACTGAAATGGCCAATGCAGTAGGGGTCATCCTTTGTCGATGCCAGCTTTTGAGCATACGTATCACAGAAGGACTCAAATTCCGGATGGAACACCGGCCAGACTTCATCGGGATAGCCTTTATGCCCGGAGACCTGCCATGCAAGATTTTTGCTACGGCCAAAATCCGCCATGAAATCCCAACTCAGCGTGTACACCGGCGGATGGGTGGTTTTCCGCAGAAGGTCTGCCTGACTCCAGCCCCCACTGCCGTTAAAACCGTATTTTTTCAGAAGTTCGGCGCTAAATTGGGACCATTTCTCTTCGGACCCAAAAACCGTCCTTGTTTTCTCTCTGCCAAAGTCACTTAATCCGGTATAGACACCTACGATTGCAGTATGAATAAAGAGATGTCCATCGGGATCGACCAACCACCAGCGTCCATCGATTTTTTTCGGATAAATAAATCCGGTCGCTTCGACCTGCCGATCAGTCCGTCCGCCATAGGTATCCAGTTCGATTTTAGTTTGATCAGGCTCAAAGCCTGCAAGCATGTCAATCGTTCGTGTATCCTGCTTCGTCCATTCAGTATCCGAAGGTTTTTTCTTGACTTCGACCTGAATGACCTTTCGAACAGAAACGTTCTCATTGACAGCCGTGACGCCTATACATCCTGAGAACAGAGTCGATACAATAAACATCACAATGTAAGGCTGTTTTTGAAATCGCTGATTCTGTCTCATAATACCTTCCATTTGATCACACATTGTTTTCCGATTTCTATAGACTCTATAACTCATAAGGTATATAGTAAACATCGCAGAAATTCTCGAAAAATGATTCTGCGTGGGCAAAACCGCTCCCAAAAACAAACAACGCAATAAATACAAAAATTCTTTTCATGTCCTGTTCCCTGTACCTATATTATCCGAGATTTCCCATATATACTGCTCGCAGTTGAAAATTTCAATTTCGCCGCAGTTAAGTCCTTTTGAAATAGTCATTGACAACTTTACTCGCGGGTATTTACTACCCCAAAGGGTATACATTCAAACTCCACCCGTTGGAGCCTGGACCCTTCCACATAACAGCATTGGATCGCTGTCAAGAACGCCAGGGCCATACAAAAATCCCTGCACAGTACGCATATCTTTTTCTTTTTTTATTTTCAAAAATCAGCCGCCAATCGTTACAATTAAAAACAGCGCACCCACAAGCGCTACGGCCACAAGAACAGAAATCACAAATCCCCACCCGTCCTCTCGGTTCCACTTTTCAAACTCCCAGTTGGAATTCGGGAATAATTTCCTGGTCATATAATGGGACGGTTCTGCATACGCTAATTCCAGTGCTTTGCGGTCAAGCTCCCGGTCAACCAGAACAGGTGTTTTCATTTTTGCATAAAACCGGTCCAGTTTTGTCTTTTCTTCCGGCCGAGTCGCCAGTCCCACCACGATGAGAAACAGAAATGGAACAATCGTGCGAAACAGAACGCGAAGCGTTTCATTTAATGCATACGAATTCCGGGATAAATCCCAGCCCATTTTATCCAGCAGCAACAATTCCAGATTGAGCATCCCGTGGCCTGCCAATTGACCATTACCTTTCTTTTTAACTCCCAACTGCCAAAAAATAGACTTGGGAGGTAATCGATACACTTTGCCAAACCGCTGTCCGGCCTCTATTGCTTCCGGGCAGGATTCATCGACCTTGCCTTCGGCATGGAGTGCCTGCCACTTCTGAATCTCCTCCTGGCGCTCTTTCACATCCATCTGACGCGCTGTATAATACCGCTCAATTGGAGCCGGATTGGTCATCTTCAGCAGATAGATATCTGTTTTTAGTGAGGGCGCCAGGGCTGGAATAACTGTCGGCAGCATAAAAAATACAAGAAATGTCAGAATAATAGATGTCCAGGCGGCTATTCGATTCGCTCGTCTCCATATCATACCCAGCCAAAATGCCGCGGCAAAGACAACAAAAATCTCCCATGACAATTTCAGCAATTCAAAAACGCTTTCAAACTGTATCGCCAGCCATGCCGCACCGATGACTACCATCGCCCCGGCAATCCGCCCGACAAAGATATAATGGCTTTCATTCCGATCGGGAACTAACACTTTGTACACATTACGCGTTACCAGACTGGATGCCGTAATCATCAGACAACTGGCCGTACTCATCAGTGCTGCCGCCAGACAGGCGATCATCAGCCCGACCAGCCCCAGTTTCATCGGGCCCAGTAGGTCCAGTGTGGCAAATCCCCACACTTTATCCGGATCATCCACCTTGTTGCCATACAGTAAAATGGCCGCCAGTGCCAGCATACACCAGAGTAATGTACAAATCCGTTTCAAGTACAGGCCCATCGTAAAGCCGAAACGCCCGGCATACTCATCCTTGGCAGAAGCTATCGCCGATAACTGGTTTGGCTGAACCGACACCGTGATGGACACCATCACCATAATGGAAAAAATATAATACCAGGTAAAGTCAATGGAGGCTGGCGTTCCGAAGATCTGAAATGTCGATTCCGGAAGCTGCTGGTGCATGGTGCGAAAGGCGTCCATAAGACTGTCGCCGCCATAAATATGATTGATCCTGGAATAGGCAAACGGCAGCAGAATCACCGACAGGATGATAATAAAGATCCCTTGCAGAACATCACTCAGATACGCCGCCTCCAGGCCGCCGGCCACGCCATAAATCAATGTAATCAGGGCAACAATCGCAATCAGTCCCATTTTGTTTGAATGGGAAAAGAATTGCCGGGGTTTTTCCACCTGAAGCTGATGAAGGGTTTGACGTTCCGATGGGCTCAGCGTTGAGTAGTCACGGGACTGCAGTTGGCTGCGAAGCATACCCCTATTGTATTCTTTCAACTCTTCTGCGGTCAATTCATTTTCTGCTTTAGGCGTCAGAGCCATAATGGTTTTGGCCATCGCGCTGAATCCCGGTCCCAAAAGCATCATCAGTCCCAAAACACAAATAAGGGCATAGGTTGCAGACATGCGTTTTGAACCATATCTATCTTCAAAGAATTCAGCCATGGTCATCAATCGAAGCCGGCAATACCACGGTGAGATCAGCCAGAAGAGTGGAGTGCCGAAGACATAACTCAGCGACCCCCATATCCCGGAGGCTCCATTAGCCATGGTGGTGGTTGTCGCATTGATGGCGGTAGAAGAACTGGTGGCTTGTCCGAAAGCAGCAAAGGTTTGAACCAGTTTCCCAAAACGCCGACCCGCCAGGAAGTAATCTTCCTGGTTCTTTATCCGTCGCATGGACCAGAAGCCGATTGATAGTACGATGACAAAATAACCGATGATGACAAGTAAATCAATGAGCGGCAATCCAAACATAATACAATCCTTTAAAATTGACGGTGGCTCTTTTTCTAATATCAATAATTCATCGTCGAGTTATTTGTTTTCTATAATGCCGTCAGCAAGACTTTCTGTGTTTGTCCGAGAGTAGAGTTTGGCTTTGAGTTTTCCGTAGATTGTCTGGGCCACCGCTTTCATGTGTTCTCGTCCGCCTGGATTAAAGCATACGATACCTGTTGGAAAGTCTTCCGGCAAACCAAACTCATAAGGGGTGTTGGTTACAACAATCACCTTCTTGCCCATCGACATCACCTTTCGAACAAAGTTACTGATCGATGCGGCATTCTTGTGATAATAGTAATTCGTCATCACTACCACCTCGGCTTCGCCCACGCGCCGACGAATCCTGTCCAGGTCCATGTCGCGGGGTACGTATGGTATTTCCACGCTCAAAACATGATGACTTAAACGGCACATCTCGTCCCACAACAGTCCTGGATGGCTGTACATATTCGCTGCGGCTGAATGTGTTGGAAAGACCTGTTCGATGAGCAATACCCGTTTGTTCGGATCCAGCGGCAATTGGGACATTGTGTCTTTGACCATCACTGTCTTTTGTGCCGCCTCAGTGGCGGTTTTGACAATGAAGGGGTCGTTAAACGGTTCATCGGCAAGGGCGGGGTCCACCTTGCCGCCGTTTTCAGCCAGTCCCATCCTCCACCGCATGCTCAATATTCTCTGGACAGATTCATCGATTCGGTTTTCATCAATCCGACCGTTCTTGACCGCCGCAATCAATGACTCAATGATCTTGTAACGCAGAGGCGTTTCATCCCGGCAAAGGATAAGATCACAACCAGCTTCGACGGACTTTACAACGGCTTCTGTCATTTCATATTTTTGCAGAATGCCGCCCATCATCATGTTGTCCGTGGTAATGATGCCTTTAAATCCAAGTTCATTTCGCAGGATATCACGGATAATGATTGATGAAACACAGGCCGGCTTTTTACTTTCACCCAGTGACGGATAACAACAATGCGCCAGCATCACGGCGTCGAGACCGGCCTCGATCAGTTTGGTGTAAGGATGAATGTGCAAATCGTAGAGTTCTTCTTTGCTGATATCCACCGAAGGAAGGCCCCAGTGTGCATCAGCTTGTGATTCACCACGACCCGGAAAATGCTTACCTGTGGTAAACAAACCACCATCCTTGAGTCCCTGCATCATCTCTGTGGCATAGAGGACCACCTCATCGGTCAATGCACTGAACGCGCGGGTGCCGATTTCGGGGTTGAGGGGATTGGTATTGACATCCAGCACCGGCGAGTGAATCATGTTGGCGCCAATTGCCCGGGCCTGCTTAGCTATGCAGAGTCCGCTGCGGTAGGTCAGGTTGCGGTCTTTGGCGACACTGTATCCCATGGCATGCGGAAACAGCCGTTGAGACGACAGCAGGTCATCACAAGCGCTGCCTTCCTGATCGATTGTAAAGTGAAGAGGGATGGACAGTGCCCGGTCCAAGGCATAGTCACGCAGGCGGTTCAGGGACAACGCATACTCCCGGGCCGTACAAGAGGTAGGTGGGCTGATGTAGGCATAGTCACGATTGAAGCCGGACGGATAATGCAGAGAACGCCGGGTGTTTTCATCAGGTTCTGTACCGGGCTTGACATCATTGACAATAGTCATTGTCCGGAACTTCTGGCTGATGCGCAAACCCCCAAGATGGTATTTCGTAATAAGCTCGACAATGTCGGGAGTTATGACGGGGCCGCAAAAACCCAATATCAGCATTTGTCCAATCTTCTGTTCCAAGGTCATTTTGCCCAGGAGTTGATCTATCCATTGTTGGCTCTCAATTGCCATTTTGTTGCCCCTAACAGTTAACCAAGTTTGTTTGTCCATTTTTTATCGACAATGTTTCACAGAGTCATATTTAAATAAGTTAAAAGTTGTATCGTTACAACATTTCCATATTGTACATTATTAAGGTATTTCAGTAAAGTGAAAAATAAATTATGACATAAATAAAAAATTCTTTGTTCGGATATTGTCTTATATGTTATTGCAAATAAAGAGTTTAAAGAAATATTAAAAAAATAAAAACAGAGGCTGCAATAAAATAATAATTTTTTTTCTTGCATTGGCCGTAATATCCATATATGATTAAGTAGTTGAAGCGTATAAACAAAGTAGTTGAAGCGTATAAACAAAGTAGTTGAAGCGTATAAATATTTTTAATATTCTACAATTAAGGGTGTACTGAAGTGGCAGTTACGATCAAAGATGTTGCCAGTGAGGCTGGAGTTTCGATGGCGACAGTTTCATTTGCATTACGGGACAAAAAGCCGGGCCTGCGGCCCTTAGCGACTGAGACTGTCAGGCATGTACAGGGCGTGGCTCGGAAGCTGGGATATCGTCCAAATCACATCGCTGCTTCGCTTGTCGGTCAAAAAACGTTTACCATCGGTGTTTTGTTACGATCCCTGTCTTTTGGCTCCGAAGATCTCATTGAAGGGATCAAATCAAAAACCTCTCCCCAATATTCATCATTGCTGTCGGTTTACAATTCGGATGGAGGAAATGAGCGAAAAAAAATGGACGTTTTTATGCGTCAATGTGTTGACGGAGTTATTTCGGCGTTTTCAGGGGATCCGGATAGTATTCCGTTGTATCGTGAACTGACTGAGCAATTAAAGATTCCTGTGGTCTTAATTGATCGTAGAATAGATGGTTTGGATTTGCCAGTGGTTCGCAGTGACCATTTTGCAAGTACATACGAAGGAACCCGGTCTCTGCAGCAATTGGGGCACCGGCGCATTCGTTATGCCAGTGTCAGTGCCGCGTATAACCTGGAAAGCTCACGCCTGCGACTGGAGGGTTATAAGCAGGCGATGATTGACAGCGGTTTGGAGGATCAGATTCTTGTGACGAACGAACAGGGACACAAGGAATGGGTTAGTTCATCGAATCTGCGGCAGGTTGCCTGCAGTATTTTGGACAGTTGGATGGCCGACTCCGATAAGGCGACGGCTTTGTTCGTGGACAACGATTGGCTGGCCTATGAAATCATGGATGAATGCAAGAAGTGCGGTATTCAGATACCCGAAGACCTGTCGTTGATGGGGATCGGGGACTACGAGTTCAGTTCCTTCAGTTATGTCTCGCTGAGCACAGTAGCGTCTCAAAAACAGATGCCGATGGGTGCCAAGGCGGGATTGTTGTTGTCGGGTTTGATGAATGGTCAGGCGTGGAATGGGCAGTCGATTGTGCTGCCTATTGAGGTGAAGTTGCGGGGAACAACACGGTCGATAAACGGGAAAATACATTAATGTTCAAGTACACGTGCAAAGGTTGGTTGTAATGAGGCAGGACAGTGACAAAAGTGTGTCTTTTCAAAATTCCCGTGTAAGGGGTCAATCCCGATGTGGTTTAACTTAATCAACCGTGAACTTGAAACGTAAGAAGTGTGTGTTTGAAGCGTGTGTGTTGAGAGTGCGTTTTGACGGTCAAAACGCCGAACAATGAAAAGCCCGGCGATATTAAGAGAGCGAGTTTAGTTAGTAGAGTAAGTTTGAACGGAGCGAAATGTAGTAGCTCAATATAATTTAATTTAGAGGAGATGGAAAGATGAGAACTGTAAATGTGTGGTTAGTGTTAGGTGTCGTGTGTCTATGGAGTACCGGTGTAATGGCAACGTTGGAACCTGTGGCGTTATGGGATTTTGAGAACAATCTCAATGATACGGGTGCATTGCCGGCAGACAACCTTACCGCTGGCGGTACCGCTGGGGCCATTGGTTTTAATGCTGACTCTAAGACCGGAAGTAAGTCGGGACAATTCACATATACCGGAACGACCACGATGAATTATGGCAAGGCGACTCTTTCGGATTACAGCGCGTGGACATTTGCAATGTGGGTCAAGCCGACTACAGTGACTGATAATTATTTCTTTACTGGCGGCTACAACGCCGGAACAGATGTAGCTACAAGGAATATCGAATTCCGGAGAACTGGTCAGGAGCTTTTGGTATATGTTGGCACGTCGCTAAAGGGAGATACTAGAACAGTACCGACGGGATATCAGCTGGCCACAAATGAATGGGTCCATGCAGCTTTCACGCTGGATGAGACGATTACC
>CAYTHV010000136.1:0-9418 GCA_964437685.1 uncultured Pirellulales bacterium
CCGTATTGTTCTTTGCTGATTTCCCCGATGCCATCGGTAATTAAAATCACCGCGGTCGTGCGTTGCTTGTCCAGCCCCTTATACCCCGCCATCAGTCCCCGATAAATCTGCGTGCCGCCGCCGGGCTGCTGATTTTCGAGCTTCTGGATCGCCTGTGCGATAGAGTCCTTATTGGCAGGGATGTATCCTTCTGTAATGTCCAATGAGTCCTCGTTAAAACAGACGATACGCAGACGGTCTTTCTCGGACAATTGTCCAAGGCACTGGTTCACACCATCGGCGGCCATATTAAAATGAGTGCCGCGCATGGATCCGGATTTATCGACCAGAAATACCCAGTCGCAGCCTTCTTCGTTCTTTTTCAAATCCGCCGCAGGCGTAACAACCACCATAAACGTCCCTTCCGAAGATTTGTCTTTGCGATAGGGAATTAGCTCCACGCGTGCCGGCACATCCTCGGCCAGCCGATAATAGAACACGATATCTTTGTCTAACTTTTGCCCCTGCTGCCCGTCAATGCGAACTTTCCAAATGCCGCTGTTCTGCTCTTCTGCCGCCTTGTCAATCACCGCCTTTTCAAATCCGGGCACACGCACTTCCTGCACCGGGAACGCGGACTTCAAAATCAATTCAAATTGAAATGTCTCTTTAACCTGTTCGTCCATCGCCCAGAACGTCGCGGTGTTCTGCTCATCCGAACTGCCCTTGATCAGCGGATAGACGTACCTGCCGATGTTGCTGTCAATCTTGATAGGCTGATAATACACCAGCCGGACGCGCGTATCACCGTTGGCAACAACCGGATAGACACTCACATCAAAACTGCCGTAGCCGTTCTTTTCGGCCAGCGCCGGGTCAACGCGCTTTTGAGTCTCCTGCTGATAAATCTGCCGGGCACGTTTTCGCTCGAGGACTTCGCCGATGACCTCTTTGCCGTTAATCCACAAACTCAATTCGGACAAACTGGCTTGCTCGGGAAGAGGAAACGAATAGACCGCCTCCAAATCCCGTGAGGTCTTATTGCCGAAAATCTGGTCCACCTCCGTCCGGGCAAAACCATTGTTGATCGTTACGCTGACTTTGTGGCTTTTGATGAACACATCATCCGGATTTCCCGACGTCGGCTTCATCAGCCCCGCCGACCAGCTCTGGGCCGCCAGCACGAACCCAAAGATTCCAACCACTGCAATCTTACTTGTCTTGTTCATAAATTTTCCTTTCAAAATCAAAACGCTTGTTTAATTCCACTGGATTAATTTATAACAAGCCTCATGCCAGCCCTGGAAAAAGTCATATCTCTATTATTTTGAAATGGTTATATCTTTTAAGAATAAAGGCGAGAATCATTTTTAAGTTTTTAATTGCATTTAATGTATATGCGATATACATTAAATGTATATGAAATCGAAAATACCAAAAAAACAATTCCATCCTGGAACCCATTGCCCAGACAAAGCATTTCCCTGCCAAAAAGACCGAGAAATTCCTCTTTCGGCTTTTCTTCCCCTGAATGGGACATTGAATATCTTCTATCATTCCGCTGAATTTTTCTTTTTTCCCTTAAATTTTGTACTTTTAAACCGAACATGTTCGCATTTTGTTCGTATATCATCCCCGGAGAGTGCGAGAGAGAAATCCAGCCAAAGGCGACCCATAAAGTCACCTTTAACAAGAAGAAAGAAATGGGTGCCCTGCCCATGTCTTTTCGCATGGGCAGGATTGGCCCTTAATACAGAAAGAAGGAGAAATACAGGCATGAAGGAATACAAGAATACAAAACGAAGCCAAATCGGAAAAACAAACCCATTTTCTCTCTGTGTTTCTCTGTGTGCTCTGTGGCAAAAATGCAAAACGAACCCAATTCCCAAAAAGCTCTCCCCCTTTTCAGGGGGAGTACCGCGAAGCGAGGAGGGGGTATTATCCTCTCATCGCCTTTGGCGATTCCGCACTTTTGCCATTTTCCTTTTACCTTTTGCCTTTTTGCAAAACGAACCCAATTTTGGAATAACCCACTATGCCTAAAATCACACTAACCCAATCGGATTGCAGTTTTTTTGAACTGGTTGCGGATGCGGCGTTCACCAACCCATTTAGTGTAAAACGAACCCAAATTGACCGCCAGATCGCGGGCCTGACCGGCCAAAGTGCCCCACAGCCAATCGTCGATGCAATGCTGGACAAAGTACGCAGCAAACTGCGGGAAATCGAACAGAAAGTCTCGCCGGATATCCTTACCATACAGCACCTTGCATCCGAGCATCAGGAATTAATCAAATACGTTTTTCTATTTGATATCTTTCACCAGTTTGCCCCCGATTTTGACACCTTGATTCGTCGGCAGGAAAAGCATCCCGAAAAAACTATTCCTATCCCCTTTGCCTCCAATGCCTTAGAGCAATTTCGGCTGCGCGGCTTTGAACCTCAACAGGCCGCCCGCTATTTGGCTTTGTTTTACCAAATCCGCCGGGCATTCTATTTTATCCAACAAGGCCTGATCGGTAAAAGCGACTGCATGCGAAGCCTGAGAACATCGCTGTGGAACAACATATTTACTTATGACATAAGAGGTTATGAGCAATTTTTATGGGATAGAATGGAAGATTTTGCCACCCTATTGGAAGGCCCTACCGGCTCGGGCAAAGGCGCCGCCGCCGCCGCCATCGGCAAAAGCTGCTTTATCCCATTCGACCTGACCAGCGGAACATTTCAGAACAGCTTTGTGCAGCTATTTGTTGGGGCTAACCTGAGCCAGTATGCTCCCAGTCTGCTGGAAAGCGAACTGTTCGGCCATGCCCGCGGTGCTTTTACCGGCGCAATCAGTGAACACGAAGGGCTATTCGGCCTGTGTCGTCCGCACGGAACCATCTTTCTCGATGAAATCGGCGAGATCAGTCCACAGGTACAGGTTACACTGCTAAAAGTCTTAGAAGAAAGAACTTACACACCCGTCGGAAGCCACAAAACAAAGCGGTTTTCCGGCAGGGTCATCGCTGCGACCAACCGCCCGCTCGCACAACTTCGCGAACAGGGGATATTCAGAGAAGACTTCTACTATCGACTTTGTGCGGACTGCATTGAAGTACCCAGCCTTGCCCAGCGGGTTCAGGAAAACCCGCAGGAACTTGTAGAGCTTGTGGAGCATTTTACTCGTGTTATTACCGGCCAGGATGCGCCATCGCTCTGTGAAAAAGTGATAAATGTAATCCAGAATCGACTCGGTAAAGATTACCTCTGGCCCGGCAATGTCCGAGAACTAACCCAGTGCATCCGGCGGGTTATCCTCAAAGACGACTATCAGCCCATAACAACACAAAAAACTTACCATGAATCGGACATAGCCGACTGCCTCAAAAATAGCAAATACTCCGCCGAAAACATCATAAGTATATATTTAAAAACGCTTTACAAAAATAACCCCTCCTATCAGGACGTTGCAAGAATCGCCGGAATCAACTGGCGAACCGTTAAGAAATACATTGACAACAATTCGTAATCGGTTGCGAAACCAAATTAAAAACAAAACCTTTTTTAGTGTTTTAAACAAAAAAAATAAAAATTTCTTGACTTTTTAGATTTTTTTGTTAAAGTTAGTCATTGTCACTTGTGTGACTTTGAAGCCGATACGGATTTCGGCAAGAGAAAACTCTAAAGTTGTAATATTTATGGAAGGGAGAAAACGTATGAACAGATTAATATTTGTACTTGCATTGGCGATAGGGGTTGTCGCAAATGCAGCCGTTACTTACACCCCGTCAGACGCCGACCTTGGCGACTTGGAGCATTCCAAGTATTATGTCTGGAACATCAACGTTGGCAACACCATCGTTCCGACAGAAATCACTTCAGCATCGATTACAATCAACAGGATTTACGACTGGAACGGCGGCAACACAGCCGACCGGCTGTATGTTGATCTTCTGGACAACTGCAAAGGCAAGCAAACTATCTACACAGGTTCTGATCTGGGGTCTTCTCCCAGCGACAAGTTTGATTCATGGTCGTATGGGCCAGTCACTCATATCGCAACGCTGGACGTCCCGGAAGACATCGGAATCGGATCAAGCAAAGCCCAGACGATTGTTCTTGATTTCTCTGACAGCCAGTTGGAAGCGTTGAAAACGTACGTTGCCAATAATGGTAAGATCGCTTTGGGCTTTGACCCGGATTGCCATTTCTACAATTGCGGCATTAGTTTCACAATAGGTACCGCAGTTGTCCCGGCGCCGAGTGCCATTCTTTTGGCTGGCCTTGGAACAACACTTGTTGGCTGGTTGCGAAGACGGCAATCTCTGTAATTAGTAATCCGGTATTTTAAATCTCAAACTGCGATTTAGTGAAAGCAGTTGCTTTGATACGCACTTTCCACAGGAACAACTAAGGTCGTTTTTGTGGAAAGTGTTTTTTTTATCGCTCCTCTACGGTCTATAATAAGGTCCATCGAGATAGGATGTCGTCCAGCCGCCAAGTTCAAAAGAAACATTCTTATCAAGATCCAGCTTTACCCCGGCATAATTAAAGTACTCTCCATCAGGATATCGATCAGGGTAATAATTGCAGCCATACCATGTATCCCATAACCAATTTGGCCTGTACCATCCATAGGGCATCGTCTGAGTCTTTACTGTAAGACCATCCGACCGCCCTACCGCCGGCGGCTTCTGGCCCTGGGTAATCCAATTCGACGCGGCAATAGCGCTGATACTGCGGGACAGGATTAGACGCTGAGTTTCAAGGGATATCGCCGCATTAGGATCAGACGGGCTGTTGGGAAGCATCGGTTTGGCCGGGATGTTGGGGTCATTGGGGTCTTTGGCTGCCACAACCTGATTCGGCTCAGAAACAGGCCTGCTTTCTGCGGCAGGTTTTTGGGCAGTATTGTCTTTTTGGACTTCAGCAAACGCCTGAATACCCACGGCGGTAATCATTACCCAAAGAACAACGATGCTCCAAATCCAGCGTCTCTGTATCATTTGAATTGCTCTTGTATTGACCATAGAGATATTGCTTTCACTGCATTCTCTATTATATCTTACCCCATAGAAAAGAACAAGTTATTTGACCAGACCTGCCCAGGCTATATCAAAAACAGAGCAACTGAGCCTGTCATTAAAATGGCCGCGATAATTCGCTGGATAAACATTGTCCGTGTGATTTTTGCATCCAATGCTTCAAAACCGATATGGGCGATAAAAACGCCTAACAGGATTGAAATAATTCCCCGTGTGGATTGAATGATATTGCCAAAAACAACACCGATAAATCCAAAGCAGAAATACAGAAAAATCATTGCCAAAAACCAAGATGCCGCGAAAGGAACAGCATAAGCCCAGGTATCTTTGGATGCTTTTCCAGGTATAAAGCAAAACACAATCAGTCCGAATACGCCGCACAGGAGATAAGACAATGAAGCACTGAACGGGGCTGCGCGAAACAATCCAAGAAATCGGAACTTGTCAACCAGCATTCCGATACACAAATCCGACAGGCAATACGCAAGACAGGCCAGCAGCGTCAACGCAATGCACTTCCATTCCAGCCGCTGTCCCGAATTCGACAGCAAAAAAATTGAAAGCGTGCTTAGTAATACCGCAAGCCATTTGGTAAGACTGAAATGCCCCTGAAAAAAGAGGACACTGAGAATCGCCAGGATCAGAACTTTTAATCCCAAAAGCGGCGAAACCCTGGAAGGTTCAAATCTGACAATCGCAACAAACAGAAAGAATTGTCCCAACAGATAGAAAACCGCGGTTCCCAGTAAAACCAACCCATACTCCGAAAAAGGCGGCATCTTTGCAGGCAGCAAAAAGATTGCCAGCGGCGCAGAGACTACGCCCATAATGATATGAGACAAGACAAGCAGTTTGATTATATCATTGTTGTGCCGCAGTGTAAATATTCGTGAGCATAAATAAGAAGCCGATTGAAAGAACGCGGCTATTAATCCAAGCAGGATACCCCAGAACATACACTGTTTTTCCTTTACGTATTCGTATGGCAGATCTGCGATTCTCTTACCGCAGTAAAGTCCGCCTTTTCAGGCATCATCCAATGTAAAAAAAAACACTGCGTCAGCAAACCAACCTGCTGACGCAGTGACTTTTTTTAATGGTACAAAGATTACTCAGATTCTTTGGAACTGACAAGCTGATAGACTTCTTCGGGCGAAGAGGCCTTTTCAAGCTTGGCTTTGAATTGTTCATCAAGCAGCAGCCGACTGATGCGAGCCAATGCCTGAATGTGCGGGCCGGTTTTATCCGGCGGCGAGATCAGCATGACAACAATCGTAACAGGCTTATTGTCAATGCTGACAAAATCAATCGGCTCGGCGGCAATGCCGATGGCCATTACCAATTCTTTAACAGCGGTACACTTACCGTGCGGAATGGCAATGCCTGAGCCGATGCCTGTGCTGCGCGTCTGTTCACGCTCAAGCACGGCTTCCAGAGCCGCAGAAGCATCCTTAACCTGGCCGGAAATCGCTAATATGTTGACCAGCTCTTCTATTGCGGATTCTTTGTTCTTGCTCTTTAACGGAGCGCAAATACAATTTGGCTGTAGTATCTGTGTCAAGATCATAACTTTACCTACTCTAAACCAAGGTCTCGTTTCTTATCATAAAACAAACCTACTCTTATAGCCATTAGGATTGGTCATTGCAACAAGAATATCACAGTTTTTTTTGCGAATTCTGGAGTTCAGGCCTCTTCTTGATCGTTTTATTCCGCCAGTCAACCAATCTCAACTTCATTAAGGGATTCAACACCACGACCTCTTTGCTTTATTGTGCGTACGGGCTGAAGCAGGTCGTCTGGATTTGCGTTGGCTAAGGCGATAGCTTCTGTCGCATTTTCGGCGTAGAGGTCGGCACCGATTTCCTCCCAAAGGCCTTCGGCTCTACTAAATACGCCGCCAGAGAGCATAACTCGCATATCCGGAAAGGCATTGACATTGCGAACCGAATCGATTAACTGACGTACGGAAGGAGCATCTTTACCATCAATGCCATAAATCACCATCATTTCGGGTTTAAAGGAATGAATAAAGGTCATTACATCATCACAGAAAACGGTACCACCCAGAAAACGAGTGTCCCAGCCATCACTTTCAAAGAGGTCCGCGATCATCTGGCCGCCCAACTCGGCTTTTTCATTGTTGGCAGTGCAAACCACTATCTTTCTGGCTTTGCCGGCTTTGCGCGGCAGTTTATTTTGGAGCTGGTTGACAATCGTTCGGTTAATGCGTGAAGAAAGAGCTTCCTGAGCGGAATCAATCTGGCCATAACGATAGAGGCGGTCCACTTCGACCATAATCGGCCAGATAATGTTCATATACACTTTATTGGCAAGCGTTCCGGTTTGCAGTACCTCTTCAATAATTGACCGGCATTCGATACGGTTGCCATCCAAAAGAGCATTGAGATACCGTTCAAGAACATATTCTTTAATCATTTGAACCTCGCTAAAATGAACTTTTTTCCTATATTACTTGCAGAAACCACTTTATTCCCACATAAAAGTTAATATAGGCAATTTGCACTACATACCTATCGGGAATAGATGAAAAAAATCTTGAGTTAATTTGGGTAAGATATTATCTTGACACCCCACCTTACATCTCCATTAAAATTAACATAATTTATTATTTATAAAGCCCTTGCATCATTTTTTAAGTTCTTTAAGTCTTATAATTATTGCTTTAGCGAAAACGTAATCGTTGTAAAAAAGTTCATAATATTCCAAAAAATTTTTCCTATTTTAACATTTTTTGTTAAATTCGGAAAAAATGAAATCCTATACCAAAAAGGCCGATAGGATATTAGACCAAAATCAAAGATAAAATATCAAAATCAAAAATATGTATATCGCCAAGACATTTTGGAATAAGTCGGTGCAATCTATCGAGCATCTGGGCAGATTTTCAAGATTTACTTCGTCCACAATAAGATGTATCATGATGACCATTGCTCAGCCTAAAACATATCACCTGATCTGGACACAAATGAATACCATCGGCGTTAAGAGCGTGCCGGTAGTGATGGCAACAGGGGCATTTGTAGGCATGATTCTGGCGGTGCAAACCTATGGACAACTTGCCTCGATGGGACTTGAAGAGCGGCTTGGCGTTTTGATCAATATCGCCGTGGTTAAGGAATTAGGGCCGGTACTGGCAGCGATCATGCTTGCTGGTCGTGTCGGAGGGGCTCTGACGGCAGAACTGGGAACGATGAACGTGACTGAACAAATCGCCGCGGTCGAGAGCATCGGAACAGACCCGATCAAATACCTTGTCGCTCCGCGTGTACTGTCCTGTCTGCTGCTAACGCCGGCATTGATCGTCTATGCTGATATGCTGGGTATTCTCGGAGGTTACTTTGTCAGTGTTATTCAATTCAAAATCAACAGCGGCGCGTACTGGGATTACAGCGCCATGGGCGTTGAGTTCTGGGATATTGGTACGGGCGTATTTAAAGGGTTATTCTTCGGCGGGGCTATCGCACTGATTAGCTGCTACAAAGGTTTCACCTGCCGCGAAGGGGCACAGGGCGTCGGAGAAGCCTGCACCGAGGCATTTGTCGGATGCTTTATTTCGATATTAGCTTTAAATTATATCTTCGCGGTGGTCCTGGATGCCATTTATAAAACCTTCTGGCCTTTGAGGTCACTTATATAGGAGAAGGTTTGATTCGATCCATCATACAACCTAATGACGGCCTCCTTGTCGCTCAAAACCTCACCAAAACCTTTGGCAAACGCGTGGTTCTGGACAGTGTTTCATTGGCCATCGAAGAGGGCAAAACAACCGTCATTATCGGCGCCAGCGGCTGCGGCAAGACTGTTTTTATGAAGCACTTACTCGTCCTTGAACGACCTACCGAAGGACAGGTTTTTTTTCACGGGCGGCGTATTGATACGATGCGGGGTTGGGAGCTTGCAGAAATCCGTACCCAATTTGGATTCTGCTTCCAGATGGGAGCGTTGTTCGACAGCTTAACCGTCTATGAAAATATCATTTTCCCCATCGAACAGCATCGGACCATCACGGATTACAAGGCGCTGGATGAATTAGTCAAACTAAAATTAGCGATGGTCGGCATGGACGGCTACCAGAATCAATACCCGGCAAGCCTGTCCGGCGGTCAGAAAAAACGCGTGTCGCTGGCCCGGGCGATTGCGCTGGATCCGAAAGTAGTCCTCTATGATGAGCCGACAACGGGGCTGGATCCGGTTACCTCAGACATCATCAATGAGTTGATTCTTAAACTCAAACGCGAATTAAAAGTAACCAGCATTGTTGTTACTCACGATATGAAAAGCGCCTACAAAATCGCCGACCGGATTGTCATGTTCCACCATGGCAAGATCATTGCTGACGGCAACGCCGATCAATAATTCCCTGGATGACATTTATCATTTGATTA
>CAYTHV010000137.1:0-9417 GCA_964437685.1 uncultured Pirellulales bacterium
GGCGGTTTCGTTCTGCCGGATTCTGCGAAAGAAAAACCCCAGCGCGGCAAAATTATCGCGGTTGGCGAAGGCAAAATGCTGGATGACGGCACACGCGGCGCAATGAGCGTCAAAAAAGGACAGCAAGTCCTGTTCACCAGCTACGCCGGCACCGAAGTTAAGATCGAAGGTAAAGATTACCTGATTATGGATGAATCCGACATTATGGCCATTGTGGAATAGCCTAAATGCCTGATAAATCCCCGCCTGTGCGGGGACAGTTCTTAAAAACGATATATACGATATACAGGAGATAGAATTATGGCAGCAAAAAAAATTGCTTATGATACCGAAGCACGCGCAGCGATACGCGAAGGCGTTCGCAAGCTCGCACGCGCGGTCAAGATTACCCTCGGCCCCTGCGGCCGCAACGTCATCCTCGAAAAATCCTTCGGCTCGCCGACCGTCACCAAAGACGGCGTGTCAGTCGCCAAGGAAATCGAGCTGTCTGACGCCTACGAAAATATGGGCGCCCAGATGGTCAAAGAAGTCGCATCCAAAACCAGCAATGTCGCCGGCGATGGCACCACCACCGCGACGATTCTGGCCGAAGCGATTTTCGATGAAGGTCTCAAAAACATCACCGCCGGCGCCAATCCGATGCAGGTCAAACGCGGCATCGATAAAGCCGTCGAAACCATCATCGCCGAACTCAAAAAGATGTGCACCCCCATTGAATCCAGCAAACAGATTGAACAGGTTGCGACCTGCTCAGCCAACCATGACAGCGAAATCGGCAAGACGCTGGCACAGGCGATGGACAAAGTCGGCAAAGACGGCGTCATTACCGTTGAAGAAGGCCAGTCGCTGGAAACCATTGTTGACCTGCTCGAAGGTATGCAGTTCGACAAAGGCTATCTTAGCCCGCACTTTATCACCAATGTCGAAGAACGCACATGCGTCCTCGAGAAACCGTTTGTTCTGATTTATGAAAAGAAAATCAGCGCGATCAAGGCGCTCATCCCCGTTCTGGAGCAGGTTGCCAAAGCAGGCCGTCCGCTGGTCATCGTTGCCGAAGACGTCGAAGGCGAAGCCCTCGCGACCTTAGTCGTCAACAAGCTCCGCGGCGTACTGAATATCTGTGCCGTCAAGGCCCCTGGCTTCGGTGACCGCCGCAAAGCCATGCTGCAGGACATTGCCGTTCTGACCGGTGGCGAAGCCATCTTTGAAGACCTCGGCATCCAGCTCGAAAACATCAAGCTCTCCCAGCTTGGCCAGGCCAAACGCATCACCATTGATAAAGACAACACCACCATCGTCGAAGGCGCCGGCAAAACCGCCGACATCAAAGGCCGCATCGAACAGATCAAACGCGAGATTGACTCAACCACCAGCGATTATGATATTGAAAAGCTTCAGGAACGTCTGGCCAAACTGGCTGGCGGCGTAGCCGTCATCAAAGTCGGCGCAGCGACCGAAGCCGAAATGAAAGAAAAGAAAGCCCGCGTGGAAGACGCCCTGCACGCCTGCCGTGCTGCGGTCGAAGAAGGCATTCTCCCCGGCGGCGGCATCTCAACACTCAAGTGCCTGTCGGCTCTGGACAAAATCAAAACCGTCGGCGATGAAGCCGTTGGTATCGACATTGTCCGCCGTGCAGTCGTCGCCCCAATCAAACAGATTGCGACCAACGCCGGCCTCGATGGTTCCATCGTTGCCCAAAAGGTCATGGAATCCAAAGAAAAGAACTATGGTTATGATGCCGTCCGCAAGGAATACGGCGACATGATCAAGTTCGGCGTAATCGTCCCGACCAAAGTCGAACGTACCGCGCTGCAGAATGGTGCTTCAATCGCATCGTTGCTGCTGACCACTGACGCTATCGTCAGCGAAATCCCCGAAAAGAAAGATGCCCCTGCAATGCCTCCTCACGGCGGCGGAATGGGTGGCATGGGAGGTATGGGCGGTATGGGTGGCATGTACTAAACCTAACCACACTCTCTCAGCAAATGCAAACGGGTCTGGCAAGCATCGCCAGACCCGTTTTTGTTTTCCGCCTAAAACCAGTTACTATAATGACTTGAGCTTTTCGACCACCTCTTCGACCGTAAATTGCAGGCCGTTGTATTTGAGAATCTGTCGGTCAATTTTGATGCCCCTGTGCAATCTCAGCAGTTTGGCAAATTGCCCTGTCGCATTGCCCTCAAGGCAGATGACCTGCTTGATCCTTTCGGCATGCGCTATAACCTTGGGGTGGATCGGCCAGACCTGGGCAAAATGCAGCATCGCAACATCGGTTCGTCCCAGTTGCGCAATCGCCTCTTCCACCACAGTCCGCGTTGAACCCCAGCAGATGACCAGTGTCTGATAATTGCCGTTTGAAATGAGCGTCGGCTCTAACACCGCCTGCTCCAGCAGGGCGGATTTTTTAAGCCGCTTATCGACCATTTGTGTCCGCAGGTCTAAATCCTCCGTGATATGTCCGGCCTGATCGTGTTCATCGCTATCGACAACAACCAGCCCTTCGCCATGACCGGGGATGCCGCGCGGCGAAACGCCATTGGCCGTCAGAGCATAACGCTTGTATTTCATATCGGTCTTGATAATCTGCGGCTGAGTTTTAACCGCGGATACATCCAGTCGCGGAGCGGTGTAGTAGGTATCGACAAAGTACTGATCCGTCAGGACAAACACCGGCGACTGGGCTTTGTCGGCAAGGTCAAATGTACCCCGCGCAACCTCAAAGCCTTCCTCAACATTGCCCGGAGCCAGAATCGCCCGGGGAAATTCGCCGTGACCGGCATAGAGCGCCAACTCCAGATCGCCCTGCTCGGTACGGGTCGGAAGCCCGGTTGCAGGCCCCGGACGCTGAGCAAGATGGATAACCAGCGGGCTTTCAATCATTCCGGCAATGCTAAGACCTTCGGTCATCAGGGCAAACCCGCCGCCGGAGGTGTTGGCTATCGCTCTTGCACCGGCATACCAGGCGCCAATGGCCATATTGATACCCGCGATTTCATCCTCGGCCTGCTCAACGACAATGCCGAATTTGTCGGCACGTTTGGCAAAGAACTCGAGCAACCCCGTCGACGGCGACATCGGGTACGCACCGATAAAGGTGCAGCCGCCCGCGATTGCCCCCAGACCGACAGCGTCAACACCACTAATGAGCATTTGGTCTTTGACTGCGGGATCGGATTGGATTTTAAAGGTGATGTTCTTTTCGGCACTTAGCTTTTTGCCGATATCATAGCCTACCTGTGCAGCGGCAAGATTGCCGGAAATGACCGCCTGGTCTTTCTTACCGAACCGCTTGGTAATGAAATCCGACAAAACCGCCATATCCAGTTCAAAAAGACTCGCCAGCAACCCGACGGCAACAATGCTCGAATAAATCTTGTTGCCCAGATCAGCGGCAATCTGTGTAAACGGGACATCCAGCAGATTGAGCTGGCCCACATCGGTACGATCTTCAAAATTGTCCTTCTCCGCAAGAATCAGAGTGTTGGGGTTGAGCCGTTTTTCCACATGCCTGATTCCCCCTTTATTCAGCGGTATCAGGATATCCATGCGGTCCACACACGCCCGGACAGGTCGGCTGCCGACTCGAATAGAAGTCGAATTCATCCCGCCGCGAACACGCGACATATATTCCTTGGTCGCAAAGACATGGAAACCTGCCTGCTTGAAAATGCCCATTAAAAGCTGTTCGACCGTTTGAATACCCATGCCGGCCTGACCGGTCAGAACAATTGATACATCATTACCTTGCAGCATCCGAAATTTCCTATTTTAACACACGGTTGACCTATCAATACTCTTCCAGATGGAAGAATTCGGCATTTTCCAGCCAATATTGCGGGCGAGAAACAAAATCAATGATGTTTTCCAGCAAATAATAGTGCTTTTTCTCCTCTGAGGCCAGCCGTAAAAACAGCTCTTTTTGCCCCTGTTCTTTAACTTGATCTGCCCGATCCAGATAAAAGCCCTCGCTTTGCTTTTCGATCTTCATTGCCTGTCGATAAAGGGCGATTTCATCCGTGCCAATATCAACTCCTTCACCAAAATCCCGAATCCGATGAAAAACATTCTTTGCCCTTGCTAAAATATCGGTTTCGGCCATCATATGCGATCCGCCCTGGATTGCCTTAATCGCATCATAATGTTTAACTTCTTCATCGGCCAGCATTTCGAAAATGTTCACCATGCCCTTATTGGAGGCTTTTCGAGCCAACTCCAGATAGAACGCTTCGCCATCCTTTTCCATCTTCATCGCAAAAGCAAAAATATCCATCGTTTCTCCTTTTCCATAAACAAGACCTGTTGCCTGAGTAAATATCGTAGCTTAAAGCGTGGAACAATTCAATGGTTTTTTTGGGCAAGTTCATTGTAAACCGATAAAAGAGGTTGAATATTGAAGGCAAACAACTATAATAACCGCTCATTTATCGATGGATTATTTTGTAGCCAAGGACGTACCCGGTTATGGAAAATAGACACAACGCGGGTCCGGGACAATAGATTGTCGTGTGGTGAAGACAACTCGGCTTTCGTAAAAGTTTATTTCAATTGAAATCTAATTGCAAGGAGCATTATGGGCGGCAGATTTGTCACCCACAGGGACGGAGTGTGGAAATGCCGGGGCGCAGGCATCGCCGACCGTGGGTACAGATGAGTAAATGACAACAGATTCTGTAGAAACGCACTTTCATTCCTGTGCGGCATTCGCAGTATTTTATCGATCTCCAACTGCTTTCGGTTTACACCGACAGCGGTTATTTTTATTGCTTCCCGATGTTGTTTTCATAACATTATGAAAAAGGACAATGGATGAAAAATTTTGCACTGATAGGCGTTGGCGGTTATATCGCTCCGCGTCACCTGAAGGCCATCAAAGACACAGACAATACGCTTGTGGCTGCTTTAGACCGGAGTGATTCTGTTGGTATTCTGGATACTTATTTTCCCGAGGCAGATTTCTTTACCGAATTTGAACGATTTGACAGACACCTGGAAAAGCTCAAACGAGCCAATGCGAAACATGCCGTCGATTATGTCTCAATCTGTTCGCCTAATTATTTGCACGATGCTCATGTCAGATTTGCACTACGAATCGGAGCTAATGCAATATGTGAAAAACCACTCGTTTTAAACCCCTGGAATATCGAAGCTCTTGACGAGATTGAGCGTGAAAGCAAAAGAAAGGTAAACACAATTTTGCAGCTTCGGCTGCATCCTGCGATTATTGAATTAAAAAAGAAAATCGATTCTGCCGACAAGGATAAGATTTATGATATCGATCTGACTTATATCACATCGCGTGGGCGATGGTATCTGTTTTCATGGAAAGGCGACATTGCCAAATCCGGCGGAATCGCAACCAATATCGGGATACACTTTTTTGATATGCTTGGCTGGATATTTGGAGACGTCAGGAAAAATGTCGTTCATCTCAGTCAGCCGAAAAGGGCTGCGGGTTTTCTCGAGTTACAAAAGGCAAGGATTCGGTGGTTTTTATCGCTGGAAAAAAGTGATTTTCCAGTCCAGCCGCAACCCGGCAAGCCAATGACCTACCGTTCCATCACCATAGATCGCCAGGAAGTCGAATTTTCCGAAGGTTTTGGCGATTTGCATACGGAAAGCTACCGAAAGATACTGGCAGGCGACGGCTTCGGCATAAAAGACGTAATGACTTCCGTAAAGATAGTCTCGGATATTCGAAACGCCGAGCCTGTCGGTCTTCAAGGCGAGTATCATCCACTTTTAAGGTCGATACAATTCTAAGGGCATATCATGGCTATGGATTATTTTATACACTCAAGCAGTTTTGTTGATGACGGCGCCCAGATAGGCAAAGGCACAAAAATCTGGCATTTCAGCCACATCATGAAATGCAAGATCGGCGAACACTGTATTTTTGGGCAAAACGCTCACGTTGCCAACGATGTTGTCATCGGCAGCAACGTCAAGGTTCAGAATAATGTGTCTATCTATACCGGTACAATTATTGAAGACGATGTTTTTCTGGGTCCCAGTTGTGTTCTGACCAATGTTTTAAATCCTCGCTCACAAGTAAACCGCCACAGTGTTTACGAGAAAACCCTTATCAAAAGGGGCGCAACGATTGGTGCAAACGCAACAATCGTTTGCGGGATTGAATTGGGCCGATATTGTTTTATTGCCGCCGGGGCTGTCATTACGAAAAATGTACCTGATTACGCAATGATGGCCGGGGTGTCCGCGAAGCAGCTTGGATGGATGAGCAGACACGGCATCAAACTGCCAAGGCCGGACAAAGACGGGATTATGATTTGCCCCGAAAGCAAGTACAGATACAAAGAGGTTCAGAAAGGCATCTTAAAATGTCTTGATCTTGACGAAGATAGTCCCCTTCCGGCAGATTTATCCGTAGGCAAAATAAGTTACCGAATATTCAGGGATAAATAATCATTTGTCAATTTAGGTTACAGTTCATAAATAAAATTTCTTCCAAGACAATCAAGAACGAACATGCAACATAATTCAGTAAAAGAAGTTGAATCTCAGTTATAAGCCATTATAATAATCCATCATAAATGAAGGACTTTTTAGATGTTAACTAACAAGGATGTAATCAGTTATGCAAAATGAATATAATTCGGATCAAAATAACAAATTGGCATGTTGTGAAGACAGCGACGAAATAAATCTTGCCGATTATTGTCTTGTTTTATGGAAACGCAAAATTTTTATCCTGCTGGCAACTATTTTGCCGACGATTTGCGTTGCCGCCGCCCTGTTTTTTGCGCCGAAAAAGTACACCGTAACCTATGTTTATGATGCGAGCGGCCTGGAGCTGACTGAAAAAAACTATACCCTCCTACTCAACCGGTTCTATAGCGAAGATAATTTGGCCAGACTGGGTCGGGAATTGCAAAAAAATGGACTTGAAAAATATGCCCAAAAATTGGAAAACAACTTCCAATTGGAAAATTTTATAAAATTTGAAGCAGTCCCCGCTTTTTTTGATGTTTCACGATTAAAAATTATTGACGCTGAACAGCTCAATACCATTAAAGCCATGAGAGCCTCTCTGCTGAATACAACAATTACCGGCGATTCTGCGAAAATGCTATCTCCAATATCATCCATAATCTGCAATAATATTAAAGACGTAATTCCTTTGTATATGACCAAAGAACAATTATCAACCTTAATCGAAGAATACAATAATATACTGGCTGATATTGAGAAAAATCGGTTTAGCCTGGGGCTTTCCCTTAAGAATACCAACGAGATATTGACCGGGCTAAAAAAGGTGAACACCGGCAGTCTTGAAGCCAACCGAGAAAGCGTTGTGCTTCAATTCAATGTTGGAGAGCAAAATCAATATTTGCCACTGAGTTATCAAATTCAGGCGGCGGAATCCAAGCGAATTGATATCGAAGAAACCATAAAAACAACCGAAGAAAAATATAACTACTATAAAGATTTGGTTGATTTGAATAACAAGGTTTTGGCAGAACTGGACACTAAATTGCATTCCGACTATAACACGGAACAATTCAAAGTCTTTTTATTGGGCCTGTTGGACACTACTGAAAAGCCCCAGTTAAAAGATTATCTCAGTTCCTATATCCGAACGATAGAAAATAAAGTCGCTGCCAACAAGCCCGTAATAGAAAACCCGAACATTATTTCTGTAAGCAGAGGAACAACAAAAAAAATGGGGGCTATATTTGCGGGCTGCCTGATACTGTCCGTGTTTGCGGCGTTTCTGATGGAAAGCTTCGAGAAAAACAAAACCCGGCCTTTTTAACAACGATATTCTCAATTACAACATATAAACAGAGGGGATTATGGACAACTGTTTTGTTGCCCACGGGGACGGAGTGTATGCATTTGTCATTAAGCCGGAATGTTGCTCTATATAAAAACAAATAACACAGGATATTGAGTACGATGCCATCTATATCAATCCAGGGACCAGCCCGTATCGAAGGTGAAATTGAGGTTCGCGGAGCTAAAAATGCCGCATTGCCGACACTGATTGCCGCTGCCGCGGGAGATCAGACCGTTATTCTTGAAAATACACCTTCTGAACTTCGGGATATCCAGACAACCATTGAAGCATTGAGACATATCGGCCACCAGGTAACTGTTTCCGGATCGACCGTTACTGTTTACCCCACAGAGAAAACGGTTACCGGCCTGCCGTCGGATATCTCCAGCCGATTTCGTTATTCGCTGTTATTTCTCGGGCTTTTAGTAGGAAAACACAAACACGCAGTCATTAGCGCCCCGGGAGGCTGCAACCTGGGCGACCGTAAATACGATTTGCATCTGCATGGTTTAAAAAAATTAGGCGCCGAAATAACCTGTTCAAATACATCCATTGAAATATCCGCCCCGCGTTTAATCGGAACCGACATTGAATTTTACCTGCCAACAACAACAGGTACTGAAACGATTATGCTGGCCGCCTGTTTTGCAGAAGGCAGAACTCGCATATTCAACGCCAACACACGCCCGGAAATAGCCGATATGGCCGCATGTTTAAACAGTATGGGCGCAAAGATTTCCGTCAAAAATCGCGTCGTTGAAATCGAGGGCGGACGCCCATTGGGAGGCTGCACACACAAAATCATGAGCGGCTGGGACGAAGCATTGACTTACATTCTTGCCGCAGGCATTACCGGCGGTGAAATCTGTGTTAGACATTTTTCAGCTCAGTATATTCGCAATGATATCGAATATCTCAGAGCGGCTGGAATGGATGTTTTTGAGTGGGGTGGAAATATCTACGCTTCCGGAAAAAATAAACAGTTAAAAGCGTTTGATCTATTTACCGCACCTTACCAAGGTATTAATTCCGATATGCAGCCTCTCTATGCTGTGCTCGCCAGCCGTTGCCAGGGAGAAAGCACTATCACTGACCAGCGTTTTACAGAACGATTTCAGTATGTCCGGGAACTTCAAAAATTTAACATCCCCATCAGCAGTTACGGCAATTGTGCAGTCATCGCAGGAAATAACACCAAGCTGACGGCGGCTCATGCCACCGCATTGGACTTGCGATGCGGCGCCGCATTAGTTCTTGCCGCCCTTGCGGCTGAAGGAACCAGCGTCATCAGCAACTGTCAACAAATCGAAAGAGGCTATGAATTGATCACAGAACGGCTGACATCGCTGAAAGTACAGGCCCAAAGGATCGAAAACGATTGAAAGTCAAAACTAAAGATGAATAGACATTTCAGACAATTCCCGAAAGACCTCTAAGCGATGATTTTTACAAAGCCTTTCGTAATGGATATTCGAAATAAAGACCGGGACAAACCTTCATGTCTTCGGGTCGTCAAAAGACTTTTCCTGAATCCCGGGTACCGCGCAGTTGTTTACTACAGAATCGCATCGGAATTTAAAAAAATACGATTTTTCAAATTTATCACCGCGCTGATTTTG
>CAYTHV010000138.1:0-9393 GCA_964437685.1 uncultured Pirellulales bacterium
CGGACTGCGTCATCCTGACGCTGGCCT
Organism: uncultured Pirellulales bacterium; assembly: GCA_964437685.1. Classification (GTDB taxonomy): domain Bacteria; phylum Planctomycetota; class Phycisphaerae; order Sedimentisphaerales; family Anaerohalosphaeraceae; genus Anaeroglomus. Next base: position 28 of record CAYTHV010000138.1, read on the forward strand.
GCGGCAAGTACCGCTTCAACAAGCTCGACTTCGGCGACATCGGCGGCATCCCGCGCTTGCTGGACATCGGGCAGTGTAACGACGCCTACTCGGCAGTGCAGATCGCCGTGGCCCTGGCCAAGGCCTTCAACTGCGGCGTCAACGACCTGCCGCTGTCGATGATTTTAAGCTGGTACGAGCAGAAAGCCGTCTGCATACTGCTGACACTGCTCCATCTGGGCATCAAAAATATCAAGGTTGGCCCATCCCTGCCGGCTTTTATCGGTCCTAACGTGCTTAATGTGCTGGTTGAGAAATTTAATATCGCCCCGACAACCACGGTTGAACAAGACCTGGCTGACACACGTAAAGCTGGATAATGGATTGTTTGAGCACCTATGCAGATTGATATAAAAAATTTGTGGCAGAATGAGAATATTTTGAAGACGGCTTTTGATGAATATACACTATGCATCAGAGCCGTCTTCAAAGAAGCTCAAATGCTTCTGAAAACACCTCCGGAAACACCGTTTGAATTTAAGGTAACACTGGGAGTCGTTCCGGATGAATTTTATACTATTCGAAAGAACCTGTTTTCCACGCTATTTCAATCCGTCTATCATCTTTTGAAAATCCCGGAAAGCAGAAGACTGCTGTATGGCAAAATTAATCACCTGTTTCGAATTTGGGTGACATCCGCGGATAATTTGCTTGATAACGAGGACAAAATTGTTGTACCCATTGAGATAGCAGGTTCTTCCAGGGTTATGCGGCAGGTCATTTCCGTTATGCTGGCTGACAGGATTCTCAAAACCATTACAGACCAGGCGGTTCACGACGGAACTCTTACTGAAAATCAGGCCGCCCTGTTATCACAAAAAACGCTTGAGGTTCTCTTGCCCAGCGCGGCCGAGGAAGCCTCTGAAGAAAATGGTATCACACACAGGCCCGATGCCGACTATGTCTTAAGTACGATCCACCGGCTAAAAACAGGGCTTTTGTTTCATCTTCCTTTTCTGGGCCCCAATGAAATTGAGGCCGACTTAGACAAAGAAACACTAACGCTCTGCAAAGAAGGCTTGATGAGTTTTGGAATCGGGTGCCAGATTCTCGACGATATCCGGGATATCGCCAAAGATCATCTGGAGAAACGACACAACTATATATTATCAAAACTTTATGCAGACAATCCGATTTATGTTGCAAAACTGAATGATATAGAGTCGGTTATCAATGTTGATTCCAATGTTTATAATTTATTCCCAGACATCGTCCATCCAGCCGCAGACAAGGCCCTGCAATATTTGACAAACGGCCTTGTATTGCTGGGCTCAGCAGGACTCTGGATTGATCAAAATACAGCAAAGTTTTTTGGTCTCGGCATGTTCGAAATACTAGGGGTTGGAGAACTGACACAATGTCTGAGTGTGTAAAAAACGAATGCTCCGCTCCTACCCGCGGCAGGACTTTGGACTACGCCGCGGGAGTTTACGATATCTTAAGCCCGCCGATGACATTCTGTCAGGAAAAACGGATGGGGCGCGTCGCCCTTTCGCTTTTGCAGTTGCGGGGAAATGAAAAAATTATCGATATTGGATGCGGAACTGGCACCTTAACCATTGAAACAGGACAAAAACTGAATGCAAAAAATGGCGGATTCATTGTCGGTATTGATGCGGCGTCAAAAATGATTATACGGGCACGCAAAAAAGCGACCGGCCTTAAACAAGTTCAATTTGACATCGCAGCCGCCGAACAACTGGGGTATCCAAATGAAACATTCGATGACGCCATTTCCACATTTTTCTTTCACCACATCGACTATGAACTTAAGATCGCAGCGCTGAATGAAATGTGGCGAGTCTTAAAAAACGGCGGAAAAGCAGTCATCGTGGATGTCGATACCCCAACAAATTGGTTTGGAAAGCTCTGCGCCTGGAGCGGATACATCCTTTTTCGTCAAGAAGAAATCCGGGAAAACATAGAAGGTAAATTAAGACAAGCTATTGTGGCAAGTAAATTCAGTCATTTTAATCTGGTATCATCCCATCAGGGATATATCTCCATTTTCATTTTACAGAAAGGAAACTAAAAATGAAAAAAAATGTGGTGTGGTTATCGCTGGCAATCGTGTTGATGTTCACTGTAAAAGCGTCAGGGCAAGAGGCTCAAGATCCGAATGCCGATCCAAACAATGATGAAATAGGACGAAAGACAATCGTTTATTTTAATGCCTTGTTTGAAAAATTAGGCAAAGCAGCAGAAAAAGACCCCAATTATGACAGTTATCGGGAAATAATGAAGCCTGTCGCTGAAAGCGTCGAAGGAATTTATGGCGCTACGCTGGTTGACCCAAACTGGGTCATCGCTCAGGTTTATTATCCAAGTCATTTTCTGGCACGCGGCTTCGATCTGAAAAAAGTTAAAGAACTTACTGAATTTGTCAAATTGATGAAAGAAAAACCCGCTCCCCAGCTCAGCGAGCCGGGACACGGCAGCCTGATCCAGCCGCGACTGATCGCAGTGCGGTATCCGGTCATCAAAGATGGTAAAGTCAAAAATATTCTCTCAATGATGATTAGAACCAATATCTATCTTGAAGCAGTCGGATTAGACAAATGCAGCGCGTATAAAATCACCTGCAAAGGGATACTCGCCGAAGAAAAAGGTGAACTTTCAAAAAATCATAAAGAGGTTAAATTGAATCTGCCCTCAACGGAATGGACTATCCAATACCAGAAATAGGAGACTGATATGAAAGTTTTAGTTGCCGGCGCCGGCGGTTTGCTGGGAAAAGAGATTGTTAAATCCCTGAATAAAAGAGGGATCGTTCCAGATGGGTTGGCCTATTCCAGCAAGGAATTTGAACGGGTCGAAAGCCCGCTGGCCCGAAAGCTGTGTCTTGATGTCACAAAACCTCAGCAGCTTGAAGGCGTTTGTAAAGATATCGATATTGTTATTTCAACCATAGGGATTACGCGGCTTGACGCTGAAATAACACATATGGACGTCGATTATCAGGGCAACCTGAACCTTTTGAATGAAGCGAAAAAAGATGGCGTTAAAAAATTCGTCTTCATCTGTCCGGCCGGAACCGATCAGGGACACAAACAAGTTCCGCTATTCGAGGCGAAATATCTCTTTGAAGAAGAAATGAAAAAAAGCGGTATCGGCTGGCTGATATTCCGTTCGGGCGGATTTTACAAAGACCTTGCCGATTATGGAAAAGTCAGCGCAAAAGGAAAGGCGTATGTCATCAACGGCGGGGTCAACAAATTCACTCCCATCGCCAAAGCGGAACTGGCCGAAATTATGGTAGAAGATACCTTAAAATTGGAAAATCAAATAATTGAAGTCGGCGGCCCCGAAGATTTGAGCTGGATAGACGTCTGTCGGATTTGTGCTGAAGCCCTGGATAAAAAAACTAAAACAGTCAGTGTCCCGGGATGGCTTTGCAAAGTCGTGCTTTTTCTGATAAAGCCGTTCTCGCGCAAATACTACGCAATGGGCCAACTGCTGCTTTATAGCTCAACACACGACTTACTGACACCCAAGCGGGGCAACATCAAATTTGCCGACTATGTCAAAAAATATTACAACTGCAATTGCACCAAATAAAGAATGAGTTTTATGGCGATACGAAATATCGTAAAAATTGATGATAATAAATGCAACGGCTGCGGACTGTGCGTCAAGGCCTGTGCCGAAGGCGCAATCCAGATGATCGACGGCAAGGCCAAATTGGTCAGTGAAGTCTATTGCGATGGTCTCGGTGCGTGTCTGGGTCATTGTCCGCAGGATGCGATTACCGTCGAACAACGCGAAGCTGCGGAATTCGACGAAAAGGCGACGCACGAGTATCTGGAAAAGATGAAACCCCAGGCAAAGCCCGCCGAGAACGGATTTGTCTGTCCGGGAATGCGGATGCAGACCTTCGAAAAGAAATCCGCCGCACCAACAAGTGAAACAACAGCCTCTGCCGAATCACAATTGGGACAGTGGCCGGTACAGTTAAAGCTTGTCTCGCCGATGGCGCCATATTTCGCAGAGTCGAACTTGCTGCTGGCGGCGGATTGCGTACCATTTGCGATGGGCAATTTTCACCAGTCGCTCTTAAAAGATCACAGCATCGCCATACTTTGTCCGAAATTGGATGATTGCGGTCCTTATGTTGATAAACTGGCACAGATTATCCAGCATAATCGGCTAAGCAGCCTGACAGTGGTTCACATGGAAGTGCCCTGCTGCGGCGGGATTGTGCGCATCGCCGAAGCGGCCATCCAGCAGGCCGGTGCCGCAATGGAATATGAAGATATTACCATCAGTCTTCACGGCGAAATTCTCGGCCGACACAAAGTTCGCTGCGGGGATTAATAGCAAATAAAACGGCAGCCGGCGTTACTTCGCTTGTTTGCGTTCTTTTTTAATATGTTCGACAATGATTGGCAGATCGTTAGTGGGCTGGATTCGCTTTCCGCCGCCGTCTGGGTAAATGATTCTGAGAATTTTATCTTTCTCGAATTCTTTCGGCTCAACTTCAAACTTCATCGTAAATCCATACCGATTGAAGGCCTCAAGCGTAGGAACAGGATATGACTGCGGCTCGACGTTTTCACAGACATCGGGAACGAGTACCGGCGTAATCATGCCGTCGTCCGTACCAATATCAAAATTCCGTTCTTTCATATCAATCAGCATAAATCCCTCAAACCAGATTCCCCGCATTTTTTCGGACGCCTGCCATGCGGCATGGCGGGATTGTATCTGGAGATTTTCAAGCTCTTCCCGGATCATCGCCGTCATCGCCTCATCATAGTTGCGCTCAGTATCCACTACCGCTCTGGCTCCAAGCCGTATGCCGACCAGATTGGAATAAATATCTTCCCATGAAAACGCGGACGGCTCTTCCGGCAGAACCGCCATACATTTATAACCGTAATACGTCAGCACCTCGTGCCACGTCGTCATCATAAAGGTAAAATACTGTCCCAGTTCCAGCGATATTTCGGGAATGGCTTTTTCCTTTTCTTCCGGAGGCAGGGTATCCCAGTTATCCGGATAGGTAAATTTTACAAAATAGGTGGATGGCTCAACATTCAGCTTAAATGACAATTGGGTCTTATCGTTTTTAAGACAATCGAACGTTTTGTTGCGAATGTATCGCGTATAATCGGCACAGATACGCAGATGGGCAATATCAATATGCCCCCCGCGACAGGTATAAACAATGCCGTTATTTTCAAACAATGAATTGTCGTAACAATGCCGCCCAATGTTGTCAAGGTCGATAAAATTTGTTCCCGGCGTCGATGTCGCATAGCTTCCCAGTCTTGGCCTCGGCGACCCAAAGGTAGAAAATGAACACCCGCCAAGAAAAACTACTCCAAAAACAAACGCCATCGCAACCGCCACTGTGAAAAACTTTCCGGCAATTTCACCGAAATCGAAAGCTCTCAGCAGAATACCGAAATTGTCTTTACACATATCTCATCCTTTTTCAAAATACAATGTCTTGATTCGCTTTTTACAAATCATCCAATACGTATGTCCAATTGGTACAATACGGCTGGGATTATATACGATGTCTCCCAGACATACAAGACATTTCTCTACTTAAAAATAGAGCTTTGAAAAAGCCCTCCCGGAGAGCGTAAATTCAATTATTGGCCCGCATCATAATAGACAGTATATTGTCCGCCGTGGTCACTGGGTTTAAGGGTATCCCATTTTGCGAATTTTGCCGAACCGTCAAGATAGCCAGTCGCCAGTCCATCGGGCAAACTTGACATTTCTCCGATGCCGGTTTGGAATCGCCCTGCCGTGTGCGGCGCATACCATTGCCCGCCGCTGCCGCCTACCGCAGACAAACAAAAACAGGTAATCAGTGTCTTTGAGGTTGGTTTATCAAACGATTTCTTGGAAGTGATATATTTTCGACCCAGTCTGGAATCAAACCAATCCCCCCGGTTGCCCCAGTAAATCCAGCCCAGCAGCATTCGTTCGGTAACCGCATAAGTCGAAGGCAGCGACATCAGCAACGTCTTACTGTCCTTGAGATACCGTTCGGCGCTGCTGCACGTCGCCAGCCGTTCACTGGCGTCATACATTCTGGACATCGCATCCAGCGTATAGGCATTAAATAGATAAAGCTGATCGCCGGCATCCCAGGATTCATTGTACTGGGGATTTTTCTTATCAATCACATTGCCCAGCGGCAGAAACTGGTGGAAATCCGCCGAATACATCGACCCCATCACAAGCCCCTGATGGATATTATTCAAACAGATCGTTCGCCGGGCGTGTTCGCGTGCCTTATTCAAGGCCGGCGACAATATCGCCAAAAGCATCGCGATAACCGAAATAACCACCAGTAATTCGATAAGTGTGAACGCACGTAGATTGTCCTTGCGCATAATATGCTTCTCCTGGTATGAACTAAAAATAGTGTTGTTTACTTATTTATTGGGATCGTCTGCGGCCGTATGATAATAAAGATAGGCCAATTCTTCCGGAGAATAATCCGGCTGATTTCGCTTCGCCGCAAAGGCTTTGGAATCAAAGAATACGTCCGAATGTTTTTCGGAATAGAACAGCGAAATATCAACATTGGTATGTCCATTAGTAGTTTTAACCTGCACCGGCAGCTTGCTTTTCTGCAAAGCCCAGATGCGGATCGTTTCATTATCGCCGGGAGTGGATTGTTTATCAAATACCGTAAGCTCTTCGGCCAGCGTACACGGCAATGCGCCGAATGACAGTTCCTGCCGGTTATCCAGAGAGACACAATTCAGCAGTGTTTCAAGTGAAAAGGTCTTGCTTGACCCAAGCCGCTGAATAATATTCGCGGCAATATCATCCGGCGTTACAGAAACATTTTTAACAAGATCAAAGGCATTTACAATCTCTCCATCGCAACCGAAGATAACCTGCGTATCCGTCAGCGCCCGACTTCTTCCGTTATCCATCCACAGATCGATTTTCATCGGTTTGCTTGAAAAATCCTCCTGAATATATATCGTTGCCCTGAAATAAGGCACGGTTTTAAACCGTTCATTGACCTGGGCATACGTCGCCGTATCGCCAAGCCCGAAGATAAACGTCAGTACGGAAATCATCACCACGGCAGCCGCGGCAATCTGGCTGACGATAAATTTATGCCCCCGAATTTTAGCGAAGAGGCCCGAAGTGTTATGCTTCGATGCTACATAAGGATGAAAATTCAAATCCCGCTTAAATTTGCCCAGTGCATTTTCCATTTTTTCCTGCAACACAGCATCAGGAATGCCGCCAACATGCTGACGAACTTTTTCAACTAACTCATCGTTATCATCAAATTGTTTATTGGTATTCATTTTTTTTACTTCCTTGCGTATTCAGAATTCCTCGTTTTGCAAGCCTGTCGCATATTTTAGCTTTTGCTTTGCTGAAATGCGATCGCGCTGTCGGCTCGGAACAATCTAAAATATTGGCGATTTCCAGAAAGGAAAAATCCTCCACAGCCCGCAACAGGAAACATTTGGCTTGCCGATGGGGCAACTGACCAATCGCCTCATAAATGGATCGTAATGCCTGCTCATCAACATCGCCATTGGCTTCCTTTTCCGCAAACATCTCCGGCCGCTGCAAAACCGCCAGCGCTTCATGATGGCGGCGGCTCTTCGCCTCCCTGAGAGCATCATACGCGCGCGTCACGCAAATCCTCAGGATGTAGGCGTGCGGATTGCTCTGCCTATCAATCTTTTCAAGCTTTGCCCATATCGTCGCAAGGGCGCTATGGAGCACATCCATGGCCGCATCGCTGTCGCGTACGATACGGGCAATGACTGACATCATCTGCTGCTCAATCGGCTCTATGAGCTTTTCGTAGTATTGTTCACCGTTTGTCATTCACATCCATCAGGGCTTAGTTCTGTAATAATCAACGGACAAGATAGAACAATTGTGTAAAGAAAAATAAACAGTGCAAGAAATTTCCCGAATATTTTCCACTCCTTTCGCATTTCCATATAAACATAGTCCTAAATAAGACATATCAAGCTAACAGCCGCAAACTCATTTGACTTTGTCTGGTTATTATTTATGTTTTGAGTGTGGGGGCCGGTTGTAAGCCGGATCGGCCAAATAAAACGAGGTTTTTTGGAGAAATCCGATGGGCCATTGGCGAAGTAAGTTTTTATTTGGACTGATCGTGTATTTTGGCGGATTTGCAACCGCAATCTATTATTTGTCCCCTGTCTCGCAGGATGCGGACAAAAGAACGGAGAGGCATATTTCTCTCAAATGGCCCGGCAAAGCCGAATTGAACGCCGACTCATGCAAGACGGCCGCCGGACAGTTGCAGGAAAAGCTTCAAAACGTAGTCGCTCTCGCCGAGGAACAGGCCAAACGGGTCGCAGGGTTGTATCTTGCCCAGACCTCAAAGGCCGATGAAACAAGCGGCAGCAATGCCGCAACCGAATAACATCACGTACGACATGTTTTCGGTATCGAAGGCGCAGTTGTGCAGTACCGGTATGAGGACTCACATTCTTGTCGCTCCGGCGCCGGAATGGCCGATTTAGGATCGGTTATTCCGGCGTTTCTTTTTTATCCAGCCGCCAATCCAAAATAATTTGACAGGCCCCGGACAATCCCCTACACTGCCCCGAATAATAATGCTTAAATCTGAGGTTTAATGTCCAGTCATAATTTGTCATTAATCACATTGGATGATTTCGATTTGCTGGGATATTCGGTGGCTGGGGAAGAATCCGTCATCGGAATGCCGCAACTGGATGTCTGTTTTGACATCGGCAAGGCACCAGACCAGTGCATCCCGATTCAGAATGTCCTGCTGACACATGGACACATGGATCACGCCGCGGGCATCGCGTATTACTTGTCGCATCGAAATTTCCTGAAAATGACGCCGGGGGTGGTCTTAACGCCGCCAAATTTGATTGAGCCGCTCAACCAAATCATCAACGCCTGGGGGCGATTGGACGGCAGCCGGATACCATCAAAATTAGTACCGATGCGGCCGGGCGACGAATACGCCATCAAGCCGAATCTTTTCGCACGGGCTTTCCCAACCCGGCATACGCGGGAATCGATTGGTTTTAGCATTATCGAACGCCGCAAAAAGCTCCGTCCCGAATATCACGACCTAAGCGGTCCGGAGTTGGTACAGCTCAAAAAGAAAGGGGTCGTCATCGATATCCCGTTGGAAATGCCGATTGTCACTTACCTCGGCGATACGTCGTATGTCGATTTTTCACAGTTGGATTATGTGGCCAACAGCCGGATACTTATTGCCGAATGTACATTTTTTGAAGATGAGCATACCAACCGTGCGGATGCGGGCAGGCATATCCATATTGATGAATTTGTCCCTCTGCTGGAACGGAT
>CAYTHV010000139.1:0-9155 GCA_964437685.1 uncultured Pirellulales bacterium
GCGCGAAAAGTGCCGATGACACGGTTGCTCATCGCCGGCAGGGTGATATTGCGGGAACGGTCAATCGCAATCTGCCCCTCCTGACGGAGGACATTGACAGCGTCCTGAAATTGCGAAAATTCAGACGGCCCATAGCCCATCGCCTCGGCCAGTTTGGCCAAGGACATCGGTTTATAGTCTCGCCGACATAATACCCTTAGAATTTGTCGCTTCAGCAATTCCATTCAGGACATTTACCCGCAGACGCCATTCTGCCCATTGCTTACCCTGCTATCTAAATAAAAAGCGTCCGACCGAAGATTACATCGGTCAGGACGCCTTACTATATTTACAGAAAATGCCCTGCGTTACGCAGCCGACCCGGCCCCTTTAGCCTTGAGGCTGTTGAGCCGTTTGGCCATACGGGACTTAATCCGCGAAGCGGTATTCTTGTGGATGGTACTGGTGCAGGAAACCTGATCAAGCTTTCTGCTCAATTGCTTGTATTCTGCTTGTGCCTTTTCCAGATTACTTTCGTCAACGGCCGTTAAAAAACGCTTGGTGAACGTTTTCAACGTACTTTTTCTGGCACGATTGATCGTGCGACTCTTTGCATTTTGACGAACACGCTTTTTGGCTGATACCGAATGAGCCACGTTCTTACTCCTGTTCACTGACTGTTATTCAATCTCCCACACAGAGAGACTTCGGGCTTCCCGACTAAATACATCTACATATAGCATTTCGAATCAGCTATTATGCCCTTGCGAACGCAATTTGTCAATACGCTGGCTGACATCTTTATAAGAAAAATCGGTCTGCGCCAGTTTTCGATAGATTTCCAACGCCTTGTCCGGCTTCCCGGCTGCTTCATAAGCCCTTGCCAAATTGTATCTTATGTCTTTTGCGATCAGTGATTCCTGCGTGGGACATTCTTTCAGGGCGGCAGAAAAAATATCTATCGCATCCTCAAACCATTCCTTTAACAGGAAGCAAAGGCCGACTTTATCCATCGCCGCGACCTTTAGCCGGGGATCATGGCGGGCATCCTGAAATAACGGGAGCGCCTTATCAAACTGCTGAATCCGGATCAGACACCGGCCGTATTCATATTTATAACGCAAATCCGTTGGGTAATTTTCGACGCATTGTTGGTAAAAAAACAGCTCTTTTTGTTCCAGTTGATGATTCAACTGAGCAATCTGTTCTTTGGCGGCTTCGTCTGTTTTGCCGTCCTGTATTTTGCGAATCAGGTTGCGTAAGGCCTTGATTTCAAGCTCCATCAGCTTTCGCTGAAATGCAAAATCCTTAGTCTGCTGAAAAGAGCTTTGAAGCAACTGTTCGGCTTCTACAAATGCCGCTTTAGTTTCCAAGTCCACCAATGCTTCGGCAAGCTGCAAAATATTCGTGGTTGAGGTTGGAGCCTGCTGGAATTGACGACGTGCCTCTGCTACTATTCGCTGTTTTACGTTTTCGCTTTTGACCGTATTTTCCTGAGATTGCAATTGATCCTGATATTCCCTGTCGTCAATTGACTCACGAAATGAATTTGTTTTGCCGTATTTGCCTTTTTCCATCGTCATCTTGGCCGACAAATCCCGCAATTCTGTTTTTAATAAATCATCGTCAGGCTTTAATTGGCAGGCCAGTTGACAGGCTTTGACCGCATTTGTATAAAGTCCCAGCTCATTGTAGCTGTCTTTCAGGAGGATATAAGTCTTAAAAGAAGGTTTATGGCTGGCCCGATTGGCATCAAAAATCAACTGCGCGATCCACTCGGCGGTTCGTGTATATCCACCGGCAATACTGGAAACCAGCATTTTTTCCGCATAACTAAGATTATCCGGGTCTTTGGCAAGCAAATACTCGGCATTTAAGAGCTGTTCCATTGGGGTTTTGCCGCCGGAACGCTTAAGCTGCTCAATCATCGAGGGTTTTTTGCAGCCTTTGCCCTGACGAATTAAAGCCAGTTTGCGCAATGGAGCATGGCCATCTTCAAGGGCATCAGGCGATTGCTTTAAGCCGTCGAGATATAAGTCTATGGCATAGTCGAAGTTATCTGTCGCCGCGACTTCCTCTGCGCGTGTGAAAAAAGCTTTGGCTTTTTCCAGCCCGGCATCCATTCTTTCATCATATTTATCGATACGTAACCTCTTTCTATTCTGGATGTTAAAGATAATATCTTATCGGTTTACAGGCGGGTTTGTCAATAATAATTGCTTGTCGATTAGGTGCAAATATGATATAAAGCCGCTTTACCCCTATTAGCGAAAGGAAAATATAATGTTAGCGGCAGTAGCGAAGTCCGACCCTAAAGTGTATGAAATGATTGTTGGCGAAAAACGGCGACAGGAAAACTGTATTCGTCTGATTCCATCGGAAAATTATGTCTCACAAGCCGTGATGGACGCAACCGGCTCATGCTTTACCAATAAATACGCTGAAGGATACCCGGGCAAACGCTACTACGAAGGTCAGGAGTTTACCGACCAGATTGAAACACTGGCGATTGAACGAGCCAAGCAGGTCTTTGGCGCCGATGGCGCCAATGTACAGCCGCATTCCGGGTCGTTTGCGAATATGGCCGCCTATTGTGCATTGGCTCAGCCGGGTGAGACGATTATGGGGTTGGCACTGCCGCACGGCGGACATCTGACCCACGGCTGGAAAGTCAGCTATACCGGTAAGTTTTTTAAATCCGTACAGTATGAACTGGATGCCGCAACGGGCAGGCTTGATTACAATAAAATCGCCGACCTTGCCAAGACACACAAGCCGAAAATCCTCATCTCCGGCTCCAGCGCTTACCCACGAACTCTCGACTTTAAAGCCTTTGACGAAATCGCCAAATCTGTCGGAGCCTTCCACGTTTCGGATATTGCTCACATCGCCGGTCTGGTTGCCGGCGGCGTTCACATGAGTCCGATTCCCTATGCCGATGTCGTAACGACAACCACACATAAATCGCTTCGCGGCCCGCGCGGCGGCATGATTCTCTTTAAGGAACAGCACGCCGCAGCGGTCAATAAAGCTGTTTTTCCGGGTTTGCAGGGCGGCCCGCATATCCATACGATTTCCGCTTTGGCGGTTTGTATGGGCGAAGCTCTTACTCCGGCGTTTAAAATATACGCCGCACAAATCGTCGCCAACGCTAAAAAGATGGCTGAAAAGCTGATGGAATATGGATTTAACCTCGTCAGCGGCGGCACGGATAACCACCTGATTTTGATCGACCTGCGAAACAAGGGCCTGTCGGGCAAACCGTTGGCTAAAGCGCTCGACCGGGCACATATAGAGTGCAACTACAATTCCGTACCGGGCGACAGCGCCCCGCCATTTAATCCAAGCGGCCTGCGTCTGGGGACACCTTCGCTGACCACACGCGGAATGAAAGAGCCGCAGATGGAAATGGTCACCGGATGGATCAAGACGGTTGCTGAAAACATCGAAAATGAACAGATGATTGAGACAGTCGGAAAGGAAGTTGTTGCACTCTGCAAACAATTTCCCGTCAAAGAATCATTTGTATAGTCGGCTTTAGTTGCCTTGCAGTTCTGACAGGAGCGATTTAATCTCCGGTTTGTCGGGTGTGGTCTGGATTTGTTCCAGGATTTGACGCTGGCGGGCGGTAAAGACTATCGGTTCTGTCGGGTTGAAATCCAAGACGCCAAAGCACACCATGATTGCGTTTTCGACCGCTTTGATATTGTGTCCTGTTTTGGCGCTGATGTAAATTGCATCCGGCAAGTGATTCACCGAACCATTAAGCAAATCCGCTTTGTTTAAAACAGAAATGACCGGTTTATCCGATGGCAACTGTTCTGCAATCGACATTGGCGAGGTCGCATCCTGCACGTAGATAATCCCATCGCATTCAGCCAGCAGTTTGCGGGTTAATTCCTGAGCCGCCCTGTCCGGCGTTTCATGCAAAGCCTCCTGTCCCAGTCCGGCAGTATCTATCATTTCAACTTTGAGTACTCCGATATTCAGAGCCGCACCGACCCAGTCGCGTGTCGTTCCGGCAGTATCGGATACAATCGCCTTGTCACTGCCGACGAGTGCGTTGAGCAAAGTACTTTTGCCGCTATTGGGCGGCCCGGCAAGAACCATCTTAACCCCGTGAATAATTCGGCTGGCAATATCGCTGCGAACCAAAATATCGCGACATTCTGAATGAATGACGTCCACGGATAATTGATCTATCTTCGCTTGTGTTTGCTGTGCCCACAATGCAAGTCCGCCGTGCATCTGCGACTGGATGATCTTAACCCCCATCAATGTCGCCGCTTTGCACTGTTCCGTATATCCTTCGCGATGCAGCATGGTTGTTAAATTGCCGGAGGATTCCGCATGAAAAGTTTCCGCGTCCACCAGTTTACCGCCGTGCCGTGTCAGAAGTGCCGCGATGGTTTGTACCAGAATGGGGTTGCCGTGACAATGAATGACAAAGCAATTGTCTGTTTCGCAGCCGACCACCACTTCATCAAGAATTTGTGCGCCATCATGAATATGGCCGCGATAGATTTGACCTGTTATGTAACAAGATAACTTGCCGGAGACGGTGAATACACCGGCCAATATCGCCGCTGCGCCATCGCCCGTAAGCCCAACGCTGCCGATGGCCGAGTACCCCTTGCCGGTCAGTACGCTTACCCAGGCAGACACGAGTTATTGCCCCTTATTATCTTCGGCATCAAGTTCTTCGATGTGTTCTTTTTCATAGATGTATTTTTTGTAGGTGACGATGATCCCGCGTACCGCCAATTCCTCCACCCACGAATCAACAAATTCACACTCCTGCTTGAGCATCGCAATCGCAGAACCGGTAACCAGCACATGCGGCCATTTGCCGATTTCCTCGGCATATTTGCGGGTAATCGTTTCCAGCAATCCAACCGCAGAATAGTACAAGCCGGCATTAATCGCTTTCTGTGTCGTATCGCCGTAAGGGCTTTCGGGGTGCGAGACTTCCACCTGCGGCAGTTGAGCGGTTCCGGTATGAAGAGCCTTCGCTCCCATCGCAAACCCCGGCGCGATAACACCGCCCATAAATATGCCTTTTTCATCGACCAGGTCAATAGTTACCGCAGTGCCAAAATCGGCGACAACGACCGCATCTTCGACCACCGCATACGCGGCGGCAGCAGTAACCAGACGATCCGTGCCGACCTGCAACGAATTTTCAACGCTCGTTTCTATCGGCAGCGGGATGTCGCGCCCAATCAATTGGATTTTTTCATCCAGCGTCTCTTTGACAATTTGCTCAACCAACTGTGTCCAGACGGGCTTAACAGAGCTGACAACAATCACACCTTCATGTACCGGCTGAGCTGCGCTGCGCACCAGCGGTACCTGCTTCCAGGCATCCCGCAAAACCGTCGTAAGCTGTGTCTTGGCGTCCGGCGCATCACCCGGGATAGATTTCAAAAATTGCTCCCGGTCGTCCAGAAAAAACGCCAGCTTAATATTGGTATTGCCGATATCGATTGCGATAATATTCATGGGTAATCCGGTTTAAGATGGAAATTCTGTCTTGGCTGTTTTCGTTTTAGCTTTCGTTTCCCGCTTCTTTTTGCTTTGCAGGATCTCCCAGAGCTTTTCATTTAATTCGGTCAGGCCCTCTCCCGATACGGCGGAGATGGTTACAATCTTTTTCGTCTTGAGGGCTTTTTTGATCACACTGACAATGGCCTTGTCCGGGTCTAAATCGGCCTTAGTCAGCACCACCAGCTCTGGCTTGCGGGTTAGCGCCCCGCTGTGCAGTTTCAGCTCACTGCGGATGGTTTTGTAATTGTCCACCGGATTGCTGCCGTCGGCGGGCATTACCTCCAGCAGATGCACCAGTATTTTCGTCCGCTCGATATGCCGCAGGAATTTGTGACCTAAGCCGGAGCCTTCATGGGCGCCCTCGATCAATCCCGGCAGGTCGGCCATCACGAATCGCCGCGCCCCTGGCAATTCGACGATCCCCAGTACGGGGTTAAGCGTCGTAAATGGGTAATTCGCAATCTTCGGCCTGGCTTTCGAACACCGCGACAGCAATGTACTTTTGCCGGCATTGGGCATTCCAACTAAGCCCACATCGGCAAGCAATTTCAGCTCCATCCGCAGTTGCCGTTCCTGCCCGGGCTTGCCGGGCTGGGCATAACGGGGCGATTGCCGTCTGGACGTCGCGAAATTGACATTGCCCAGTCCGCCTTTGCCGCCGCGACAGATGCAGATTTTCAACCCCGGCTCATTCATATCCTTCAGCAGAATCCCCCGCTTGAAGTCAAAGATCATCGTCCCGACCGGCACATGGATGATCAGGTCTTCGCCATCGGAACCGAAACGCTTGGCTCCTTCGCCGGGCAGTCCGTTGCCGGCCTCCCAGTCATGCCTGCCGGAAAAATCCAACAGGGTATCAATCGAGGGATCCGCGACAAAATAGACGCTGCCGCCGTCGCCGCCATCGCCGCCATCCGGGCCGCCTTTGGGGATATACTTTTCCCGGCGGAAACTCATGCACCCGGGGCCGCCATTGCCCGCCTTAACCCGTATTTTTGCTTCATCTATGAACATTAAACCATACTCGTTATTTTAGACCTTGCTTATCTTCTTTCATTAAAGACTTGATTATACCCGACTTGGATAAGAAACACAACACAGGGATAATTCCTCTACCTCTTGACGAAGGCTCCTCAATGCGGTACAGTTTTCATAATTACTACGATTGAAGGAGTATTAAGGATGACAACCGAATCAACCGGCGCAGCAGGCAAGGCCCCAATGAAGACGCTGCTGGCCCCGTATGAAAAGCAATTTATTACCTGGCTGACACCCTATTTCCCAAAATGGATTGAAACATGGCATCTGACCCTGCTGACAATCCCGTGGTGCGTCGGGCTGATTGTATTCGGGTATCTGGCGGGTAAGTCGGGCAATCTCCACTGGCTGTGGCTTAGCTCGCTGATGATTTTTCTGCAATGGTTTACGGATGCTTTTGACGGCGCAATCGGCCGCTACAAGGATACCGGCCTGATCAAGTGGGGGTTTTATATGGATCATCTGCTGGATTATGTTTTTCTCTGTTCGGTTCTGATTGGGTACGCACTTTTAACAACCGGTGTCAATCGGGAAATCATCCTTTATCTTGTGCCGGTCTTTGCGTGTTTTATGGTGGCTTCATTTCTGGGCTTTGGCGCGACAGGGCAATTTAAGATTACTTATCTGGCGACGGGACCAACCGAAATGCGTATCTGGTTTATGGTTCTCAATACCGCGCTGATTGTATTCGGGACAAAGTGGATTGTCCCGCTTCTGCCCTGGATTCTGGGTATCGCAATTGTTTTGATCTGCGTAATTTCATTTCGCACCCAGAAATTTCTCTGGAAGCTGGATATGGAGAATAAGAAAAAGGTAGGGTAATGGATAAGTCAAACCAAAACAACACAATAACAGGAAGGCGGTAAATATATGAAGAAAATTTCTTTAGTCAAAGTATTTTTGCTTCTTTTAGTAATCTCTTCTTGTACTATACAAGCTACTCCGGACAATACCAATAGCAGTTTAGGTGCGAATCAAAAACGCCAATCAGGCCGAGAGCCATTACCCGAAATACCGAATACAACTTTTACTTTGTTCCAAAAAGAGATCAAAGACGCTAATTGGGAGAAAGCGTTGGAGTATTGCTCCTGCAAGGTCAAGGCCAAATCCAGGGAATATGAGTCATTAGAAGCCTTTTGCAAAGCAGTCCTGCCCATCGAAAAGATTGCCGCTTTATCGGAATTTCAAGTTCGCGGCCAATCGAGCAGATTAGGGCAAGTTATCTGTTATCAACATAATATAGAATTGAAAGATCCCAATTACAGATATTCACTCAGGTGGGGTCTTTCCATTCTGAAAGAGGAACCCAATTGGGTCGTAGATTTTACGACAAAACCCCTCGCTATCTGGCAGAAGCACGAAATCCTGAAATCTAAGGTTGTCAATCAAGAATTTCCTTTGAATTACGAGATAAGCCGTACCGGTTTTGATGTTCGGTTGATTCCCTTAACTCAAGAGTTTTTTGTGGGCAAACCCATGTTGTTTCGTGTGGAAATGAAGAACATCAGCAATGAAACACTTGGATATTGGCATACATCCGTTATGGTCAATAATCCGATGGCGATAGAAGATCCCAATAACACAATTATCCCTTATATCGAAGGTGACTATCAGACCAATGCAGCGCCTGAATTTGTCGAACCTAATGAGACCATTGTGCTTGCGGATAATTATGACCTAAGGTCTCAATATCATATTACAACACCGGGTAGATATACGGTTCAGTTTAGAAAAAGACCCTTGACCCCATCGCCATCAAATATTGTTGAATATGATGTAAAACCCGGACAGTTATCGCCAAGTGAGCTACTTGTCGAAAAACTCCTCCCTGTCATATCGCCAGCGTGGAACTTTACCAGAAAAATAAATTCTGCCGATGAGTTCGCAAAAGAACAAGCTGGTGAAGCTGTTAGTTTTTGGTTAACTGGAAAGCATAACAGAAAAGGCGAAAACAAAGGTATAAATATAGCCCTGAACATCATAATATTCATTGGTAGTGATTCTACACAGGTTAGACTTCGGGATCATCTCGCTGAACTTGAGTTGTGGGGACAATCTCAGTGGGGACCTGTCTATGTGAAATCGTTGAATGCTGAACAACTTTGGCCTGATTATCAAGAACAACTAATGAAAGTCTTAGGCGTTCATAATTCAGGAAAATTGGATAGGGCAGATACTTTACCTGACAACAGCAACAACAATGATTAATAGCGCCCGGTGGGCAGAATAAAAACCGCGTGTGCAGAGCCCACCCAAAATTAAATCTGCCGTATCAGGAAACTTGTTTTTTCGCCCAGATTTTTTCCTGTTCGAGTTTTTCTTTCAGGTAGCGAGCCGTATGGCTGGCGGTGTTTTTGCATATCTGTTCAGGGCTGCCGGTGGCAATAATCTGCCCGCCCGCTTCGCCGCCTTCGGGGCCTAAGTCGATGATGTAGTCGGCGGTCTTGATCACGTCGAGATTATGCTCAATAACGACAACGGTATTGCCGATATCGGTCAGACGTTTAAGGACATTGAGCAGGTTGTGAATATCGGCAAAGTGCAGGCCGGTCGTCGGCTCGTCGAGCACGTAGAGCGTGCTGCCGGTGCCG
>CAYTHV010000140.1:0-9094 GCA_964437685.1 uncultured Pirellulales bacterium
ATCCAAGCCGAGTGCTACTTTGACAGCTTTGGAAATTCCCATGGCGTTGTTGCATAATATATAATTGGTGTTGCGCAGCAAGTTGAGGTATCGGCCCAGCAAGCGAAATAGCTGTTCCTGAACCGGCGATTGCAGCGTTTCCTGATAGCCCCGCGAGATCATCAGCGTGAGGACTGTCAGCAGGCCCTGCAGGACAAAAACCGCTCTCCAATTTGAATATTTAAGCAGCGCCGCTCCGATCATCGGCGCGAGCATCGGAGTAATTGACAGGATGATGCTGATATAGGCGAATATCCGTTTGCGGTGGTCGCCTTCGTAGCGGTCGCGGCAGATGGCCATGCACATTGACGCCGGGGCGGCGGCACTGGCTCCCTGAAGCATGCGGAACAGGATAAGCTGTCGGATGTCGGCCGACAATGCGCATAGAAAGCTGGACAGGGTAAACAGCAATAGCCCCACCAGGAGTACCGGTCGGCGGCCGTATTTGTCCGAAAGCGGCCCGCAGAGGAGCAGGGTCATGCTGAAACTGGCAAACCACAAGACCATCGACAGGCCGACCCGGCTTTCGGGGATGGCCCACTGGCGGGCGATCAGCGGTATCGCGGCCAGGTACATATCGGTTGACAGGGCGGGAACCGCCGCAATCAGGCCCAGAAAACAGATATATCGTTTTTCATTCGACAATTTTATCATCGTTTTTGCTCTGTAGAAAAGTTCGCGTGCTGTGCCGCTCGGCAAGGGCAAAAATCGCGCGGTTTCATTTATGGAGGAACCACCCCCGGCGAGGTATCATATAAGATTTCTCTGGAATTCGAAATAAAAAAGGGGATTTTGTAAATTGTTAGCATTATTTTTTGCAAAGGGTTCGGCTTATAAAACGGCTGGCTTCGTGATGTCTGGTGTATTTGTAAGTTGCTTTATATAATTAAGTTATGGTTTATGTGGCAAGGCTTTCCAGTGTCCCATTTTGCTTTAAAGTGGACACATTGGATATAAATTTACAGTTATTGGTTGTAAATCAAGGATAAATAAGACGTTTATATACCGATAAAAATCTTGACAGGCGGGGCGACTTCGAGTACATTTTTTGCTCCTAATTTGCCAGCGTGGCAGATAGGGAATATAAACTTTTTATAATTTGGAGGTAAAGTTTCTGTGAATAAGGAACTAGCCCGTGAACTCATCAGTGCGGGCGTGCACTACGGTCATGCCGCAAGTCGTTGGAATCCCAAAATGGCGCCATATATTTTTGGCAAGCGCGGGATGATCCATGTTATCAATGTGAAAGAAACCCTTAAAGGTCTGCTGATCGCCAAAAAGGTGGTTCAGAGTGTTGTCGCTACCGGCAAAGATGTTGTGTTTGTCGGCACCAAGCGTCAGGCTCAGAAAGCCGTTCAGACGGCGGCGGATATCTGCGGGATGCATTTTGTCTCGGAACGCTGGCTTGGCGGTACGCTGACCAACTTCCGCACGATTCGTTCTCGTGTACAGCGTCTGGATGAGCTGGAAGCGATGCTGTCGGGCGGCCAGATGGAAGCCGAAAGCAAGAAGCAGGGGTCACGTTTACGCCGTGAACTGAAGAAAGTCTCCGAAAACCTCGGCGGTGTCCGCAAAATGAACCGGGTGCCCGGCGTGGTGATCGTTGTTGACGTTCGCAAGGAATACATTGCACTGCGCGAAGCCCGCAAGCTGGGTATTGTAACGATTGGCATTATCGACACGGATGCCGACCCCGCCAATGTGGATGTGGCAATTCCCGCCAATGATGATTCGCTGAAGGCGATTGAAATTATATTGACAGAACTGGCGCAGGCATGTGTTGAAGGCAAGACGATGGTAAAGCCGGAAGATATGGCCGTTGCCGCTCGTCCCGCTCGCCCACGTTCACGTCGTCAGGTTCTGGCCAGCGCCGGTGAAGGCGGCCAGGTCGAAGCCGAAGTTGCAGAGCCTGCGGAAGCCCAGTAACTTTCTGGTGGTAATTATAAAAGAAATTTAGACAGTCTATAGGCTGTCAGGAGATATAATCATGGCAGAGATATCCGCTTCAGTAGTTATGAAGCTACGTAAACTCAGTGGTCAGGGTATGATGGATTGCAAGAAAGCCCTGGAAGAAACCAATGGCGATATGGAAAAGGCGCTGGACCTGCTCCGCAAGAAAGGTCTTGCGACATTGGCGAAACGCGCCGATAAAGATACAACCGAAGGTCGAATTGTTCGCGCGGCCAGCGCTGACGGCAAAATTGTTGCGTTAGCCACCTTGTGCTGCGAGACGGACTTTGTAGCCAATAACGATGATTTTAAGGCGGCGTGCGAAACGCTGGCTCAATGTGCTTTGGCGGTTGCGGCGGACGCCGGCGCTGAAGCATTGATGGAATGTTCGGTTGGCGGCAAGAAGTTCAGCGACCTGATGACGGAATTGGTCAGCAAGACCGGCGAAAAAACGCAGGTCGGCAGCTATCTGCGGTATAAACTGTCCGGGCCGGGTATCATTGGTAATTATGTGCACTTTAACAGCAAGGTGGCCACCATGGTGGAAATCGAAGCGTCCAGCGACGCGGTCGCCAGTGCGTTAAAGACGGTTGCCAATGAAATCGCGATGCACGTTACCGCGATCAATCCGGTCGGTTTGGACCGTGAATCCGTTGATCCGGTGGTCATCGTTCGTGAGCGTGAAATTGCCGCTGAACAGGTTAAGGATAAGCCGGCCAATATGGTCGAAAAGATTGTCGATGGTAAAATGGCGAAGTTCTTCAAGGATAACTGTCTTGTCGATCAGCCGTTTGTCAAAGACGATACCAAGACGGTATCGGAAGCTCTGACCGCGACGGCCAAGGCCGCCGGCGGGACGGCAAAAATAAAACGCTTTGTCCGGTTTGAAATCGGCTAAGGTTATGATATAATAAGGCAACGATAAAACGTTGCCTTTTTTGTTGAACTTACTGCATGGATAAGACCTAATGAATAAAACATCACGATACAAACGCGTATTATTAAAGCTATCCGGCGAAAGTTTTTGCAAGCCGGGCGGATTCGGAATTGACGGCGAAGCGTTGGAATCCATCGCCGAACGGATTACACGAATCTGCAAACTCGGCCCGCAGGTTGCGATTGTTGTCGGCGGGGGCAATTTTCTCCGCGGCGCCAATTTTTCGGAAAAAAGCCATATTCCCCGGACGACGGCGGATTATATGGGGATGCTGGCGACGGTGATCAACTCCTGCGCATTGCAGGAAACGCTTGAAAAGTTCGGCCAGCCGACCCGGGTATGCAGTGCAATTGAGGTATCGCAGATTTGCGAGCCATTTATTCGCCGCAGGGCGATCCGGCACCTGGAAAAAGGGCGGGTTACCATTCTGGCCGGCGGTACGGGTAATCCATTTTTCTCAACCGATACCTGCGCGGCATTGCGAGCTTCGGAGATCGGCGCCGACCTGATGATCAAGGCGACCAAGGTGGACGGCGTTTATACCGATGATCCCAAGAAAAATCCTGACGCGAAAATGATTGAGAAACTGACCTATCACGAAGTACTTCAGAAAAATCTGAAAGTGATGGATCCCGCGGCGGTCAGTTTGTGCTGGGAAAACCGAATTCCGATTGTAGTATTGAATATCTTTGTGGAGGGAAATATAACGCGGGCGTTTCATGGCGAAAAAGTTGGAACGCTGATCAGCGAGTAAAATCGCTTGTGATGAACTTTTGACAGAAAACAAAATTTTTGAGTGGAGTTTACGTATGTCTGGTAAGACAATTGTGGCTGGTCATGAAAAAACGATGGAAAAGACGATTGACGCCCTGAAGAACGATTTTCGTTCGATTCGAACGGGGCGGGCGGCTCCAGGACTGGTGGAGCATTTGATGGTGGAGTATTACGGTACGCCGACCCAGCTTAAACAGCTTGCGGCGATAGCCTGTCCGGAACCGGCCCAACTGGTCATCAAGCCGTTTGACATCGGCTGTCTGAAAGATATTGAAAAGGCAATCAAAAGCAGCGAACTGAGCCTGGCGCCGATTGTTGACGGCAAGATGATTCGTCTGAATATCCCGCCGTTGAGCGAAGAACGCCGCAAGCAGATCGTTGGCCAGGTCAAGCAGCTTGGCGAGCGTCATAAAGTCAGCGTCCGCAATATCCGCCGGGATGCAATTAAGCAGCTTGAAGATGAAGAAAAGACAAAAAGCATCACCGAAGATGAACGCGAGAAGGGCAAGAAAGAATGCGATGAACTGGCCAAGAAATATACCGATCAGATCGATCACCTCATCAAGGCAAAATCCGACGAGATTATGAACGGTTAAAATAAAAATCAAAAGTTAAAAATGAAGTCAGAATTCTGAAGTCAGGAGTCAGACGTAACGATTGTTTTATTTTGGCGGCAGACTTCCGACTCCTGACTTCTTTGTTTTTAGATAAAACCAAGCCCGGCATACTGCCGGGGTACAATAATTCCTTTACAGGGAAGAAATCCGGAGGCAATTATGGAAGCCAAACAGGTTCAGACGGAAAAGGCAGCGCCAAAGAAAAAATCCTTAGCGAAAAAATTATTATGGATTTTGGGTGTTGTCGTTATTGTGGTGGTGTTATTGGTATTGTTCCTGCCGACGCTGGCATCGACTTCGGCGGGAAAGCAGTTGATTCTGGGGCAGATCAACCGTGCTGTTGACGGCCAGGTCGAAGTCAAGTCGCTGTCATTAGGCTGGTTTTCGGGGTTAAAACTCAGCGGCGTCAGTTTCAAAGACAACGCCGGAACGACCGTGGTTAGTGTGGATGAGATTCGGCTCAATCCCAAGCTGTCGTCACTGCTGCGAGGGCAGATCAACCTGAGCGACGGCTTGATTGATAAGCCCGCGGTGGAAATCGTCGTCAAAGCCGAGCCGGAAAAATCCGTATCGGAACCTGCGGAAAAACAGCCGAAGTCTTCGGATCAAACAGGCGGGCAGGCGATGGTTCTGCCGCTTGAAAAGCTGGGGCTGGAATTGCGGCAGGGCAGCGCGATTATTAAGACGACTCAACCCCCGCAGACACTTGAATTCAAGAATATCTCAACTAAAGTCAATATCAATCCTGTTGGGCAGGCTTCAACTTTGACGTTTGCGCTGGCTGTTGCCGGAATGGGCGAGCCGGGGGATGTTAAGGCCACGGCGACCATTACACCGACCCAGGAAATGGCACTTAAGGGTACCAGCGGCGACGTGCAGGTTGAGATGATTAATATCAAGCTGGAAGATTTTAAACCGCTGCTGGCGCTGGCCGGGCAGAAGATTGATATTGCCGGATTGCTCAACGCCAAAGCGGATGTCAAGCTGGTGGATGGTCAATTTGAAAAGATTGCCGCCGACGCGACGGTGGAAAAATTCAAACAGATTCTGGATGGCAAAACAACGACGCTTGAAAAGCCGGTTAAAGTCAGTGTGCTGGCGGCCATGAAGGACAATAGTTTTCTGGTTGAAAATCTGAATGTGGATTCGTCGTTCTGTACAGCGACCTGCAAGGGCGATTTAAGCGCACTGACCTATCAGGCGAAGGCCGATCTGGCGGGTGTGCAGACAGTCGCATCACAGTTTACGGATATGGCGGGTTATAAGCTGGGCGGGATATTAAACGCAGCCGGTACCGTGAAGATGAAAGACCAGTTGATTGAGGCTGCGGGAACAGCGGATTTTCAGAATTTAGCTGTCGCCAAAGGCGATGCAAAACTTCCCGCGACTCCGCTGAAGATTACCTACGCTGTGACGCATGATGGGGCTGCACAGGTGGTAAAAGCGTCGCAGATTAATGTCGTCATGGATGCGGGCAAGATTGATTTGAAAGATGTATCACTGCCGCTGGGTTCGGAGAAGACAACGCAGATTTCGGCGAATGCGGATATCGCGCTTAATCTGCAAAAGGCGCTGAATATGGCCAAGGTATTTGCCGGTGACAGTCTGCCCAAAGACCTGACGGTAGCGGGTGACTTGCATTCAACCCTGTCGGTTAAGCCGCAGGGCGCGGACATCGCTTTTTCCACGAATAAGACTGAAATTCAAAATCTGGTTGTCGGCCAGACAGGGCAGACTCCATTTACACAGGACGTCCTGACACTGACAGCCGATGGAACCGTGAATCCTTCGACAAAGGCGTTTGCTGCGCAATTTAATCTGGAAGGCAAAAAAGACAAGTCGGTGATGCGATTTAAAGGCAGCGTTTCTCAAAAAGCCGAGAAAGAAAAAACAGCTTTGGCCGGCGATGTTTTGACTGAGTACGACTGGAAAGATATTACCGCGATGGCAAAGCCATATCTGCCGCAGGGACTGGAAGTGGCGGGCAAACGAAACGATAAAATTGTTTTTGCCAGTACCTACCCGACTGCACAGCCCAATAAAATGAAAGCCAACCTGAATGCTGACGCCGCCCTGGGTTTCCAGAGCGCCAATTTCAAGGGGCTCAAATTCGGCCCAACAGAACTTAAGCTGAATGTCAAGCAAGGGCTTGCTGCGATCGATATTCCGGACGCCAATGTCAACGGCGGCAAGATACGGTTTGCCGGGGATGTGAATTTGGCGGCGGAACCGATGCTGCTGTCGCTCCGCAAGTCGATGGCGGTGGTGGAAAATGTTAAAATTGACGATGTCATCAGCGCCAACCTCCTGCAATATCTCAACCCGCTCTTTGCCAAAGGGACGGGCGTTAGCGGTCTGGCCAATCTTTCATGCAGCACCCTGGCGATGCCGTTGGGAGGCGGAAATCTCAAAAATATCAATATCGCCGGCAACATCGGGCTGACCGATGTCAAGGCCAGCAGTCCGCTGCTGGGGATTATCAGTACGGCGATGAAAAGCAATGGAATGAACCTGTTTTCAATTCCTTCGACGGCGTTTACCGTTAAAAATGGGCTGGTTGAATATACGGATATGCCGGTGATATTCGGCAGTTCCTACACGCTGCACTTCCGTGGGGCAATTGGGCTTGAAAACAAAACCTTAAAGATGGATGTGGATGTGCCGATGAATGATAAAACATTAACGCTGCCGCTGACCAATACACTGGATAATCCCAAGCTGGATATGTCAAAATTGTTATTAAGCAATATCACAGAACAGATTCCGGTTAAAGACGAAAAAACCAAAGAGGCTGTCGAAAAAGGACGGGAAATTATAGAAGGCATATTCAAACAAGGGCAGAAAAAATGAACGAATTGAATGAGCCGACGCCAATAGAGGCTGTACCAGGCAAGAAATCATGGCTGGATAAATGGTCATTCTGGTCGGCCGATTCCAGCGGCGAAAAAAATAAAATTGTGTTATTCTTTCGCATCATCTGGCATTGCGTGCGGCTCCTGGTGATTAATCGCTGCGGCACGCAGGCGGCGGCCCTGGCGTACCATACGATCTTTGGTATTGTGCCGCTGGCGATCGTCATACTGATGGCTTTTCAGATGTTTCCTGCCTCCAAGACTATGGGGGATAAGGTCAGGCAGCTTATTTATGAACAGGCCAACCTGACCAAAATTACTTATCCATCCGATGTCGCCGGTGCACCGCCGATTACGCTGGCAACAAAAATCGACGAAATAACAGGCAGCTATATTTCCAATCTGAATACCGGCGCTATTACATTTATCGGCGGTTTGCTCACCATCTGGGCGGCGATCAGCCTGCTGACGACCATTGAAAAGGCTTTTAACTCCATCTGGGGTGTTCCTAAATCGCGGGATATCCTGCATCGTACCATCAACTATTGGGCGCTGCTGACATTGGGGCCATTACTGATAGGATTGGGTGTATATTTGAGCGCAATAAGTTTGCAATATGCGTTTCCGCAGACACAGCAAGAATCTGATGTAAGGAGTCCGATCAGTAGTTCCGATCCCAACGGTTCACAATATGTGTTTCCACCGACGCAACAGGAATCTGATGTAAGGAGTCCGATCAGTAGCTCCGATCCCAACAGTTCACAATATGCGTTTCCACAGACGCTGCTGAAAAGTGTTTTTAAATTCATCAAGCCCGTTTTCAGCTTTGGGTTGAGTTTATTTTTTATGTTCTTCCTGTATATGTTTATTCCAAACGCCAAAGTTAAGCCTTCGTCTGCGTTGCTGGGAGCGTTGTTCGCCGCGATTTTCTGGACGGCGGCCAAGTCTGGTTTTGGAATCTATGTTACCAAGGCGTCTTACCAGTCGGTTTATGGAATTCTGGGCCTGATTCCGCTGGCGGTGTTGTGGATTTATATTGTATGGTGGGTGGTGCTGATGGGCTTGCAGCTAACTTATGCGACACAGCATGTCCATTCGCTCGACAAGGCTGAAAAACTGGCCCGGCTGCGAGCCAAACAGACGAGCTTTATTGCAACGGAACAAACGACGATTCAAATTATGCGAGAAGTTCTGGTGGCGTTTGAGGATAAGAATCGAAAGCCGATTGTATCTGCTGAAATAGCCAATGCCACCGCGCTGCCCGCTGATTTTGTTGAACGGATTCTTGAAAATCTGACCCATGCGGAATTGTTATGTAAAACAACCGAGCCGCTTGTTGGCTATGTACCTTCCACCGATGGCGCCAATATCACGCTGGCCGACATCAGCCTGGCGGTGGAAAAATCTTCTTTCCAGACCCAAAATCCAAAATTACGCGTGGTTATGGATCAACTCCGAACAGAACTGGCAAAGTATAATTTGAAAGATATTTTGTAACTGTCCTTGGAATACACTTTTACGATGCCGACGGCAGGTGCCGCCATCCGATTGGCGGAACGATTACTGCCTGCTTGATTTTGGTAACATTGGAAATGTGTCAAGGTAGACAACAGCGTAAGGGAAAATATGACCCCCAGACAAAGAATTCAATCTGTGCTGAAAAGAGAACAGATTGAATTCCGAGAGATATAACCCTGATTCTGGATTATATTAAAAAAATTCAGACTGAAATGCTGTCACGTTTTCTGGATTGGTGGATATTGTCGCCAAGCACATGTGTCGTTCTATGAGTTATAGTGAGTGAGGTCAAAAAGCTCGCGATACAGTACTGTGAAGAAAGAAGCCCTCGCTTTCATCTTTAACTTTATCGATCCCGTATCCCGCAATTAATCTTTGTCTAATCTGGCAGCTCGTGTAGTTGTTAA
>CAYTHV010000141.1:0-8801 GCA_964437685.1 uncultured Pirellulales bacterium
CCTGCATCCGATAGTTGAAATTATTCGTTCCAAACGTCCGGCTGTAACGCTATCGGCTGACAACCTGACCGTGACAGTACAGGCTATCTATAATTGGTTCAATCCGCGGTTCAAGACGCAGCTTGTCCTGGCCGAACAGCGACAGATACCCAACGCGAACGGGGGGCTGACGATTGTCGTCGGCGCCGGGCAAATGCTGCGAATCCTTGCCTCACAAAAGCAAACGGCTCCCAATATTGTCGTTTTGATGGCGGAAGATGTCTATCATGCCTCGCTGGAACAAATCTGCTGGGATCATATCGACCATGTGCTGCTGTGCGGTACTTCGGTTCAGATGGATACCCTGACGGGTCGGATTCCGGATATTCATAAAAAGACACATCTCCAGATGACAGATGAGCCGCTGGATATATCTGACTGGGCGTTTGTCGAGCGTACGCAGGGCAAGCGGCTGGCGGCGGTCGGGCCGTTTGACGCACATCACAGTCCGGCATTTCTGCTGCAATGTATGCAGAAGCTCAATTATCTGGATCGCGATTATCGGTTGTATCTGGCCGGTGGATTTAAGGATTTGGCGCTGGAACAATATTGCCGGCACATGATCAGCCGACTGAACTTAGATGGTATTGTGGTAATTGAAAATCCGGCGGGTAATTTATCAACCTGGCTGCGTGATAAACAGTATATTGTGCATACTTCAACGCTCCCAGATGATATTCGAATGGTTTGGACGGCCATGGCGTGCGGCCTTAAACCTGTGATTGGCGCGTTTGCCGGATGCGATGAGGTCATCGACAGCCGATATGTTTTCCAGATTGCGGAAGAATTCTGCTCGCAAATTCGCGACAATGATTATCAGCCGCGGAATTATAGAAACTGGATTGAACAGCGAACGGCAAAGCAGGGATTTTTCAAGGGTTTATATCAGTGCCTGTCAAAAGCAGAGCGGCAAATTACTCTTGAAGCGGCCCATAAACAACAGGCGGTATCACCGGTATCAGCGAATCCGTCGTTTATTCCGACAAAGCAAACAGTTCCGGCGTTCAAGTCTTTGGCGTTAAATTCAAATCCGACAATTGATGTGACTCCCAAATCGGCGCCAGCCGCCCCGATCCAATGGCGGCCGTCGGTTCAGCCTTCGATTCAGTCTCAGCCTTCATATAAGCCGCAGCAGTTACAGCCTCAAAGCCGACAGGCTCCGATACCCGCAGCGCCGCAGATGTCTTCATCGACGGTGGGAAAATCCATCAATCAGGTTGCGGAAGATGCGCTGAAAGCATCTCGACGGCTTAGAGAATTGATCCTGGATGCTGAACAGGGCGCCAAGTCGGAGGACAATTTTACAGTCCCTTTTGTGCGATAGAACCGACAGTTGAGTCTTCCGACTCGACGCTAACTTCGGAGCGACAAAAGGAGTCTTGTACCTATACCGGTTCGATCCTTGTGGTCATTGAGGGTGATATCGCGGAGGCGGTGTGTGCTGAACCGGTAATTCGGGCGATTGCCTTAAAGGTGCAAAATAACGGGCAGGTTACAGTTTGCCATGAACATGCGGATTTGTACGCCGGACATCCGGCGGCCGTATCGGTAGCGTATGATGAACTGGATTTATCCTCGGTCAAGTATCAAACGGTTTTGCGGCTGAATAATGCCGAGGGCTGTAAGGGATTTCGTGATAAAGTGCATGCGATGGCGCGGCAGGCAGGCGTCGAATTGACTCAGGATTTGCCGCAATTGAGTTTAAGCGGGTTTGATACGCTTCGAACGCAGCGATTTGGAATTGGTTCAGTCCGTCAGCCCCGCATTGCGATTGTGCCGGGGGCTGCAACCGAAAGTTCATCTCAGGATGAATGGCAGCAGATTCAGCAGACCCTTGGCGACAAAATGCAGTGCGGTTTTGTACTGCTTGCCGACGGCAAACTGGATTGGTCGGCGGATAAAAATCTAAGCGGGCGATTGATGGCTCGCGAAGCGGCGGCGGTGATCAGCCAGTGTGACGCGATGATTACGACCGAAAAATCGTATGCCGCAATGGCGCTGGCCGTCAATATCCCGGTCATTCTTCTGGATTCGAAAGAGTCAGTCCGGTGGGATCGGGAGTTTAAGGGAGTTGTTCCGATTACGGAGTTGTCCGCGGGTACGATCATGTCTGCGATGTCGAATATCAATATCGAATGACCGAAACGAAAACGAAAAAACGAGTTCTTCGCTCTGCAATAGGCAAGCCGCGGCCCGGCCCGCTGGTGACGGTGCTGATCAGTACCTATAACCGGCCTGCGTATGTGGCCGAGGCGCTGGAAAGTATTTTTCAGCAGACCTATCCGAATTTTGAAATTATTCTGACGCGTGATGGCGGCGCTCCGGTACGTGATATTGTTCGCCGATTCGATGATGCAAGATTGACATTTATCGACCGGGATGAAAATCGCGGTCTGCCGCGGTCGTTCAATGAGGCGCTGGCGGTTGCCAAAGGCGAATATGTCTGCTATCTTGGCGACGATGACAAATTTTATCCGCACCATCTGGAGTTTTTAGTCCAATCAATCTTGAAAAATCCGGAATATGGCGCTGTCTATGGCGATTTGTATAAAGCCCACTGTCGGGTTTTGCCGGATGGCCGGCGGCGGGTCTTGTCAAAAAATGTTGAAATCAGCCGGAATTATGACCGTCTTTTAATGCTGCAATTTAACCAGACGCTCCATGTCAGCCTGATTCACCGACGCGATATTTTTGAGCGGGCGGGGCTGTATAATGAAAATCTGAATGTGCTGATCGATTGGGATTTGACCCGCAAGCTGAGTTTTTATACCGATTTTCTGCATGTCCCGGTTGTTACGGGCGAGTATTACGCGCCGGTGGGTGATTGTGACCGTATTTCAGTTGTCCGGCGGAAAAATGTCAATGATTATCTCCGCAATGTGCTGACGATTCGGACGACGCGGCCGCCCAAGCCGTGGACGAAGCTGGAAGATATGGCGGTTTTTGTTCTGGCAGAGCGGCTGGATGAAGCGGTCGAACAATTGCTGCGTGATATCTGGTCGCATTGCTTTTATCCCTATCAAATATTTGTGCCGCTGACGGCGGAAGAACTGGGACGATTTAAAACGGTTGTACCGAATGTCGTGCCGGTGCCGGTTTCGGCAAGCGATATGATTTCGCTGCGACTGGCAAAGATGCTGCGTCAATCCGATGCGCCGTTGTGTACGGTGTTGTCGCCCGGGATTACCGTCCCATCCGGCGAATCGATGTATATCGAACGGTCGCTGGTTCCGCTGATGAATCAAAAACGGCATGATCTTGCATTTGAAATTTTGGAATCAGACCAGATGCATTTTGGTACGGCGGTTTTTGCGGAGTCGCTGAACAGGGCTTTGCGTCAATCGCCGATGATGAGTATAAAAGATTGTCTGCTGGCCGCGGGCATTGAAGTTCGCAAGCCGGTATTTAAAGAATATCCATTTCAGTTTGATAATTTGCTTGGCGCTGCTGAACTATGTCAGCTGGATAGACAATGGCACAAAGCGGCGCAGGTCTATGCGCATATTGCGGAACATTACGGCAATACGCTGTGGATGCAGACCCGTCAGGCCAATGCACTGGTACAATGCGGGCGTTTGCCGCAGGCGGCAAAGGTCATTGCCGAAGTCAACCGAATTCGGCCGTCGGTCGCATCACTGTTGATTGCAGCCCGTGCTGAGAAAAAACAAAAACATCATCCCGAGGCAATCGCATTTTATCAGCGTGCCCTGGCGATTTTACGGGGGCAGGAAACAGGCTATCTGCCGCCGGATTCGAATATAAATTTAATCCCTAATGATGGTTTAAACAGCCATTTAGAGCAACCTGAGGAGACTTTGGTATGGACATAACTCGTCAGACCGCCGTTCCCGACAACGGCTGGACGCAGCATTATGACGTTTTGCAGGAACTGGGCGATTGTTACGCCGCGGTGGGCCAATTTCTGCAGGCACAGGAATGCTATGAGCGGGCCGCAACGCTGGCGCCGGATGAGGCCGGGCCGTATCTGGGCGGCGGGGTGATCGCTCTCCAGCAGGGCAGGCTTGAGGATGCGGAGCTTTCATTCCGTGTGGCATTGCGTCTGGACGGGCGTTGCAGCAAGGCGTTTTCGGGTCTGGCGATGATTGCCCAGAGCCGCGGCAACTGGCAGGCGGCGTTTGATATGTATCTAAAAAGCCTGGAACTGGACAACGACAACTTGACGTCGCTGTTGGGGCTGTTTCAGGCATCCTGCCAGATGGGATCGTTTGCGCGGGTAATTGAATACTTGCGAACCTATCTGAACCTGCATTCGGCGGATACGGCGGTAATGTTCTGCCTGGCGACATTGTATATGAGAGATAAACAGGTCGAGCAGGCTTGTCTGCTGTTGCGAGATATTTTAGTGTTGGAACCGAATAATACAGATGCCCAAAACTTGCTGGAAGAGGCCGAAAACCGGCTGACAGCAATAACGAAAGGATAACCATGAAAACGACTGAAAATAGCGTAGATTATGCTGCAATGATTGATTTTCTCGAAAATATGCTGATGCGGCAGGCGGATAAGCTCCGCAGCTACGATCTGGATGGGGCATCTGTCATCGCGGAGGAAACGACGGTTATCGCCGATGAACTGAACCGGCTTGGGATTCTTGACCGTCCGGAGTTTGCCGACCGCAGGCGGCGGCTCGAACAGGTCTATAAAAATATCTGCCTGATTATCGCCGATCAGCGTCAGGAAGTATCGGATAAGATGACTCAAATTCGCAGAGGTCTTAAGGCAATTGGCGGATACGCGGGAAGGTAAGTCAAAAAATACAATGTCCGGCCGGCGGGCAGGAGAGAATAATGAGCAACACAATGCACGCAGTCAGTATGTCGGTATCTAAATCTGTTGAGCCTGAAATTGATGCCAAAATCAAGACGATGATAGGCGATACAAGATGCTTTATGCCGACTCAGTTGGCCATTGAGACCGTAAGGGCTTGTAATGCAAAATGTATTATGTGCCCCTCGACCACGATGAAAAGGCCAAAAGGACTTATGCAGACGGAGGTTCATGAGACAATTCTCAGAAAGATATCCCAGTGGGGGGCGCCGATATCATTAATTACCCATGTGGGGATCGGTGAGCCGCTTCTGGATAAGATGCTTGAAGAACGGATAAGGCGTGAAAAGGAGGTATTTCCTGAAGCGCAGATCATTGTATATACCAATGGCGGCCTTCTTGACGAAGAACGCGCACGGAAACTGATTGCATCAGGTGTGAATACGGTTTCTTTTAGCATCAATGGTTTCAGGAAGGAAACCTATGAAACCGTCATGCAATTGCCGCGGGATATTACTTACAGAAATGTCGAACGATTCTGTCAGCTAAAGCAGGAGATTAACTCCAAAGTTAATATCTCTGTTTCGCTTATCAAGACTGAGGTGTGTTCGCAGCAGGAAATTGAGGAGCACAGACATTATTGGCAGGACAGGCATGTGACGGTTTTAACCCCTCCCTGGATAAGCTGGGGCAATCTTCTGAAACACTCTATTCGAAAAAAGTCGCTGCCCTGTTTCTTTATCTGGAAGACGATGGTGATAGACAATGACGGTACCGTCAAAAGATGCTGCGAAGATTATGACTCTTGCTATCCGATAGGAAATATTATGATGCAGGAGCCATCCGAAATATTTAATTCACCGTCTATGCAGCGGCAGCGTGATAATCAATTAAACGGAGATTTTTCATGCTTTCCGATGTGCAAAAACTGCATTGAAACATTTGAGTCGGCCAGAGATTTTTGGGAAAAGTCGCCGCCGCTTTTTAATGATAATCAGAAAAAGATATATCCAATACCGCATGGCAGTAAACGGCAGGATGAAGTTGAAAGAAAAATTATGGACAATCAGGCTCGCAAAATGGATATACAAGCGAAAAAAAATAGGATGATCAGTATTCTTGATACCTCGGTATGTGACAACAATCTCGGAAACCAGATTATCATGGATTCAGTGGATGGCTATCTGCGTCAGATTTTCCCATCTGAATTTTTCATCAGACTCCCATTCTTGGATAACTTTGGAACGGAGGCGATTAAATATATCGGGAAAAGCGCCGTCACTTTTCTGGGCGGTACAAATTCTCTGTCGTCTGAGATGGAAAATTACAAGCAGATAGGCATCGACCACACGAATTATGAACGGATAAGAAATATCGTTCTTATGGGAGTTGGCTGGTGGCAATATCAGGGTGCAATAAGCGATCATACTCAGCGGATATTACGGCATTGTCTGCATCCGGGTGTATATCATTCCGTCAGGGATTCTTATACGAAAGATAAGCTAAGTACCATCGGCATCAACAATGTCATTGTGACAGGCTGTCCTACCCTCTGGCCCCTTACACAGGAACATTGCAAGCGGATTCGGCGAAGCAAATCCGAGAACGTCCTTTTGACCTTTACAAACTATTCTCAGGATAAAAGCGACCTGGAGCTTTTTAATATTGTCAAAAGCAGATACAAAAATATTTTTGTCTGGGTACAGGGCCCCGAGGATTTGGAATATGCAAGAAACTTTAGCGAAAAAATAACCATCCTGCCTCCGCGGCTTGATGCGCTGGATGAATTGCTTTCTTCGGATATTGAGCTTGACTATATCGGGACACGATGTCATGCCGGTATAAGAGCGATGCAGTTTATGCGGAGAAGCATTATTATAGGCGTTGATAACAGGGCGATTGAAATGCAGAGGGATTTTAATTTGCCCGTTCTGTCCAGGGCAAATTTAAATTCTCTGCCAAAGATAATTGATTGTGAGTTTGAAACAAAATTAAATATTCCTTTTGATAAAGTTCAGCAGTGGGCCGGACAGTTTTCAGCCAATGGCAGTTTTGAAGTCGAAAAGCACCATAGACCGGCCAGGCGGGATATTGCAGCAGAGCCGGTCGGCAGAAAATTCGGTTTTGACCGCGGCACACCCATTGACCGAATTTTCATTGATCAATTTCTGTCTCAAAACAGAGACTTTATACGTGGGACGGTTTTGGAGATCGCCGAAAGCAAGTATGCTAAACAATTCGGAAGCGGCGTAACTGAAATTGACGTCTTGCATGCAGCCGCAGGAAATCCAAAAGCCACCATCATAGGCAATCTGGAAACGGGTGAGAATATCCCCGAAAATCGTTATGATTGCATTATTTTGACGCAGACGCTTCATGTCATTTATGATTATCGCTCAGTGATCAAGAATTGCCGCAAAGCGCTAAAAGAGGACGGCGTACTGCTTCTTACCGCGCCTGGAATCAGCCAGATTTCTCGCTATGACATGGATCGATGGGGCGACTATTGGCGATTTACGACATTATCCTTAAAGAAGAGTATTGGCGAACAATTTGGCGAAGAAAACGTGAACGTAATAAATTTCGGCAATTATCAGTTGGCGGCAGAATTTTTAAACGGCCGGGCAGCCGAAGAGGTGCCTTCGGAAGCGTTCGCGAATACTGACGATGATTACCAATTGCTTCTCGGCGTTACAGCCGTAAGAAAAGAAACTCTGAAAATCAGGATAGGTTCTCAGGGCAGCTCAATGGAAAACCGGATTACACAAATTGCATCGAAACAATGTCAGCATGAATCTGTGTGTGCAAACGCTGTAATGCCGGATTTATTGCCGTGCCCGTCAATGCTGGAGCATCCTCTGGTTTTGCTGTATCACCGTGTTGCCCGGAATGAAGTCGATGCACAATGTCTTGCTGTTTCACCGGAGCATTTCAAGGAACACTTGGAGGAATTAAAGGTAAATTACAGAGTAGTTTCGTTACGACAATTGCTCAATGAGTCTCAGACCGGGAAAACTGTCCCCAATACGGTTGCACTGACTTTCGACGATGGCTATCTGGATAACCTGACATGTGCGTTGCCGCTGCTTGAGAAATACAACATGCACGCGACAATATTTGTTACTGTGGCCAACGTGGAACAGGCTAAGGGGTTCTGGTGGGATAAGGTTGAATACCTGTTTTTAGGTGAACATAGTCTTCCGAAAATTTTGGATGTCAGTGATGATGACAAAAATTATAATTGGCCGCTGTGTACCGCGCAGCAGCGATTGACCGCGTATGATCAAATATTGGCGTTGCTCAAGAGCAAAGCAGCGGATGAAATCGAGGCTTTTGTACAGGGATTATTGGAATGGGCCTGCCTTGGTGAAAAGGGTGATTATTGCAAGCCGGTTTTAAGTATTTCGCAACTGCAGCAATTGTCGCAATCGTCTTGTATCGAAATTGGGGCTCATACCCTGACCCATGCCCGGCTTAGTGCACTCCCTGTCGGGCAGCAGGAAAAGGAACTGGTTGAGTCTCGAAAAAAACTGGAGTCCTGGATCGGTATGCCGGTAACCATATTTACCTACCGCTATGGTTCAAAGACAGATTATACCGACCAAACTAAATCGCTCGTTAGGCAGGCAGGTTTTCAATACGGGATAGCGAATATCCAGGCAAGCGTTCTGCCCAAGACGGATAGGTTTGAAGTCCCCAGACGTCTTGTAAGAGACTGGACTGGAAAAGCCTTTTCCGAGTGGATGCGCTCGGAAGATAAAGGCGTTTTGGAAAGGCAAACAGTGGCTCAGAGGACATTTTTGACCATTTGCGGCAAGGAGCCGGCCGCCCATCCTTCCAACTGGCCGAATAATGCCGGCAGCATAAAAAGCGGCACCCCGGAATATGTGTATAATAATCTAAAAATCAAATACGATAATCTCCCCGCGCTGAAAACAGAGATAAAAAACATCTTTGAACAGAAAATCTATGAT
>CAYTHV010000142.1:0-8762 GCA_964437685.1 uncultured Pirellulales bacterium
TCATGGAGTCGCATCACCAGGAGAATGGGTTTGAATAGAGCCGTAAAAACGAGCAATACCGGGTATGTTCTGGGCAGAATATATTCTCCGGCGTGCTTAGACCACGAATGCGGAATCAGCAGGGTAAAAATCTCAATCAGTGCGGCGCTGATAAGAAAGCTGATTATATAGTGTTTGTCGGCCAGCAAATGTAACAGGCTGAAAATAATTCCCGAATTACACAGCAGGCGGAAAAATCCGCAAGTCAGACCGATCGCCTCGCTCTGTTCTATAAAGGCATCTGACTGGTCTTCTTTGCCTATGCGGCGAAATGCATCGCGTAATTTAACCTTGGCGACGCCTCGCAGCGCAAGTGCGTTCAATGAAAAAAACAACGACAATGCGGTCAGTCCCGCAACCAGTAAAATCAGCATACCGGGGGTATCCAAGGACTCCTATCCTTTCTTTGATGAATAATATATTTCGCCGAATCCTGCATCCTTCAGAATGGCATCTTCCTGGCGGTGCATCTGCTTTGCCTTTGAATCCTTCAGGTCGTCGAATCCAAGTTGATGCAGCAGGCCGTGAACCAGATAGAGCGCCGTTTCCGCGACAACGGGAAGACCTCGTTTGTCGGCCTGGCGGCGGGCCTGGTCTGTGTTAATGATAATATCGAACACCTTCAATTCTGCGTCCGCATCGGTCAAGTCAAAGCTGATGACATCTGTGGTTTTTACGGTATTAAAAAATCGCTTGTGGAGAGCCTTAATCGCCGGATCATCCACGAGGCTGATTTGAACAACTGCCTTCGTAATGCTGAATCGGTTACAGACATAACGAGCGAGCCGACTCAATTGCGATGTCTTGATTTCATCGCAGGATGACTGACGTGTGATGCGTACCGCGATGTGATGTTCTGCTTTGCGCATGGTTATTGCTTAGACGAGTCGCCGTTAGTACCGGTCGGTCGCGCCGGCGTACTCTCCAGTTCCTTTTTGGGATATGCGATGCGGCCGTGATGGTGAGCCGCCAGTGATTTAGCCAGCGATTCTTCAATTCGGCTTAATTCTTTTAATGTCAGATCGCACTCATCAAATTGCCCGTCTTGCAGACGTTTGATTGCGATGGTGTGAACTAGGGCCTCAATTTTTGCCGGCGTCGGTTCCACCAGCGTCCGTGTTGCGCTCTCACAGGCGTCTGCGAGCATGACGATAGCGGCTTCTTTGCTTCGCGGCCGGGGGCCGGGATATCGAAATTCCGCCTCGGAAACCTGCGATGACTTTTCATCCTGCCGTTTGCGGGCTTCATTATAAAAATATTCCATCAGTGTGGTGCCATGATGGCTCTCGATAAACTGTCGCAATACCGACGGCAGGCCGAATTCACGGGCGATTTCAACGCCGTCCTTGACGTGGCCGACAATAACCAGTTGGCTCATCGCCGGAGAAAGCTGCTGATGGCGGCTGGCCGACCCCATCTGATTTTCAACAAAATAGTCGGGTTTATTAATCTTGCCGATATCGTGATAATATGCTCCTACACGGCACAGAAGCCCTTTAGCATGGATAGTTTCGGCGGCGTTTTCAGCCATCGAACCAATCAGCAGGCTGTGATTAAATGTGCCGGGCGCTTCTACTGCAAGCTTTCTCAATAGAGGCTGGTTGGCGTCGCTGTATTCCATCAGCGTCATACTTGTTGCGACTTTAAAGACCCGCTCGATAACCGGCAGAAACGCCTGAAGAACGATACCGACGGCAAGCGTAATCGCCGAAGCGTATGCCGCCGGCGTTAAAACACTCCACATTCGGTTGGAAATCATCATTTGTTCGGAAATATTCCCCAGCGGAATCAATTGAATTGTTTGCATGGAAGCGGCGATAATAAATACAACTATGGCTGCTGTTGTGGAAACCTGAACCAGTTTCATTCGTGTACGGATTTCTTTCAGGCTGTAGCAGCAGACAACCGCGCCGGACATCATCGTCAGGAACAATTCTATCGTGGCGATTCGTCCGACGGCAAAACACGCCAGGATCGAGTAAAACAAACTGATCCCCAGTGCAAATCGCTGATCATAGACAATGGTTAAAATCATCGCGCAGGTAATTGCCGTCCCCGTTGCCAGGTATTTCCACTCCGGGTACATTGATCCAATACGCGTCAATGCCAAAAGAAGCCACAGCAGCGCCGCCAGATTCATACCGCGTGATGCTCGCCCGATGATTCGGGGTTGGTAATGGTGAATATAGATCGCCGCGGCCAGGCA
This sequence comes from uncultured Pirellulales bacterium, assembly GCA_964437685.1. Classification (GTDB taxonomy): domain Bacteria; phylum Planctomycetota; class Phycisphaerae; order Sedimentisphaerales; family Anaerohalosphaeraceae; genus Anaeroglomus. The sequence goes on from CAYTHV010000142.1 coordinate 2,246, forward strand.
TACCAGTGCGGTAATCGCCGCCAGCGCGATCAACTCCAGCGGGGGTTTAAAATTGGAAAACAGCACGGTAAAAACCGTCTTATTGGTTGTGTCTAATCCAAGCAGATACACACATCCGGCAATAAACAGCAGCAGTACTCCCACCGCCGCAGGATACGGACTGTTGGCAATGGCGCTGATCCGTGTGGATCGTTCCGCCGCCATGGTATTGCGTACCTGTTGACGCCGCGCGTTGATTTTTTTTCTGCCGAAAATCATTTCTTTAATCGTTGCTTATTGAGCATTTTTGTTTTGATCATAGGCTTCGACGATGCGATGGACTAATTTGTGCCGCACAATATCCGCCCGTTCCAGCTCGATAAAACCAATTCCTTCGATACCCTGCAATTTCCTGGCTGCGTCGGTTAAGCCGCTGACCTGTCCTTTCTCAAGATCGGTTTGCGTGATATCGCCGGTGATAATCATTTTTGATCCGCGCCCCAGTCGGGTCAGAAACATCAGCATTTGCGAAGATGTCGTATTTTGTGCTTCGTCGCAAATGACGATGGCCTCGTTGAGTGTACGGCCGCGCATAAACGCCAATGGAATGACTTCAATAATATCCATCTCCATAAACTTGCGCATCTGGCCGAATTCCATCATATCTTCAAGGCTGTCAAATAAAGGACGCAGATAAGGATTAACCTTTGCCTGCAAATCGCCCGGCAGAAATCCAAGCCGTTCCCCGGCTTCGACCGCTGGACGCGCCAGAACAATTTTACGAATTTCTTTTTTCTTGAGCATCGATACCGCCACTGCGACAGCCAGGTATGTTTTGCCCGTTCCCGCAGGGCCAATACAGAAAGTCATATCATTTTTGGCCATGGTTTCAATATAACGTTGCTGGCCGGCGGTGAAAGGTTCAATGATGCCTTTGTGTGAATAGACTTCGATAACCGTCCCGCGTTCAGATCGTGCCCTGGCAATCGCGACATTTGCCAGCATTTCCTTGATGTCGCTTTCAGAAATGCCCCTGTGATTCAAAATCCGCTGCTGCATTATATTAAGCACTTCGGCGGCACGACGAACAGGCTCGGTTTCGCCGGTCAAAATAATGCTGCCGTTGCGAGCGGTAATTTGAATATTCAAGCAGTTTTTCAGCAGGCGCAAATTAGCATCGGCTGGACCAAATAATTCCAGTCGTTGTGTGTCTGATTCAAGCTGTATTTTAAATTCCAAATTCAATTCCTGTTACCGAAGCAAAAATAGATATACCGCAAAGGCTGCCGGCGCCGTTGCAAGCGGCGAGTCGATCACATCCAGTAATCCCCCAAATCCGGGGATACTCGATGACGAATCCTTCGAAGCCGCATCGCGCTTAATCATCGATTCGACCAGATCGCCCATCTGTCCCAGCACGCCAAACACCGCGCCAAACCCAGCGGCCCACAAGCCCGGCATTATACCACAAAGGGAGGAAAAAACAAAGGATACCGCCGCCGCAAATAGGGCTGCCCCGACCAGACCTTCCCAGGTTTTACCCGGACTGATACGGGGGCAAAGTTTGTGCGTTCCAATCAGTCTTCCGAGCGTGTAAGCTCCTATGTCAGAAGACTTTACGGTGAATATGAAATGCAATAAAGCCCACGGTCCCCAGACGATTCGAATCATCAAAATAAAGCCGCACAAAAAGCCAAGATAAATAATCGAAAAAAAAGAGGCCGAAACATTGCGCACAGTGCCTTCGGTACCGAATTTTAGAGCCTGAATCCAAAATAACGCAAGAAATGAAAATGCGGGAACACACAAGGCATATAAGACCCATAATTGCCTTATCTCGCCAAGTTGTGTCCAGTAATAGGTAATAGCAATCAAAATTGAGGCTGGAATGGTGATACTTTTGAATAAGTGCGCACCGGTTTGCTTGATAAGTCGTCCCAGCTCAAATTGTGCCGGAATAGCCATCAAAACAACCAACAGGGTAAAGAGTGTCGCCTGAACCGGCTTGTCCGGTGCGGCCTCTGTCAGCGACCCATCCAGTCGGGCGTCCAGCAGGACAAGTCCGACCAATATTAAAATCATGAGTGTTCCAAAGATCAGGCGGTATTTAAGCATAGTTGAAAGTGTGCCTATTTAGGCTGTGAAGGTTTGATGTCGCCGAAACGCCGGTTGCGCTGGGAATAAGACAAAACGGCTTTGTCCATCTCACTGTCGGTAAAGTCCGGCCAATACGTCGGCGTAATATAAAATTCCGAATATGCAATCTGCCACAGCAGGAAATTACTGATTCGCATTTCGCCGCTGGTACGGATACACAGATCAACATCCGGCCAGCCTGCGGTGTAAAGATGTCCGGCAAACTGTTTTTCGTCGATATCGTCCGGCCGAATTTTGCCGGATACACAGTCGCGTGCCAGTGCCGCCGCAGCGTCGATGATTTCCGTTTGCGAGGCGTAGTTTAACGCAAGGCCTATCGTTAGCCCCGTATTTTTTTCGGTTAGGTGCATCGTTTCATCCAGGGCATTAAGAACGCTTTGCGGCAGCCGGTCGCGCCGCCCCAGGTGAATCAGACGGGTATTGTTATTCATCAACTGCGGGCGAATGCCCTCCAGATAGATTACATAAAGATGCATCAAAAAATCGACTTCATCTTTGGGGCGTTTCCAGTTCTGCATGCTGAATGAATACAGCGTTAAAAATTCAACGCCATTATCAACGCAGTATTGTGCGACGGATTGGACGACTTTGGCGCCCTGTTCGTGTCCCCGAAATCGCGGCAGTCCGCGTTCTGTTGCCCATCGTCCGTTGCCGTCCATGACAATGGCGATATGCCGCGGCACGCTGGTCGGTTCAATACCGAGCCGCTGAGCTGTACGTTGTTTTTTGATGTCGAAATCGTTTTGCACGGTGGTTAGCGGGAAATAACCTGGGTTCGTTTCGGGCCGATGCCAATCATCTTGATTGGCACACCGACGAGTAATTCGATGGTTTTGATATAATGCTGCGTCGTCTGGGGCAGTTTTTCAAATTGAGTAATTTCACTCAAATCTTCTTTCCAGCCCGGTAAGGTTTGATAAATACATTTGGCTTTGGAAAGCTGCACTGAATCTGCGGGGAAGAAATCGGTTTTCTTTCCGTCGATTTCGTATGCGGTACAGATTTTCAGTTCTTCAAATCCGGCCAGAGTATCCAGATGCATCATCGCGATATCGGTGATACCGCTGATGGCGACCGAGTATCGCACGGCAACCGCGTCAAACCACCCGCACCGGCGAGGGCGTCCGGTGGTTGTGCCGTACTCATGGCCCCGGTCGCGGATACGCTGTCCGATTTCGTTATCCTGTTCGGCGGGGAATGGCCCGCTGCCGACGCGCGTCATATAGGCTTTGACCACGCCGATAAACCGCTGTATTTTTTGAGGCGGCACGCCGCAGCCCGGGCCAAGCCCCAGCGCGCTGGCGTTCGAACTGGTAACAAACGGAAAAGTGCCGTGATCAATATCCAGCAGCGATCCCTGAGCGCCTTCAAAGAGGATCGTTTTATTCTGGTTCATCGCGTTATGCAGCAATTCGGTTGTGTTGCAGATAAACGGCGAAAGCAGTCTGCTGTAGTCCAAGCATTTCTGATAGATTTCATCAAATGAAATCGGCGATGCCTGGTACATCGCCGAAAAGAATTTGTTTTTATATTCGATAATAGTTTTTAATTTTGATTTTAATGCGGCTGTGTCCAGCAGATCGCCCATCCGCAGAGCATAGCTGCGATTGGTTTTATCGGCATAGCAGGGGCCGATACCGCGAGCGGTAGTGCCGATCTTGCCTGCCCCCAGCGCCTCTTCACGCAGACGGTCTTCGGTCTTATGATAATCCAGTACGACATGAGCGCAGGAGCTGATCCACAGACGCCCGTTCAGACTGAGTCCTTTTTGTTCAAGGCCGGCTTTTTCTTCCAGCAGGATTGCCGGATCAACCACAACACCGTTGGCGATGACACAAGTGGCGGCTGGACGTACCGCGCCGGAGGGCATTAAATGCAAAGCAAATTTGGTATCGCCGATAATCACCGTGTGGCCGGCATTGGCGCCTCCGCCTTAACGGACAACAAGGTCTGCGTTCTCCGCCAGAATATCTACTACTTTTCCCTTGCCCTCATCTCCCCATTGCAATCCAACAACGCAAAAATTCATATTTCAATTTCCAATTAGAATCAATAATCTCTTTATTTGCCAACAAAGTCAGAGGCGTATGCGCCTAACTGGTAATCTTTGACACAAGGTGATCCAGTACCGCCGACAGATTATCATATTGCCGGTCGTTGAATTTTAGTTCTTTCTTCTGACCGCCATCCGAGTAATGCACAATGAAAAAACCCTTCGAATCGAAATGCGTCTTGTTGATGCTTTCGATCTGGTCATATGAAATCGTCAACTTATCATAATGCAGACCCTGGTCGTCGGCAACAATTTTTTTATTCCTGACCATCCAGAATCGAACAGCAAAGACAGCCGCTCCAAGTAGTAAATACGGCGGACTTTTACGGTTAAATGGAAGCCAACCTTCGGGAGTACCATCTGGAGAAGTGTGTTCTTGTGCAAATTCTGGATTGAGATAGCCGTCGTAGTAACACCAGCCAGCTAAAACAACCAGAATGCCGATAGTGATCATCGAATTGTGTTTCCGGTACTTGCTCAGAGGCGCTTCAATGCTCATAGATCCATCCTTGTCATGGTTATTATTATCTTCTCTGGGCGATGGCGTTGACTAATGGCTGAACAAAATACGGCAGTACTCGGTCAAACATCAGTTGCTCGGCCAATGCGCATTGTTTGCGGTAGGACTCAATCTGTTCCGCCGCGCTCGTTGGAGCCGGATGGCGGCGAATCGTAAAATACAGGCTGATAGGCTCGTCCTGTTTGAATTTTTCATTTTTAATGTCATACTGACTGGTACGGGATTCAACTGCAATCCGTGCCTGCGTGCGAAAATCATCGGTCAGCGAGACAATCATCGATGGATTGCAACCGATGGTTTTAGCGTTATTAATATCAAACATGGCTCCAAAACTCGACCCGCCCAGCAGCGCCTCGGCGATGACTTCATCATGGTTGCCCTGATAATCGAAGTCCATCGTAAAGGTAATGTCGATAGAATCAATATCCAGCGACGTAATGCCAAGCATATAAGGCATCAGTTCCAGCACCTCACAGTGCAGGGCGTATGCGTCTTCGAGCTTATCCGGCTCTGCGCAGCCGGCAGTCAGCCGTTCCGGTTCAAGACTGACCCAGTGATATTTGCCACTGTCTTTCTCTTCTTCGAGCAGATATTCCCCGTCGTCTCGTCGGGAAAAATTCACCATCTTTGGGAACCGTTTGCGCAGCTGCTCAAAAAAGCTTAGAATGGTATCCCGTTGTGTTGGCAGCTCAAGCTGCGTATTGACACACAAATCGACATAAAAATCATCGCAAAAAGAACCAAAGCTATTGGTCATCTTATTTTGTCCTTGCTAAGTACAACTTGCGGGGCAACACTGCGCACCCCACCCGCTATGACATTGCGCATTGTCTCATAAAATCAGCCGCTTTACAAGAGCTAAAGTTGAAAAGCCGACATCTTTTTCTTGTTTTAGAAAAGCTGATCTGGCCAAAATGGATACGGTTCATTCATTTCACCATATGGCGACCATTCATCCGGCAGGCTAAAACTCAGAATTTCCGGCCTGACTAAGTGGATATACTCATCCAGATTCATCCAGATACTGCGTTTGTGCGACCCTCCCAAAAACACGATTTCCCGATCCCGAGTCAGCGATTTATCCATCAAAATCGGCAAATCATAGGGATCGCCGATAGGCGCCTCGGCGCCAAGCTCGGTGTCGCGGAAAATGGTTTTAAGCTGGGGTTCGCTGGCCAGTGTAACCTGTTTAGCCTTAAGATGATGTTGTAGAGCTTGAAGGTCAATAATGCGATCCGCGGGCAGAACACACAGGTACAACTTGGTATCGGCTTCCACAATAACCGGCTTGGCAACCTGGCACGGACTGACTTTCTCGATACGTGCCAGTTGACGTGCCGAATAAACCGGCCGATGCTCTGTAGTGCGGTAAGGGATATGGCAGGTTTCAAGATATTCTAAAACGCTCATGGTTTGTCCTTTCGCATAAAACACGGGAAGAAAGGTTTATAGTATCTAATTATATGAAGAACAGGAGAAGTTCCCTGATATTGGCCAGGCAGGGCAGCGAGGTCTTTCTTGTGATTTTGATAAGTGTTTCTCATATCGCACCTCTAAGTCTATTATACCGTTTTCAGGGGCTGCAATGCAAGTTTTATCTGACTTTGGGAGAAAATGTAGGAGGGTTTTAAAGGCATAAAAAAGCCTTGTAACTATTTCTATTACAAGGCTTTATATTTATTTGGCGATCCGGGACTTGAACCTACTACTCTGTCCGTCCTAAGTTGACGGGTATAGTTTTCTTAGTTTAATTGTGAGCGTCCGGTGAAACCCCTCTTGTTTTTTGGCTGGCGTATCGGATAATCAGC
>CAYTHV010000143.1:0-8605 GCA_964437685.1 uncultured Pirellulales bacterium
CATTATTGGTGAAGTGCATCTGAAAGACTCGAGCATTGTAGAAAGTGAATTGAAGCCTCGTTTGAACCAGGAAGCGGGCTGGTCGATGGAACATGAAAGTCATAGTTCGCATTACCTGTTCAACGCCTATATACATCGGCTGATCTATAAGAAATTTAAAAACCGTGAATTCATGAAGACCGGTTTGACAGTGATCGAGAATACACTCAAGGCGGTATCCAAAATACATGATAAAGGAGACGGTCTGTATTGGACAAATAGCCATCTTGAAACACCCATGGGATTTGACAATTCTTCACGGTGGGATAAGGCCTATAGCAAACTTATACCTTTCGAATGGAAAAACACCCTGCAGTTTGGCGTCAAGGCAGTGGAAGCTTCTTCTTTTGTTGTCGAGGCGGCTGCTACGGCAGCTTATTTTAGCGACGAATTGGGTTTGACCGCAAAAGCCGCGTATTATCGGAAATATGCAGAGAATATCGGCAGAAACATTTGTACAAAACACTGGGATGAGGACCGCAAATTCTTTGTTGATTTGATCGGGCCTGATGATGAAAAATCGGATATTTTGAGTCTGGTGGGTGTTGCTCCTTTGTGGGCTGGAATCGCAACTCCCGAGCAGGCTCGCTGTGTTGCAGAAACGCTTTATGACCCCAGGGTTTTTCGAAGTCCTTACGGTCCAACGTCACACGCTAAGAATAGCTCTGCTTACGGCGATTATTGGCGAGGCGATGTCTGCATGCGGCTTAACTGGCTGGCCTATTTTGGGCTGAAGCGATATGGATTTCATGAGATTGCGTCATGGATACTTGAAAGCACATTGCAGCGTGTTGACAATCATAATTATGATGGCGCTGAAATGTGGAACCCCGGCACCGGTATTGGTTATTATTGCCAGTCTGCGGAAATGGGGTTGCTTCTGGACATGATGATATATGAAGAACGTACTTCCACCTCTCTGGCGGATAAAGGAGTTCAAATAGAGATTGGAACGGTCGAAGTTGCCGAAAGCAAACATTGAGTAAGAATTCTTTTGCAGGAGCTTGTTGATGATTAACATGAAAATCAATGGAATGTCAATTTGTTTTTTCATTATTGGTTTGGCGACTAATTTTAGCGTTGCGCTAAATCAGATTCCGATAGTAACAGATTTGCCGCAGGATGCCGCAAAGGGAACGACTCCCTACGAGATTACATGGGCAGCCAGAGAAGAGTACCCGATACCGCAGATTACATTTGAAGATTTAAGAGGTTGGGTGCTGGAAGTGGATGGTGATGCCAATGTGGTGTTGTCTGCGTCGATGGAAGAACATATCTGGCGCGACCGAGTTGCCAAGTTCACCTATGAAGGTGGAAGTGCGGCTCGGCAGGGCGGTTCTGTCATGGATAAAACGACGAGCCGAATTGTATCAGAAACCAAGGCCGCCAGCAGTACGACGGCGTACATTCGTCCCTCGAAACCGATTGTAATCGATGAGTATCCATTTGACACGGTTGGCCTCTGGATTTATGGAGGATATTACAGACGCAGCGAATCAGCGGATAACAATCCGCTGCGTGTACTGATCAATCTGTCGGATGCGTCAGGGCAAAAGTTTGTTGTTGATCTTGGGACCGTTGTTTCAGCGATATGGAATCTTGAGACAGGTGTGCTTAGTCGAGAGGATAGAGAAAAAGTCAAATGGCCCATGTCATTGGAATCCATCGAGATACGAGAATGTGATATTGTAGGCAGCAGTGAGATTTTTCTGGAATCGCTTTCATTCTGGACCAATCGGCGTAATCCTAAAACCCACAGCTTAAAACCCGAAGACTTTGCATATTTAACGAGCAGTGATGGCATGCTTCCAACGCCGCCGGCCGGTGTGGTTACAAGGGTTAAAACTACCGAAAATGGAGTGTTATTCCAGAGCGAAATCAATGGCCCTGTAATTGGTTATGAAATAGATCCTTCCAGGGGTTTTCTTAACGGTGTGACAGCCAAGTATAATTCGAAAACTTTTAAGCCGACACAGGGTGGCGGTATCATGCTTGGAAAATATGGAAACGCCCTGCAAAATGTGGTTGACGAGGGCGAGGTCGTTGGCCGTGAACTAAGCGGTAATATGTATAAAGTAACATGGAAATACGGCAAACAACAACCTGCGATCACATGGGAAGCGGAGTACCAGCTTAAAGGATTAACGTTGGTTGTGGATGTTCGTTGTGCGAATGATGCGGCAGGAGGTGTGTCGTTTGGGGCGGTTTCAGGTCTGGATGAGGGCAGGCAATTCTTTGTTCCCTACCTGCTGATTAATCGGATTGAACACATTTATACGGATGGCCCGTATATGGCATGCGGCAATGGCGTTTTTGTCTCTGTTTTGCCGGATTGCTTTAACAGCGATTTTTCGTATGTCGAGCCGAAAGTGGGTCCTCCGGCAGACGGATTAATTCCATTGATGAAAGAAACTCAATATATTCCGCTGACCTCAGGCAAGCGAAATGATCTTCGCGACAGGATTCTTATCTCGGTTTCACCTGAATTTGCAGATGTACTGCCGAATGCGCGTAATCCTGTGTCGCCCAATCACGAGAAAATGTCGAAATGGATCTATTTCCATTCATACTATACCGACATCAGCTTGTTTTCCACATTAAAACGATATGGCATGGACAATCTTATCGCGGGTACCCACAATATGCACCAGGCAGGTTCCGGGCAGAAAGATTATTCCACAATCTCATGCAGATGGCGGCCGCGGCCTGAATATGGTTTTCAAAAATGGCTTGAATACCGTAAGAGTCTCAAAGATTTAGGTTTTCTGTTCAGCACTTATACCTATTTCCCGAGTGTAAGTCCGATCAATGAATACTGGAGCGAAAATAAGATTGCCCTCAAATCCTCGGGTGCACTCTATCGTGGCTGGTGGTATGGCGAATATATGTTAAAGCTCAAGGACTCAATAAATATAGCAAGGGCCGTCGGTCAGATCACAAAAGAAATTGCCCCTGCCGATTGTACTTATCTTGATATTCATTCGGTTATAGGTCCTGCGGCGATGGATTATGAAGAGGGGATTGAAGGCGCCGGCAAGGCACGATATGATCTTACCGGAAACGCACTGATTATTGATGAGACCCGCAAGTGGAATGGTTTTGTCATCAGCGAGGGGTACCATCGATGGCTTTATGCCGGGATGAGTGATGCCGATTACGCCTCAATGGTCAGACCCACAAAATATAAAGCTACGGCGGATATGGCGCCATTGGTTGATTTTGACTTGCTGAAGATTCATCCTTTTGCGCATGGCTTGGGAATGGGGTATTGTTCCCAGCTTTTCAATAGCGAAGAAGATTGGAAAGAGATGCAGGCCGATACTGGGGGGGCTGCTGCCCCATCCGGCTACTACAAACTGATTGCGGCAAGTCTGGCCTATGGACATATGGGCATCCTCGGTTATGATTATATGCCGCCGCTGTCGAGGATGCAGCAGCTTTACTGCACAATGATGGCTGTTCAGCCGGAGTATCTTACCGATAATGTCAAAACAATTGAATACCATGATGGTTCGAATTTGATCTCGACCAGTAAAGCGCTTCTAACGAACACACAGGAACTTGGTAGGGTCAAGGTTGTCTATCAAAAAGGTCTTCAGCTTTATGTGAATTATAATCCAGCTTCAAACTGGACGATTGGGGTAGAAGGTCGTACCTTTGAATTGCCGCCGTATGGATGGCTGGCTCTCAAAGAACCGCATGTGCTGTGTTACCGCGCGATTATCAATGGCAATCCTGTGGAATATGCAAAATGTGCAGATTATATTTATATGAATTCGCCCGCAGCCAGAGCGAGCGAAAATGGCGTTACCGTCCATGGTGCGGTCTACATTAAGAAGAATGAGGCCGGAATTCGTATTTTACCGTGTGGAAATGTTGGTTCCTGGGAGAAATTCTACCCCGCTGACATGCCCAAAGACATTTACAATCTCAAATTGGCAAAAACACCCGGAAATCGAGGATGTGAGTATTTGGCAGTTAATACCGACATTCTGGTTAAAAAGTCGGCGGCGGAAGTTAAAATTCAGGGTTATGGGGCTGATAACTCGCCGATACCGGCCAAAATGGTTATAGTGGATGAAAATAGCGTGCAGATTACACCCCAGCAGCAGATTGTCGATTATATTGTCGAGTAAGGTAAGCGAATGACACAAAATAAGTTACATATTGAGAAGAATTGGACGATCAAGAGAAAAATTGAGAAGCTCCAGAGTTTTCTTGGAAACGATTATTTTCATGATAATGGGATGATGTACGCGATGTGGTACTGGAAAGGAGATGAACTTCGTCCTTTCAAGTCGGACGATTTTGGTCCATTCCGCTTTATGGTGCCGCATCATGTTGAAAGCAGTCCGGAAGGTTATCCCCACGGAGAGAATAGTTCTTCTACTTCAGGGCTGTTTCTGATGAGTCAGGCAATACGTTATCAGGTTACCGGCGAACCGGAGGCGATGCAGTATTGCAAAAAAGCGTTCAATTCCATCGACACGATTTTTAAGCTTACCGAATCACAGGGACAGAAAGGTTTTCTGTGTAAACCGTATGGCTGGAAAGCAAGCAAAGAAACCTCGCCCGACCAGTTTATATATGTGATGAATGCATTATGGGAATACCGCAAGGTATGCGATTATCACAGCAGGATGCGTATCGACGAAATGATTGTTTCAATGGCGAAGTGGTGGCGTCAAAATGATTATACGTTGAAATACTTTGCTGTGGAATGGCCGATACTGCCTCATCATTGCCCGGCCATGGCGTGTTTTAATTCGATGGCGTATAAGGTTTCAGGCGATCAGGATTTCCTCAATGAATCGCAGCGACTGATTCAGATGGCGGGTTCCTGGCCGACGTGGGTTGATCGCAATCGTCGCGAGCTTGTCCATCCGACCGGCTGGCCGGTCGAAAAAAAAGGTGTGCGGTGGCCCCAGGATCTTTATGGTCGTGAATATGACCCGCAGCGGCGACCCTATCTTCTCAACATGTTTGAAGTCGGCGAAATATGGCTTTCAAGCGTATGCACACATTATTTTCTTCAGGAAGAAGAGTCGCTTTTGCCGATTTTGAAGCACGCATTGAGCCGGCAGTATAAATATATTCAATCGGGACTCAGGGAAGATCTGCTGGGGCATTACACAATCCAGTTTGATCTTGAACGTGATATATGGAAGCCGATATCCCACAAGCCTCGCAAGGGATCCCCTTTTACAATGTACGATGGAAATCTTTGCTGGCAGGATGGCCCTGCAAGAATTCCGGATACGGCAGTCATGGCTTATCATCATGCTCCGGAATTTTGCCCGGGTTCGCTATCGCTTGCCAAAAGCATGCTCGCACGGCTGGATGATGATCGCCTAAGATGGATGATCGATCCTGACGGCGACCAGCTTGAGCCGGAAGAAGAGCCCATTAAATATGTACTCAGCTCGGATGTGCCTGGATTTTCCGTCTTGGCGTACTGGCGAGCACAGAGTTACAATATTCCATTAGAATGATACGGGAGTTTTGAAATGAGATATATTGGCTATTTGTTGATGGTTATAAGCGTAAGCTCTGTTTGTCTTGGCGGAGCGGTGACAATTTCAATGTTTTCTGAGTTGACAACGGCAGTTGCCAATCACAGCACACCCATACACCTGAATGCTCCTAATTTTGTCATGAGCAGCAGTGTCATGATTAACTATGATTGTGTTATTGATATTGTATGCAATTCCGATGTCGTATTCGATGGTCAGCGAGGATACAATTTTACATTTCAGGACTGTAATGCTATCGTGGGGAATGCTGCTCTTGACTATCGTTTGACCATTACGCGAGGGGGTGTTCATGGGGCTGTGATACAATCTTTAAATGCACCGACACGCGTGATGTTCAATTATTGCAAGTTTACATACTCCAATGGCAATGGGGTAAATATCTGGCCTTCAACCGGCGCGAATTCCTCAACGGTTGATGTTACCTGTGTCAATTGTGAGTCCAACAGCAATGATTATGACGGTTATTCGTTGAAGAATATTGCTGAAGCGCATAATGCTCATTGGCAAGTGTTGAATCTGATCAACTGCTCGGCTACCAATAACGATCCGGTCGGAATCAGCAATGGGGCTGGCGATGGAGTCACGTCGCATGACGTCAAGCAGATTATCAACCTGGTTGGCGGAGCTTACTTCAATAATGGTAAAATGGGGGCGGTGCCGACACTGGGAGGTGAAATGTATGCCAAAGGTGTGACATTCTATGGAAATAACAGATTTACACCCCAGGGTAATATTTATGTTCAAGGCTGCAAAGTTACCCTGGAAGATTGTACATTCTTGAATCTAACTGGAACGACCAGTCCTCTTGTGCATATTTTTATTGATAATAGTCCTTCGAATGATATTTATATTAAGAACTGTACGTTCAAAGGTCAGCTATCGGATGTTGGAGGTGTTTATGTTGAGGGTATCGCGGGTAAATGTGTGATTGAGGGATGTACATTCAGCAATAATTATCAGGATCTTAGAGAGACGGTGCGGCTGTGGTCGGGACTAACGGTTGCTGCTGTACGGAACTGTGTTTTCTATGATATGGCAAGAGCGTTGTGTATTGAAACTCCGTCAGCGGTGATTCAGAACAATGTGTTTGATTCGATCACCAATTATGCCATTGCCGCCAGTAATCTGGAGTATTTCAATCAGCCTGCGAATGGTCATAATCTGTTTTTTAATGCAGGCAGCAGTTTTTCAAATCAGGATCAGTTTAAAACATCTGATATCGAAAAGTGTGATCCGTTATTCATTGATCCATTACAGGGCGATTTCCGATTGAAAGCGAGCTCTCCATGTATTAACGCCGGGCAGGAAACAATTGGCCATGGCTTGACTAATATCGGCGCATGGCAGGAGCAGCCGATTTCGAATTTAGCGCCTAAAAAGCTTTTTATGGATGATTTTCAGGGTGTTAATGCCTCTTCCTCTTTTCCTCTGGTTGCGGTGGATGCCGATCCTGTCGCAAACATTGGTTCGTGGATACAGGTGCAGGAACAAAACATCTATGATGTGCAGGTGACAAAAGACTTTGTTCCGGGGCCGTTTGCTAAGGGTAATTACCTTGGTTTGAGTTATGCTTCCGGGGATATTTTACGAGGTAATTTTCTGGATGCGACCGGATATTTGCAGTATCCATTAATTGTGGTCAGTTTTGATCTTTATGTCGATGGCACAATTGGCGGCAATTTTGAATTTGATATGCGCAACAGTACAGATCAAAATTTTGACGCAGTGGTGCTCAAGAATCGCTTCGATACTACTGGCGCCATTTTCCATACAATTGGGGAAAGTCCGGCTGATACCGGGTTGCGATTTGAGGTCAATCGGTGGAATACGATCACCTATGTACTTCATCCGGCTGCGCAGAATTATGATGTGTATGTTGGTGATGCGAATATCACGAATCTTCCCTTTAATTCACCGCAGGCATGGGTTTCACAGATACTCTGGCGGTCAATTGGTTCAGATGCCCGATTCTATCTTGACAATATAAACGCGGAAACACGTCCACTATGTACTTCGTGGGTGCAGATTGATTTAAGTAAAGATTGCAAGGTAAGCTTGATCGATTTTGCCATATTTGCGGAATCGTGGATTTTGGAATAGTGCTTATTTTATGAGGTTTTATGAATATGATAATGAGACAATTGGCCAAAGATTGTTACGGATGTGATAAGATCGCAATATTCAGGTATTCCGGTAAATTGTGTCTGTTTATCATTTTGGGAATAAGTAGTTTATGTTTCTCCGCCAAAGAGAATGCGACCCTGTTTTATGATAATTTTGAAAGTGTTTCGGCCGTGATAACGCCGGATTCTGCAACTGATGCAGACCCCGTTGCTCAAAGCGGAACCTGGGCGCTGATTTCAGAACAGAATACCATAGATATTCAGGTCTGCAACAATGCTTCGCCCGGACCTGCTGAAGGGCAGCAGTATGCTTCATTTCGCAGAACTGGTACCACGCCGACGGTTTTACGTGGAAACCTGAACTTTTCTACCAGTACCACAATTGCAGCAGTTGAGTTTGATATGTATGTCAGTACGACAGGGGTTACAAATCTTAATAGTAATGGTTTGAATTTCTGGGTTCGTAATAGCGGATCCTCCAGCGGTTGGGATCGTGATTTATTTTATGATTATTTTCTTACCAATGGCAACATTCGTCACACCTCAACGATAATAGGAACATTTTCAGTCAATCAGTGGGTTCATGTTAAATATGAATTTGATCTTGCTTCCAGAAAATATGATTTAACAGTCGGCGCTGCAAAATACAGCGGACTTACGTTTAACAATAGCTCTGAACCCGAGTTCCGGCAAATTGTTTTTTATGGCCTTGCAACACAGAGTTTTATTTTCATCGATAATGTAAAAGCGAGTGCGTCACTTTGTATTCAGAAGCCTGCGGGCGATTTTAATGATGATTGTATGGTTGACTTTGCGGACCTTGTGATGCTTGCCCAGAATTGGTGTGTTTGTAATTTGGAACCAGCCAGCCTCTGCGGACAAAATTAGTAGTCTTATGGTGCTGTGAGT
>CAYTHV010000144.1:0-8591 GCA_964437685.1 uncultured Pirellulales bacterium
GATGCTATCCGGCGAGGACATATTACGCAGCATCTGTACCAGGCCGATGAGTGTTCCGATCATTCCATACGCCGGCGCTGAGGACGCCATAAATTCAAGAATTTTTTTGCCTACGGCATGCCTTTCCTGAAGGTACTGGATTTCCAGCTCGAGCAGATCGCGAATATTGTCGGCATCCTGTCCATCGACGAGCATCTGGAGGGCTTTGGCCATAAAGGTGTTATCTGTTTTGCGGATTTGTTCTTCCAGTGCCAAGGCGCCTTCGCGGCGGCTGATGGCGGCAAAGTTAACCATATTTTGAATAATATCTGCGGGTTTCGGCACCTTGACCAAAAACGCTTTTTTCATTACAGAAAAAATGCTCAAAAACTGCGGGAGCGAAAAGTGAATAATGACAGAACATAGCATTCCTCCGATTACAATCATGACCGAAGGCAAGTCATAAAACACCATCAGACTGCACCCGAGCAGGATTGAATATGAAATCAATCCGAGGCAAACTACGATACCGATAATTGTCCCAATATCCATACGTTATTAAGCTTTACCTTGTGTTGAGATTATTGTTCTTTAACCCGTTTTAACTGGAGGCTCAGGGCTGCCGCCGCTTCTGGGGAGTTGGTTCCGATTTCGCCGAGTACTTTTCCGGCGATGCGTTCGGACATATAATATATGATCTTGACCGCATCCTGCATTTGATTGTTGGCGGCCATCGTACTTAAAATTTTTCCCGCCTGTGCCGGATCCATTTTGTCATAGGTTCCCGCGATCCGCTGTAAATTGTTTTTTTCAAGGGTGTTGATCTCAAGAACACTTTTCTGAATCGCCGATTCTTTGTCTTTCAGCGAGGTCAAAGACAAGTTCAGCTTTTCCTGCAACTGGTTGAGGCGTTCAACTTCCTCCAGCAGCGTCTGCCGGGCGATTTCGAGCTGCTGTTTTTCCTGATTCAGTTGTTCCTGTTTATCTTCATACTCCTTCATCTTCTGACGAATATCGACGATGAGATTTTTTAATTGTGTTTCGGACATTCCCATTTCCTCGGTCAGCGTCGCAGAATTCAGGCTGGCCAGAATCCCTTCGCCCGCTTTTGTTTCTTCCGGGGATGTTTCGGCCTGGGCGGCTTCCGCTGCCTGGGCCGGCGCTGCCGCCACATTGCTCTTTTTAACAAATAAACCGATGCCAAACACGGCTGCAAAACTTAACAGGCCCGCCGCGGCGATCATGATAATATGTATTTTTTTCATATTGTTTGCTCCACTAATTCGGTCTGATCCCGCGGCACTATCAGCTTCCTGGCGAATGCCGTACTGCTGGTTTCATCCGTGGTTTTCTGTTCAACCTGATTCCACTCTTTCAGATGTTCATTTCTGGCTTTTTCTCGCAGTTTATCAAGACTTTTGCGTTCTTTGCGAATCTCCATCAATCGGCGAATATGTTCTTTTCGCTGTTCATCGAGTTTTGCCAGTTTTTCATAAAGACCTTTGATCCGCGCATCCAAAACATGGGCGAACTGCATAAAATGCCGCTGCTGTTCCAATCGTTCCACAGCCTCAAGAGATCGCATCTGCGCCAGCCTGCTTCGGATGGATGCTTTGTGCATCAGGATTTCCGCTCGTATGGCGGCTGCCTGTTCGCTCAACGCGACCAGCTCCGTTCGGAGGAGTTCCTCCTGACGGGTTTTAATATCCAGCAGCCTTTGTAATCGCCAGACGAATTTTTTCATGCCATTTTCAGTTCTTAGTTTTGGAATCTTTCTGTTTTATTTTTCTGCCACAGAGGGCACAGAGAAACACAGAGATAACAATTTCACCCTGAAGAGGTTTATTTCTTCAATCGCTTCGAGAGCTTCATATTACCCCCTCTGAATCCGGGGGCTTATGGCTTTCACAGTCCGACTGCGTCAGGCTGGGCCACACAATATTTATTTTTCAATTTACGACTTATTTTTTTGCGGGCTGGGGTTTTGCGGGTTTTGCCGCCGGTTCACTGAGCAGTTGATCCCAGGTTGACGCGATTGTCCGCAATTGTTTCACAGTGTCTTCAAACGTGGAGCGGTTCCGCACGGGCTGAATCAAAAATCGCTGGATCTGTTCAATCAGGGCGATGGCGCCGTCGATCCGGCGATTGCTGCCCGGCGAAAACGCGCCGATACTGATCAAATCCTCCGCATCCGCATAGGTCGCATAGATTTCCCGCATTTTTTGTGCCGCATAGCGATGCTCCGGACTGACGACGGCATTCATCAGACGGCTGACGCTCTGGAGGATGTCGATGGCGGGGTAGTGGCCCCGATCCGCCAGTTTTCGCGACAGGACAAAGTGTCCATCCAGCAGCGACCGTGCGCTGTCTGCGACCGGATCATTCATGTCATCGCCCTCGGTCAGCACCGTCAGAATGCCAGTGATGCTTCCGTGTTCGTCGCATCCAAGCCGTTCAATCAGTTTCGGCAGCAGCGCAAATACGCTTGGGCAATAGCCTTTTGTCGCGGGCGGTTCGCCGGCGGCAAGACCGATTTCCCGCTGTGCCTGAGCCAGCCGGGTCAGAGAGTCCATCATAAACAGGACATCTTTTCCCTGTTCACGAAAATACTCAGCGATGGTTGCCGCGACAAACGCCGCTTTGACTCGCTGGATTGCCGCCGAGTCCGACGTGGCGACGACGATCACGCTTCGCGCCAGTCCCTCGGGTCCTAAATCTTTTTCAAGGTATTCACGGACTTCACGCCCGCGTTCGCCGACCAGCGCTACAACATTGACATCGGCAGCGCTGCTGTTGGCGATCTCTCCCAAAAGAACACTTTTTCCGACGCCGCTGCCTGCGAATACGCCGACGCGCTGTCCTTTGCCGCAGGTTAAAACGCCGTCGAGAGCGCGGATACCCAGCGATAACGGCTCGCTGATCATTTCACGCTGCAAGGGAGCGGGGCTGGCGTTATGAATCGCCCGGTATTGGCCAATGAGCGGTCCTTTGCCATCGATGGGGCTGCCCAGTCCATTGAGGACTCGACCCATCAGGTTATCACCAACGCAAATCATTCGCGGTTTGTCCGTCGCGGAAACCATATCGCCCGGTCGAATACCGTCGATGGAATCCAGCGGCAGCAGAACCAGATTGCCTTTGCGGAAACCGACAACCTCGGCATCCACATGGACGCCGGTTTGAAGCCGAATCCGACACAGTTGGCCAAGACCAACCGAAGGTCCGCTGCTTTCGACCGTCAGTCCCGAGACATGGGTTACCGCTCCTTTGCGTGCCGCCAGCGGAGCTTGCCTGACCGCCTGCATCAAAGGCTCAAAATCGACAAAAGAGGCTGTTTGTTTTTCATTCATTATGCTTGTGCCGTCTGTAATGCCATTTCAATCTGTCGAAGATGTTCCTGCATCGTACATTCGACTAATCCTTCTGTCGTAATGACGACACATTCGGCTTTTCCAATGGACCAGTCCGCGGTTAATTTGATATCAGCGTCAATTTCCGCTGAGCCGTTTTTTACGATCTCTTCATACGTTTTCAGGTCGTCCGGATTCATGCGGATTTCCAAAATCGATCCGCCGGGGGTTGTCGCAATCGCCTCGGTCAGAATACGTTCGATCTGGTATTGGCCCTGTTCGACATCACGGACCAATATCCGTGACGCAATTTGTATCGCCAGCCGGATGATCTGCTCACGGTGCGCCGCAAAAAGCCGCTTTCCGTATGATTCCGTTTCTTTTGCCGCCAGATTGACGGCCTGGCAAAGCGATTCAAGTTTATTTTTCAATCCTGCGATTTCTTTGGCGTCGGAGGCCGCGGCTGTATTTTTGGCAATCTCCGCCGGGGCAAGCGTCTGAACCGAGCCGATGTTTCTGCCGAATTGGAGTGTGATCGTCGCGGCCATACTTATTCTTCCTCAATGAAGATGAGCTGTTCAGCTTCGTTGGCCTCGCGCAGCGGCATGGCGACCTCTTCTCTCGCGGCAAGAATATCTTTTTTTCTCGGCTCGCCCAGCAAAGACAATTCGTCATCGATCATTTGCGATAAACGTTCCGAGATGTTCGAACGAATTTTCTGAGTAATCAGGGCATCTGCTCCGTGCAGCGCTTTGGCCAGAACGCCCGCTTCGACCTTTCGCAGCAGACCCTGGAGACATTTATCATCGATTTTGGGAATGTCTTCCCAGGTGACCATCAGCGCCTTAATCATCTTTGCCGTATCGTCGCTGCGTCCCTGAATCTGCTGCAGCAAAATTTCACGGCGATCTTTTTGCAGTCCGCTGAGCACCAGCGCCAGTTTTCGCAGCGTATCTTTGCCGGCGCTGTCCCTGATTGCCGGCGATTGCTGTTCCGAACTCATTTCGATGATTCGTTTGCAGACCACTTCGCCGATGCGCCGCAGTGTTTTGGGCGACACATCCGTTGGGACGGTCATTCGCCATACTACCTGTGCGCTCAATTGCTCCTCCAGTTTAGCCAGGACCTCCGTACTCAGTTTGGAAGGCAGCGCCGAGAGCACTAATGCGATTGCCTGCGGCGGTTCGGCTCCCACGGCAGAGGCAACCTGTTCAGCCGAGGCATTTGAAATAACAATAAAAGGGTCATGTTCGAGGACCGCTTTTTTCATTCGCGATTGAATTTCCGCGGCTTTATCCTTGCCGCCGACGTTCTGAAGCAGGTTGGTGACAAAACTTTTAACATGGATTGCTCCGCCGTTCCGTTTTTGAAGTTCGCCGACGAATTCCTTGCTGACGGAGGTTGCGTTTTCCGGTCCGGTCATCCCTTTGGCGTCCAATTGCGACAATTCCATGGCGACTTTATGAATGATTTCCTGGGGCTGTCCTTTGAGCAGTTCCGAGGCGGTTGCCGGATCCAGCGCCGTTAACAGCATAGCCGCTTTCTGTATCCCTCGCAGTTCCATTGATTATCGCTCCTCGGCCAGCCAACTGGCGAATAATTGGCGAACCTGCTCAGGATTCTGACGCAGTTGGCCGGCGATGTGCTGACGAATGGCGTTAACCGTATCGGCACCGGCTCCTGCGCCCAGCATGGCGGTTCCGCCCACTCCAAGTGCGTTTGCGGCATTTGGCTGTGAAGCGGCGGCGGCTTTTTTGCTCGCCCCGGTGAATATCTTCAAAGCCAGCAATGCGCAGATTGCTAAAATACCCATTGACGACTGCCGGGCTAATTCGATGTACTTCTGCCATGAATCCAATCCGCCGGTGTCCACCATCACAGGTGAAACGGGCCTGTTGAAAGGAACATGGCGCACGGTCAGATTTTCCTCTTTCAGCAATTCCGAGCCGATAGCGGTTCGGACAATTGCCTTCACATCGTCAATCGACATCAGCAATTCGCTGCCTGCCGCAGCAGGTGTTGCGGCTGCGGCATCGTCTTTTTTCTCTTTCTTGTCTTCGGTTGCCGCAGGTTCCTGGGGCCTGGATAAATCCGCAATAATGGAAACAGACCAGCCTTTAACAACTCCGGGGGTGGTCTGCCGCGTGGTTACGGTTTGCGGGACTTTATATTTGTTGGTAGAGGATTCTGTTTTTTCCTGTCCTCCGGCAACGGTTGATTTGCCGTCGGGCGTAGAAGTTTCCGGTTTTGTATTGGTTGTCCCGTCGACGGTTTCTTCTTCGGGAATTCCCTTTTCGTAGCTGGTTTTCACTTCTGTTTCACTGGTCATATCGACAACCGCGCTGGCCAATACGGTTGCCTTGCCGGAACCCAGGACCAGTTCCAGGGAACGTATCAGCCGCTCGGTCATCTGTTGTTCCAGGGCGGATTTATAATCTTTATACGTATTGGCTCCCGAGACCAGCGGATCTGCGGCAGTCGTGCCGGTCATGAGATTGCCCTGACTGTCGGCGATGGTTACATTTTCCGACTTAAGCCCTTCGATGGCGCCGGATACCAGATTGGTAATCGCTGAAGTGGTTGCCTGACTGAGCCGCCAGCCGGGGCGCAATTTCAACATCACTGAGGCGCTGGCTTTCATTCCTTCGCCGGTAAACATGGTCTGCTCCGGGCGGACGATGTGAACTCGTGCGTATTCAATGCCGTCAAAGAATTGAATGGTTTTGGCTAATTCGCCCTGTACGGCGCGATTGTAATTGAGTTTCTGGACCAGGGGGCTGACGCCCAGTTTTTCATTGTCAAAAAGTTCGTATCCCGGTTCGCCATCTTTGGGGCCCAAGCCTTCTTTGGCCATCGCGGCACGCAGTTCATAGACTTTTTCCGAAGGGACAAAGACGCTGGTTCCACCGCCGCCAAGGGTGCATGTGACATTTTTTTCCTGCACTTTGCCGACAATCTGGCTGGCCTGTTCAAGGCTCAGATTTCCGTAAAGAAGGCGCATCTCCGGCTGTGTAGCCCACTTGGTCAGCAGGCTGCCGGTAATGATGCAAGCCATTACCGCCGCTCCCAGGACTGCCCGCTGGACAAGTCCTATTCGTTGCCAGATTGCGTTTAATTTGTCAAACAAACTCTCACCTTAAATCGATCGTTAGTCTTGCAGGATGAATTAAATCCATTATTTTAAACCTGCATCCGCATCGTTTCTTTGTACGCTTCGACTAATTTATTGCGGACGCCGACAAGCAGCTTAAAGCTCATATCCGCTTTGGCCATGGAAGCGACTACGGAATTGACATCCTGCTGTTTACCGCTAAGCAAATCTACAATTGAGGCGTTCGCATCCGCCTGATCCCTGTCGACCTGACGAAACGAGTTCATCAGTGCATCGCCGAAATCGGCCTGTTTGCCGGTTTCCGGTTTCAAGGCCGACTGGGATAATGGTCCCTGTATCGCCGGAGACGGAATATTCGGATTAAATTGTATGCTCATTGGGAAAGTTCCTTAACGCAAGAGTTCCAGACTGGTTTCCATCATTTTCTGATACCGTTTAAGTATGGATGCATTGGCCTGATAGGCCTTGCTGGCGACGTTCAAATCAATCATTTCCTGTGCCAGACTGACATTCGGCATGGCCACATAACCATTGGCGTCGGCATTGGGATGTCCCGGGTCGAGGACCATCTGAAAATCGCTCGGGTCTTGTTTGATTTCACCGAGTTCGACGCCGCCGAGGCCGTCATTGAGTTGTCCAGATTTGAATTCCGCAACCAAGCGGCGATACGGCTCCCCATTGCCCGCGTCGGTCGTCTGCATATTGGTTACGTTCGAACTGATCAATTCAATTTTGCGATTATAGGCACGCAGACCGCTGGTGGCGATATTGATCGTGTTGAACATGCCATCAATTTTCATAGTCGGAATCCTTTCCGCCAGGCATCAAGACAATGTTTCTATTGAATTTTTAATGCGTTATCCATCTGCTGATATTTTTTCTTCAGCAACGCCATAAAAGCATGGTGTTTCAGGGAGTTTTTCACCATTTCCCCGACTTCATTGTCAACATTGACATCATTGCCATGCTCATTTAAAGGGGTATTTTTTGTCTCGTAATACTCCATATCAATGTCGTCGCCGGATGGATTTTCGCTTTTGGACATCGCTTTGGTCAGCGCTTCTTCAAAGTTGATATCAACCCGGCGATACCCTCTGGTATTCATATTCGCGACATTGCTTGCGATAGCCTGTTGTCGCAGGCCTTCGGCAGTCATTGCCGTTTCTAATAAATTAATTACAGTTTTATCTTGAATCATATTACATTTCCAAATCGACACAACATCAGATGGTTTAATTTAAGCAATCTTTGTGCCAACCTTTAAAAACCTTTTTTTTGATACAATTAAAGGCGTTTATTCCGTCTTAACTGTAAAATTTGCGAATTGCCTGTATGGTCTTTAAACATTAAAAAGAGGGATAGTTTATCTAAAACAGGGGGAGTCATATTTTTCAATGTCGAATTGACCCGCTTGAAAATGAATTCTATTGTTTAGTTGGCAACATGGTCAAGCGAGTGGTTATGGAATGCAGACTTGTATCGTTTTTACTAAAAAGGGATTTGACCATGAAAAAGATGTTATTAGCTGCCGTATTGTCTCTGTTTCTCTGTGGAACATTAAACGCACAAACCATTTACGCAAATAAATTTATGACATGGGGTATCGGCGCCGATCAAATCATTATCCCTCTCGGCAGCATCGTTACAGAAGCGGTTTTGACTGTTTACGGTGTATCCAGTTCCCAAACCAGTTTTAAAATTCATTTACTGGACGATACGGTCAAGGGATTTTATCAGGGTACTGATACCAGCGGTCTGAATTGTTTTGAAGGTTACGGAGTGCCGTTGAAAGGAAGTTTCATAAGCGGTAACTAT
This sequence comes from uncultured Pirellulales bacterium, assembly GCA_964437685.1. GTDB lineage: Bacteria > Planctomycetota > Phycisphaerae > Sedimentisphaerales > Anaerohalosphaeraceae > Anaeroglomus. The sequence goes on from CAYTHV010000144.1 coordinate 8,257, forward strand.
GTTTGCAAACTAAGTCAGAATAATGACTTATCCTCCTCTGTGTGGTCTATCTTTCCATTGCCCTGTAAAATCACTCTGGCAGATACAACAACAACACAACTGACATCCTCAATTCTTTCTTTAATTGATTATGCAGGCAACAGCCGGGGATTTGGTATTGGGATAGATCCCGGCAATGCGAATTATACATTTAGGTATATGACGCTTGTCCTGACGCTGAAAAAATATCAGGGAACCTACAGCAGTTCCAAGATAACATTTAAATTAACTTTCAATAAATGTAAGCGTCCGGTGGGGTGTTGGAAGTCTTCTGTGTAGTGGGTGGCTATTTTGCC